>NZ_JACBGN010000236.1 GCF_013401435.1 Streptomyces sp. BR123
CCCCTGCCCCCGACCGACACGGCGGCCCCCGCCGCCACACTTCCCGAGGACGAGGCTGCGGCCCCCTCCACTGCGACGGCCCCCGAAGCCGAGTTCGCGGCTCCCACCGCCGAGCCCGAGGCCGCCCCCGCGGAGCCCCGACCGGAGGCCGCCCCCGCCGCTGCGGAGGCCGATCCGGCTGCCGCTGCCGCGGAAGCGGCGCCCGACACCGCCGAGGCACCGCAGGAGCCCGTGACCGCCGAGGCCACGGAGCCCGCCGCCGAGGCAGAGCCCGTGGCCGTGGAACCCGAGCCCGTTACCGCGCAGGCCGAACCCACGGCCGCCCAGGACGAGGTGGAGCTCGCGACAGCCGACGCGCCGGAGGAGCCCGTCGAGGCGCCGCCCGCGCCGCAGGAAACCGCGACCGCCGGGGCAGCGGCCCCTGCCGACGAGGTGGAGCCCGCGGCTGAGCCCGACGCTGCCGAGGAAGACGCAGCGCCCGCCGAGGCTCAGGAAGCCGTGGCCGCCGCCGAGGCAGAGCCCGTGGCCGTGGAGCCCGAGCCCGTTACCGCGCAGGCCGAGGCGGCGGAGCCCGTGGCCGTGGAACCCGAGCCCGTTACCGCGCAGGCCGAACCCACGGCCGCCCAGGACGAGGTGCAGCTCGCGACAGCCGACGCGCCGGAGGAGCCCGTCGAGGCGCCCGCGCCGCAGGAAACCGCGACCACCGGGGCAGCGGCCCCTGCCGACGAGGTGGAGCCCGCGGCTGAGCCCGCCGCCAAGGAAGACGCAGCGCCCGCCGAGGCTCAGGAAGCCGTGGCCGCCGCCGAGGCGGAGCCGGTCGCCGAGCCCCTCGCCGCACGGGCCGAGTCGGAGCCCGAGGCCGAGGCCGTCGCCGCACGGGCCGAGTCGGAGCCCGAGGCCGAGGCCGTCGCCGCACGGGCCGAGTCGGAGCCCGAGGCCGAGGCCCTCGCCGCACGGGCCGAGTCGGAGCCCGAGGCCGAGGCCGTCGCCGCGCAGGCCGAGGCGCTTGACGCCCCCGCCGAAGCCGAGCCTGCCGAGGCGGAGCCCGTCGCCGCCGAGGCGGAGCCTGAAGCCGAGCCCGTCGCCGAGCAGGCCGAGGCCGAGGAGGACGGGGCCGCCGGGGGTCCGGCGCACAGTGCGGCCGTGGTCCGGAAGCGGGCGCCCGAGGTGGCCGCGGCCTACAAGGCGGCCGGCCAGGTGCTCCGCGCCAAGGGCAGGGCAGGCGCCCGGGCCAAGGTGTACCTGGTCCTGGACCGGTCCGGGTCGATGCGGCCGTTCTACAAGGACGGCAGCGCCCAGTACCTCGCCGACCACGCCCTCGCCCTGGCGGCGCACCTCGACGGCGAGGCGACCGTGCACACCGTGTTCTTCTCCACGGAGGTGGACGGCACCGCCGACCTGACCCTCGACACCCACTACGGGTCCTGGGTCGAGGGCCGTCACGCCGAGCTCGGCCGCATGGGCCGCACCAGCTACCACGTCGCCGTGGAGCAGGTCCTGGAGCGCTACCGCAAGGACGGCGACTCGGGCCCTGCCCTCGTCGTGTTCCAGACCGACGGCGCCCCCGACAGCCGGCAGCCCGCGAAGCAGGCTCTGGCGGACGCGGCCGCGTCGGCACCGCAGGTGCACTGGCAGTTCGTCGCCTTCGGCGACCACGACAACAAGGCCTTCGACTTCCTGCGGAAGCTGGACGCCGAGAACACCGGGTTCTTCCACGCCGGCCCGGCTCCCTGCGAGCTGACCTCGGCGGCCCTGCTCAAGGGGCTCCTGGACCGCTTCTAGGACCGGCCTCCGGGACCGCTTCCAGCGCACGCCACACGCCAACGCCCCACCAAGACGCCACACCCACGCCCCACACGCCGAAGGGCCCGGGATCGGAGGATCCCGGGCCCTTCGGCACGTCAGGTCACCGCAGCGGTGCGTTACCGCGAGGCGTCCGGGTGGACGGCCTCCGCGATCGGCTTGGCGTCCACCGGCTTCGCCTCCACCGGCTTGCGCAGCGCGATGTTCAGCTCGCGCAGGCGGGACTCCTCCAGGACCGTGGGCGCGCCCATCATGAGGTCCTGCGCGTTGCCGTTCAGCGGGAACGCGATGGTCTCGCGGATGTTCGGCTCGTCGGCGAGCAGCATGACGATGCGGTCCACGCCCGGGGCGATGCCACCGTGCGGCGGGGCGCCGAGGCGGAACGCGCGCAGCATGCCGGCGAACTCCCGCTCGACGGTCTCGGCCTCGTAGCCCGCGATCTCGAAGGCCTTCAGCATGACCTCGGGCTCGTGGTTGCGGATGGCGCCGGAGGACAGCTCGATGCCGTTGCAGACGATGTCGTACTGCCAGGCGAGGATGTCGAGCGGGTCCTTCTCCTCCAGGTCCTTCATGCCGCCCTGCGGCATGGAGAACGGGTTGTGGGAGAAGTCGATCTTGCCGGTCTCCTCGTCCTTCTCGTACATCGGGAAGTCGACGATCCAGCAGAAGCGGAAGACGTTCTCCTCGAACTGGCCGGCGCGCTTGGCGGCCTCGACCCGGACCGGGCCCATGATCTTGGAGACCTCGTCGAACTCGCCGGCGCCGAAGAACACGGCGTGGCCGGCCACGAGGCCGAGGCGCTCGGTGAGGACCTTGACGTTCTCCTCGGTGAGGAACTTCGCGATCGGGCCGGTCAGCGTGCCGTCCTCGCCGACGCGGACCCAGGCGAGGCCCTTGGCTCCGAGCGAGACGGCGTAGTCGCCGAGGCCGTCGAAGAACTTGCGCGGCTGGGCGGCGGTGTCCGGGACGGGCAGGGCGCGGACGTGCTTGCCGGCGAACGCCTTGAACTCGGAGCCCTCGAAGACGTCGGTGATGTCGACGAGCTCCAGCTTGGCGCGCAGGTCGGGCTTGTCGTTGCCGTACTTGAGCATCGACTCGCGGAAGGGGATCCGCGGGAACGGGGAGGTGACCTCGCGGCCGCCGCCGAACTCGGTGAAGAGCTCGGTCATCAGCTTCTCGATCGGCTGGAAGACGTCCTCCTGCTCGACGAAGGACATCTCCACGTCGAGCTGGTAGAACTCGCCCGGCGAGCGGTCGGCGCGGGCGTCCTCGTCGCGGAAGCAGGGCGCGATCTGGAAGTACCGGTCGAAGCCGGAGATCATCAGCAGCTGCTTGAACTGCTGGGGGGCCTGCGGCAGCGCGTAGAACTTGCCGGGGTTCAGGCGGGACGGGACGACGAAGTCGCGCGCGCCCTCGGGGGAGGTCGCGGTGAGGATCGGAGTCGCCATCTCGTTGAAGCCGAGAGCCACCATCTTGTGGCGGATCGCGGCAATCACGGCGGAGCGCAGCATGATGTTGCGGTGCATGCGCTCGCGGCGCAGGTCGAGGAAGCGGTACTCCAGGCGCCGCTCCTCGTTCACACCGTCGTCGGTGTTGATGGTGAAGGGCAGCGGGGCGGCAGCGCCCAGCACCTCGACCTCGGCGGCCTCGATCTCGATCTCGCCGGTCGGCAGGTCGGGGTTGACGTTCTCGGCGCCGCGGGAGACGACCTTGCCGTCGACGCGGACGACGGTCTCCTTGGACAGTTTGTCCAGGGCGGCAGCGGCGGCGGTGCCGGGACGGGCGACGAGCTGCGTGATGCCGTAGTGGTCGCGCAGATCGATGAAGAGGATGCCGCCCAGGTCTCGACGATTGTGCAGCCAGCCGCTCAGCCGGACGTCGGTGTTGACGTCAGAGGCGCGGAGCTCGCCGCAGGTGTGGGACCTGTACCGATGCATCAGTCATCCAGTTCTTCGCGATACCAGGGGTGGATTCAACCCTCCCAAGGTTACCGTCCGGGACGCCGACCGCGCTGGCGCGCCCGGCGGGCCCCGCGGACGGGCACGTCGCGGCGACCACCTGTAAAGATGACCCGGTGCGCACCGAGGATGTCCTGGCTGCCATCGCGACGGGCCTGTGGCGGTGGGACGACGCGTCCGGGAAGGTCAGCCTCGACGGCGAGGCCGCCCGGCTGCTCGGGCTGCCCCCCGAGCCGGCCGTGCTGCCGGAGGCGGCCGTACGGTCCCGGTTCCACCCGGTCGACTGGAACGAGATCAGCGGGATCGTCAGCCTGGCGGTGGCGGAGGGCACCCTCGCCGAGGCCCGCCTGCGGATCACGGACTGCGACGGCCGGGTGCTGCGGAGCGTCCGCAGCCGCTCGAAGCCGGTGCAGAACCGCTCGGCCGACGGCCGCCTCGGCTACGAGCTGATCGGCAGCATCCAGGAGATCGCCGAGCCCCAGCCCGGCACCACCGCCGCCCGGACCACCGTGACCGGCGACTGGCGGCGCTCCCGCGAGGCCTTCCTGCTGGACGCGGGGCGGGCCCTCGCGGAGGCCCGGTCGACGGCCGAGGTGCTGCGGGTCGCCGCCTCGCTGTCCATGCCCGGCTTCAGCCCCGACGGGCTGGCCGTCTTCGGGGTGGCCGGGGACCGGCTGTCGGTCATCGGCCACCACGGGCACGGGCCCGGGGACGAGGGCCCCTTCGCGGACATGCGCCTGGACACCGACTACCCGGCGGCGGAGGCCGTCCGCACCGGCCGGGCGATCTACCTGCCGACCGCCGAGGACTACAAGCGGCGGTTCCCGGCCACCTGGCCGCTCGCCCGGCGCTTCGGCCGCGCCTCCTGGGCCTTCGTGCCGCTGGTCGTGGCCGGGCGCACCCTGGGCGCCTGGCTGGCCGCGTTCAAGCACCCGGTGTCCTTCTCGCCGGACGAGCGGTCCGTGCTGACCACGGTGGCCCGGATGCTGGCCCAGGCACTCCAGCGGGTGGGCGTGGCCGAGTCGGAGCGGGAGCTCACCACCGGGCTGCAGCGCTCGATGATGCCGACGCTGGGCCCCGACATCCCCGGCATGCAGATCGCCGCGCGGTACGTGCCGACCGGCGGCGGGCTCCAGGTCGGCGGCGACTGGTACGACGTGATCCCACTGCCGTCGGGCCGGTTCGCGCTGGTCATCGGGGACGTGCAGGGGCACGACGTGCGGGCCGCCGGGCTGATGGGCCAGCTGCGGATCGCGGTGCGCGCGTACGCGTCCGAGGGCCACCGCCCGGACGCGGTGCTCTCCCGCGCCTCCCGGTTCCTGGCCGGGCTGGGCTCCGCGGTGCAGGGCACCGGCTCGTACGGCGGCCCGGGCTCCGGGCCCGATCCCGATCCGGACGGCGATGCCGACGCGGGCTTCGACTTCCGGAGCCCGCGCTTCGCGACCTGCCTGTACGTGGAGTGCGACCCGGAGACCGGGATCCTGGAGGTGGCCCGAGCGGGGCACCCCGACCCGGCGATCCGGATGACGGACGGCACCGTGCTGATGCGGCCCACCGCCGGCGGCCTGCCGCTGGGCATCATCCCCGACACCGACTACCCGACGACCCGGTTCGCGCTGGAGCCGGGCGAGACGATGCTGCTGTGCACCGACGGGCTCATCGAGACCGGCGGCCACGACCTGGACACGGGCTGGGCGCGGCTGCGGGCGGTCCTGGAGAGCACGTCCGGGACGAACGGGACGGAGAACCTGGAGAAGCTGGCCGACCTGCTGGTGCAGGCGGTGCAGGGGCCGTCCTCGCACCACGGCACCGGCCCGCTCGCCGACCGGCGCGAGGACGACATCGCCCTCGTCCTGCTGTGTCGGGAGGGCCCGGGCTGCGGCAGCGGCGTCCCGCTGCGGTACCCCTCCCGCCCCACGCGCCGCACGATGCTGACGGTGGCGCAGGCGGAGCCGGCCCGGATCGCGGGCGCCCGCCGGCAGATCCGGGAGCTGCTGCACGACTGGGCCGACCCCGAACAGGTGGACTCGGCGGTGCTGATGGTCTCCGAGATGGTGACGAACGTGCTCATGCACACCGACGGCGACGCGCTGCTCGTCGCGCAGGCGGTGGGCGCGCCGGGGGCGCGCCGGCTGCGGATCGAGGTGGCGGACTCCAGCGACGAGCTGCCACACGTGCGGCATCCGGGCGAGATGGCGTCGAGCGGCCGCGGGGTGCTGTTGACGGAGATGCTGGCGGACGCGTGGGGCGTGGACCCGCGCGGCGAGGGCAAGTCGATCTGGTTCGAGCTGAACGAGCGGTCGAAGCCGGATCCCGACTGAGCGAACGGCAGCGGCGGGTGGGCGGCTGACGCGTGGTTGGATGACCGCGTGCCCAGCTCCTCCCTGCTGCCCGAGCCTGTACGCCGCCTCGCCGCCTGGTGCGTGGTCGTACTCCTCGTCACCGGTGTGGCCGCGGTGGGGGTCTGGCTCTGCATCGTCCTGAAGGCCGCCGTCACGCCGGTCCTGCTCGCCCTCCTCGGCACGGCCCTGCTGGGGCCGCTGCACCGGCGGCTGGTCCGGATGAAGGTCCACCCCTCGCTCGCCGCCGCGCTCACCTGCCTGGCCGTGCTCGCGGTGGCCGGCGGGGCCACGTACATCGTCGTTTCGGCGCTCCTCAACACCGGCGACCAGATCATCGGCGCCCTCCGGCGCGCCGGCCAGGACCTCACCGGGCATTTCGGTGCCGCCGGGACCTCCCTGGAGGACCTGGCCGCCAACGCCAAGGACCTGCTGGCCAAGTTCGGCGGCACGGCCGCCTCCGGCGTCATCGCGGGCCTCAGCGTCGTCGCCGAGGTATTGGCCATGGCCGCCCTCGCCCTGCTGCTGATGTTCTTCTTCCTGCGGGACTCCCACCGGGCCGCCGAGGCCCTGCGCGGGCTCGCCCCCCGCGGCAGGGGTGACGGCGTCGAGGCGATGGCCCGGCGCGCCTTCGACGCCGTCGAGGGCTTCATGCGCGGCACGACCTTCATCGCCCTGATCGACGCCGTCCTCATCACCGTCGGCCTGCTGGTGCTGCAGGTGCCCGGCGCCGTCGGGCTCGGCGCCCTGGTCTTCATCGGCGCGTACATCCCGTACCTGGGCGCCTTCCTCTCCGGTGCGCTGGCCGTCCTCGTCGCCTTCGCCGAACGGGGCTGGGCCATCGGCCTGTGGGTCGTCGCCCTGGTGGTCGCCGTGCAGCTGGTGGAGGGCCACTTCCTGCAGCCGGTGATCCAGAGCCGGACCGTGCAGATGCACCCGGTGGTGGTCATGCTGGCCATCACGGCCGGCGCCAGTGTCGCCGGGATCCTCGGGATGCTGCTTTCGGTGCCCCTGGCCGCGGCCGCGTTCGGCATGGTGTCGGAGCTGCGGGCGCGCCATCCGGGAAGCCGGCGCAGCGAGCGGCGAGAGCAAGACGAGTAGCAGGTGTTTCCGGACAACCGCGAAGCGGTTCCCGATCATCCATTAGCGGAGGACCCGAGGCGGCCGTTTTCCCGCGGCCCGCGTTTTCCAGCGCAAACACCGAAAATGATCTGACGACGCGGCGCGAGCGGCCGGCTGATCCGATACGAATGCTTGAGGCTGATCTCGGCCACGCGGCCGAAACCCCCTGGTACGGGAATGCCGTTCGTGCCATTGTTTTTCACTGGACCGGGGGGACCAGCTCAGCGCTTGCCGCTGACGGCGGTACTGGCTCTTCCTCTCGGCTGCACTCCGACGTGTCCGCTCAGAAGAGGAGACAGCGTGCGCAAGGCAGCAAGGTTCACCGCGGTGGCGCTCTCCGCCGCCGCGATCGCCCTGGGATCCGTCACCGTCGCCCACGCCGGTGACTACACGCAGGACGGGGTCCGGATCCGCTCCAACTCCACCACCTCGTCCACGACCCTGGGCCTCGGCTACAGGAGCCACACGATCACGCCCATCTGCTACAAGTCGGGCACCGTGATCAACGGCAACCAGTGGTGGGACAAGCACCGCAACAACAACACCAGCGTCACGGGCTACAGCTCCATGACCCTGCTCAGCAAGTGGGCCGCGAACCCCTGCTGATCGGCGCTCGGATCCACCCGGGGCCGGGACCGCTGGAATCGGTCCCGGCCCCGGGTGTGCCGGGCAGTGTACGACCACCAGTCCCACCATCGAAAGGCTGATCGTGCACCACGCACGCCAACGGCTGCCCCTGCTCCTGGCCGCCGCCGTCGCGGTCGCGGCGCTCGGCGCCTGCAGCGGCCCGTCGACGGAGAAGCAGGGCGGCGCGGCCGCGGCCACGGGCGAGCCTCCGGTGAAGGTCACCCCGCAGCCCGACCCGGCGAACGCCGCTCTCCCGCTGGACGCCTACGGTTTCGACAAAAGTCAGCAGAAAGTGCTCCAGCAGGCGCAGGACATCCTCACCGAGGCCTGCATGCGCCGCATCGGATTCGCTTCCTTCAAGAATTCGAATACGTACGTCGCCGGCCCCGACACCCGTCGAAGCACCAGCGGAATCGGCCTTGTGGACGCCGACTCAGCAAAGAAATACGGTTATCGCACGGGCGAATTGCCGAATCGTGATGCGGGTGCCCCGGCCAAGCGCGACCCGAGTGAGACGGCTGCCCTGTTCGGCCCGCAGGACGGCGTCCCCGCCCACCCGGGCGCCCCGGAAGGCGGCTGCGCCGGCGAGGCCGCCCGCAAGCTCTACCCGAAGGGCCCCAAGGGCACCTCCACGACCCCCGCCGGGAACGGCCTGGTCGACGAGCTCACCCAGCAGGCCGGAGACCGGGCGCGCGGCGACAGCCGGGTCACCGCGGCCATCTCCCAATGGAGCTCCTGCATGCGCGACGCCGGGTTCCAGGTGAAGACGCCCTGGGAGCTCCAGCAGATGGAAGGCACCCGGTGGACCGGGCCGGTCACCGGCGAGGAGATCACCGCTGCGACGACGGACGTCTCCTGCAAGCAGAAGACGAAGCTCTCCGACACCTGGGCCGCCGTCCTGACCGCCTACCAGAACACCCTGATCGAGAAGCACAAACAGGATCTGGACCAGGAGAAGAAGCACCTCGGCGAGCAGGTGGCGTTCGCCGAGAAGGTCCTCAAGGACGGCGCGGCATGAGGCTCCGCCCGGCGGCGTGCGCCGTGCCCGCCGTTGCGGCAATCCTCGCATCGGCCCTGATCACGGGGTGCAGCACCGCCCCTGCGCCGCCCTCCGCTCCCGCGGGGGGTACGGCGGCCGCGCCCGCGCTGCAACCGCCGAGCCCCGAAGTGCGGCAGGCGTACGACACCTACTGGACGACCTGGCTCGCGGCGAACCGCACGCCGGACCCGCAGGACCCGGCCATCGAACGGGTGGCCACCGGCAGCCAGTTGCAGGAGCTGCGCGACAACCTCGCCCATTCCAGATCCGCGGGCCAGGTTCTCCTCGGCGAGGTGGGCCACCGGGTCGACGGCGTGGAGAGCCCGGGGCCCCGGTCGCTGATCCTGCACGACTGCGTGGACCTGGACCGCTGGCTGATCCACGACGCCAGGACCGGCGAGCCGATCGACCAACTGAAGGACAAGCCCTCACAGATGGGCGCCTTCACGCTGACCCGGGAGAACGAGGGCGACTCGTGGCGGGTGAGCTCCCTCCAGGTGATCGGCGAGAACTGCTGAGCGACGAAGTGGGTTTCACGTGAAACATCAAGAGCCGCCGGCAACCGAGCCCGTGGTGGACGCGGCCGACGAGCCGGACGGGCCTCCCGGGCCCGACGGGCCTGACGGGCCTGACGGGCCTGACGGGCCTGACGGGCCTGACGGGCCTGACGAGCCCCAAAGGTCCGACGGGCCTGACGGGCCTGACGAGCCCCAAAGGTCCGACCGGCCTGACAGGTCCAACAGGCCCGACGGCGCCGACCAGCCCGACGCCTCCAACGGGCCCGACGCATCCAACGGGTCGGACGGATCCGACGGGTTGGACGACGCCCGGGCCTCGCTGGGGCGTCGGCGTCGCATCCTGACCTGGGTCGTCGCCGGCGCCGTCGCCCTGACCGGGGCCGGTATCGCCGTCGCCGCCACCATCCGCTCCCCCGCCCAGGTCGCCGCCGACGCCGCGCCGCCGAACGCCTCCGTCCTCGCCGACCGGGTCGAGCGGCGGGTGCTCACCTCCTCCGTGGTGGTCCGCGGCACGGTCGCCGCCGAGCAGACGTTGACCGTGTCCCCGGGCGCCGGGGCCGCCGCGGCCGCCGGTACGGGCGGCAAACCCGTGGTCACGCGGATCAACAAGCAGCCCGGGGCGGCCGTGCAGGCGGGCGAGGTGCTGGTCGAGGTTTCGGGGCGGCCCCTGTTCGCCCTGGCCGGGGCCCTGCCCGTGTACCGGGACCTGAAGCCCGGCGCCACCGGCAAGGACGTCGGGCAGCTGCAGGAGGGCCTCAAGGCGCTCGGCCACCCCGCCGGCAAGGACCCCTCGGGCACGTACGGCCCCGGCACCAAGGCGGCGGTCACCGCGCTCTACGCCGCGCTGGGCCACACCCCCCGGCCCGCCGATCCCGGCGACACGGAGAAACTACAGGCGGCGGAAGACGCCGCCGACACCGCACAGCGGCAGGTCACCACCGCCAAGACCGCACTCGCCAAGGCCAAGGCGGGCGGCGGCGCCGACACCGCGGAGGCACAGCAGCAACTCGCCTTCGCCCAAGCGGACCTGGCCAAGGCCAACAGCCGCCTGGAGGCGGCCCGGGCGACCTCCGGACCGATGGTCCCGGCGGACGAACTCGTCTTCGTCAAGGGCTTCCCGGCGCGCCTGGACGCGGTCAAGGCGGCGGTGGGCGAGCCCGTACCGGATGCGCTGCTGACCCTGTCCGCGGGCGCCCCCGTGATCCGCTCCTCCCTCCCGGCCCACCAGAAGGACCTGGTCAAGGCAGGTATGAAGGTGGAGGTTCTGTCGGAGGCCACCGGACTGACCGCCACCGGGACCGTCGCCTCGGTGGCCACCGCCCCGACCCCGGCGACCGGCGGATCCGGGGCGTCCGGGCCCGGGGCGGGCGCCCCGGACGGCGCCGGCTCCGGCGGGGCTGCCCCGGGCGGGGCCGCGGACGCCGGCGGGTACGCCCTGACCGTCACGCCGGACCAGGCGCTCGACCCCCGGCTCGCGGGGCAGGGCGTACGGCTCACGGTGACGGCCGCGTCCTCGGGCGAGCCGGTCCTGGTCGTGCCGCTGTCCGCTGTGTCGGCCGGGGCTGACGGGCGGACCACCGTCACGGTCCTCGGCAAGAACCCGGCCGCGGCGGGCGAGCGGCGGCGCGTCGAGGTCCGGGCGGGGATGTCCGCCGACGGGATGGTCCAGGTCGAGCCGGTCGGCGGGGGCGCGCTCGCCGACGGGGACCGGGTCCTGGTCGCCCAGGCGAAGCCATGACCGCGCCCCGGCACCTCCAGGACCCGCCGGCCCCGGACCCCAC
>NZ_JACBGN010000237.1 GCF_013401435.1 Streptomyces sp. BR123
GGGCCCGCCCGCCCGCTTCCCCTTGGCCGCCCCTCCTTTACCACGAACTGCTCCTGTGCGCACCGCCCCGACCCTGTGCCGCCGAGCCGGGTGGCGCATCCTCGTCCGCGAGGTCCCGGCTGGTCAGGGGGCGGCGATCGCCGTCGCGCGCCGGCCCTCCGCCCGTTGCCCCGTACGTGCGGTCTCCGGTGCGGGACAGCCGTCCGCCGCCCGGGCGGCGGGTTTCGCCCCGCGGGCCGGCGCTACGTGCCCGCCAGGATGTTCCGCAGGCGGCGGGCCTCCCGTACGGACCGCGACGAGCCGGGACGCCCCGCGAGCTGCTCGACTCCGGTCACCGCCCCGCGTGCCCCGCAGTCGCGGGCGCAGTCCGCGGCCAGGGCCAGCAGCGGCGGGTGCGGCCGGGGCGGGGTGCCCGCCCCGGCCGCCGCCAGCAGGCCGGGGAGTGCCGCGGCCAGCACCGGCCACACCGCGTCGGCGCCAGCTGTTGCGGCAGCCGACCGGAGAGATCCCGTCACCGTCGGCAGCCTGAGGGTGCCGAGCAGCACCAGCCGGGCCAGCTCGCCGCCCAGCAGGGCGCCGTCGAGGCGGCCCCGCGCGGCCAGGGCGGCCAGCGCGGCCACGGCCGCTTCCCGGTCGGTGTCGGGGCCGGCGCCGAGCCCGTACGCCAGGGCCAGGTGCACGGCCGGGCCGGGCGGCCCGTCGCTCGCCGCGAGCGCGGGCAGGAACTCCGCGCCGCTCTCGCCGTCCTGGTCGGCCGTCGCCGCGACCTCCGCCAGCATCCGCGCCGCGACGATCTCCGGATGCCAGGGGAGTACGGCCGCGGCGTGCCGCTCCCGGTGGCCGAGCAGCAGGTGCCGGCAGCCGATCAGCGGCTCGAACGGGCGGAAGAGCGGCCAGAACGTCCTCGGGAAGTCACCCCGCCCGGGCAGGACCTCGGTGCGGACCAGGATCCGGCGTCCCACCCTGGCGTCCCGTCGCCGGCTCGGCGGCTGCGGCGGTCCCGGCTCCTGTTCCACCGTCCACGCCGGCTGCGGCAGACCGCCCTGCCGCAGCCATGCGGCGACCCGCGGCCCCTCGGGCAGCGTCAACTCGGCCGCCGCCCGCAGTACGTCCGCGTCGGCGGGGCCGCCACCGCACCGCAGCAGCGCCTGCCCGAGGTCGGCGGGCCCGGGCCGGGCGCCCGCCTGCTCGTACTCGGTGAGCCGCATGACCAGGTCGCGCGGGTCCACGGCGCCCCCGGCCCGGCTGGGCGCGGCCAGCAGCATGGGCACGGTCACCCCGGCCCGCAGCCACCCGCAGACCTCCGCGATGCGCTCGCCGATCACCAGGCGTACGGCCTCGTGCTGACACGTCTCCAGCCAGCCCCGCCCGGTCTGCGGCTCCGGGCCGACGGGCCGCACGGCAGCCCGTACGACGGCCAGCAGCCGCTGTGCCGCGTACGCCCGGGGCCGGTGGACCCCGCTCCAGCAGTCCGCGACCGGGCGCAGCGCCTCGGCGAGCCCGGCCCGGTCCCGTCCGGCCCAGCGGACCACCGCGTCAAGCAGTTCCTCGTACGCCGTCACGCTGCCGCCGTCGCCGAGGATCAGCTCCTCGGCGGAACACGCCACCGCCGCGAGCCCGTCGGGCACGCCTTTGCCGACCATCCACCCCACCCGTTGTCTCCACGCCCTGTCCGCCCGACCCGACCGGGGCGGCGCGCGAGGATAACAAGAGGCCCGGGCGGGGGAGTTCCGCGGGGCGGCCGGGGGTGCCGCCGGACGCGCTGACGGCCCTCGGCGCAGCCCGCAGCCCGCAGCCCGGGCCGGTGCGGGTGGCCGCCTCACCGGCCGCATGCCCCGTCGGTCTGCGCGACCGCGCCGGCGGGCGGTCCGGGCCGGACGCGGCGCGCGCACAGGTGGCGGACCAGGGCGGCCCCGGCGAGCAGGGCGAGCAGCGCGCAGACCGCGGGCCAGCCGAACCGCGTGTAGGCGCGGACGCCCAGCCAGGAACCCGCGGTGCCGCCCGAATAGGCGCAGGTCATGTAGGCGGTGTTGAGCCGGCTGCGGGCGTCCGGGCGCAGCGCGTACACCCGCCCCTGGTTGGCGACCATGCCGGACTGCATGGCGGTGTCCAGCAGCAGGGTGCCCGCGATCAGCGCGGCCAGGCCCGCCGGGCCGCCGAGCGCGCCGCCCGCGAGGACGGCAGCCGATACGAGGACCCCGGTCAGGGAGACCAGGTTCACCCGGTCCGAGCCGTGCCGGTCCACGAGGCGACCCGCGAACGGGGTGCACAGCATGGTGACCCCGCCGACCAGCGCCAGGAGGCCGACGGCCTGCGCCCCCATCCCGTACGCGGGCCCGGTCAGCAGCAGGGCCAGGCTCGTCCAGACGGCCGAGAACCCGCCGAAGACGGCGGCCTGGTAGAAGCAGGAGCGGCGCAGCTCCGGTTCGGCACGCAGCAGCCGCAGCGGCTCCGCCAGGAACGCGGCGTACGGGCGGCCGGTGGCGGAGGCGGCCGGGACCGTCTCCGGCACCGCGTACCGCATGACGGCGGCCAGCACCAGGGTGACGACCGCGGCCACCAGGTACGGGGCCCGCCAGCCCAGCCACTCGCCCAGCACCCCGCTGAACGTGCGCGCCAGCAGCATGCCCCCGGTCGACCCGCTCAGCAGCGTGCCGAGCACCGCCCCCCGCCGGTCGGGAGCCACCAGCCCGGCCACCAGCGGGCCGATGACCTGCGCGGCCACGGTCGTCAGCCCGACCAGGGCGCTCGCGGCGACCAGCGGCGGCAGGGCCGGGGCGCAGCCCGCGCCCAGCAGGGCCGCGCCGGTCAGGGAGAGGAGGACGACGAGGAGCGAGCGGTGCCGGATCCGGTCGCCGAGCGGGACCAGCAGGACCATCCCGGCGGTGTACCCGATCTGGGTGGCGGTCACCACCAGCGCGGCCTCGTCGGGCGGGACGTCCAGCCCGGCGGCGATCAGCGGTCCGACGGCCTGCGGGAAGTACAGGTTGCCGACGGCCACGGCGCAGGTCACGGCCAGGATCAGCACCAGGCGGCGGCTCATCCGGTTGTCCCGGGGGGCGCGCACGGCAGGAGGTTCGGGATCGGGGAGGTCATGGAGGGAAGTCCACGGCACCGGGCGCGCCCTGCCAACTGATGTAGCGTACGGCTTAATGATCAGCTTCGAGCTCGGTGTCGAGGACCTCGCGGACACGCGGTTCGCCGTCTCGCCCCTGGGCGAGACCGTCCTGAGCCTGCGCGTCCTGCGCGATCCGGGCGTGTCCGCCCTGCACCTGCCGTGGCGCAGGTCCGTCCTCGGTCGGCTCGGGGCCCTGGACACCGGCCTGCTGATGTCCCTGGTCGCGGACCGTCTCACCCTCCCCGACTTCCTGACCCCGCGGCCCGCGGCCTTCGAGTCCGCGTTCGAGGAGGAGCTGGCCGCCGTCCGCCGGACCCCGCCGGGGCTGGTCCGCCGCGATCTGCTGGCCGCGCACGCTCCGGACCCGCTCCCCGACGTGCTGCGGGCGGCCGTGGACGCGCCGCCCGCCCGCGGGGACGCGCCGGTCGTCGCCCTCCGCGACCGCATCTGCGAACTCCTGCACCGGTACTGGGAGATCGCCGTCCAGCCGGTCTGGCCGCAGCTCCGGCTGGTGGCCGAGGCGGACATGACCTACCGGGCCCGGCAGCTGGCCCGGGGCGGCGCCCGGCTGCTCTTCGCCGACATGCACCCCCAACTGCACTGGGAGGACGGCGGATCGCGGGGCGTCCTGCGCATCCACCGGACCATCGGCGGGTACGAGGCGCAGGCGTCCGGCCGGGGCCTGCTGCTGGTCCCCTGTGTGTTCGCGCACAAGCCGGCGCCGCCCGTCAGCCGGGAGGAACCGCTCTGGCTGCTCTACCCGAGCCGTGGCGTGGCGACCCTCTGGGCACCCGGCCCTGCGTCCGGTCCCGGACCCGGGCCTGCCCAGGCCGCCGGCCCTGCCGGTTCCGCCGGTCCCGAGGATCCCGCCGGGCCGGGGGTCGCGCCGGCTCTGGTCCCGCTCCTCGGCGCGCCCAGGGCCCGGCTGCTCGGACTGCTCGCGGAGCCGCTGGCCACGGTGGAGCTGGCCCGCCGCCTGCGGGTCACGCCGAGCGCAGTGTCCCAGCACCTGCGCGTGCTCCACGGGGCCGGGCTGGTCACCCGGGCCCGTCACGGCCGGCAGGTCCTCTACCGGCGCAGCACGCTCGGCGAGCAGCTCGCCACCGGATGCCCGTGACGGCGCGTCTGGCCGGCGGTGCGCACGACCATGTGCGCTCGGCATGCGCGTGCCGGCGTCCTCGCCCGTCCTCGGGAGGCGAGGGGTCTGCCCGTCGGGGGACCAGGCCGGAGCCCGGTGGTCGAGCGTGCCGCCGGTCAGCTGCCGCAGGCCCGAACCGTCGGGCCGCATGACCCGGATGCGGAAGGCGCCGCCCCGGTAGGCGCTCATCGCGACACCGCGGCCGTCGGCGGAGAACACCGGGCGGCACGGCTCCCGGTCAGGCGGGGTGAGCGGGGTCGCAGCACCGCCGTCACCGCCGTCCGGGGCACCGACCGGAGGACGGTCTGCACCTCGGCGATGACGTCGTCGCCCGAGGCGGCGTCGTGGCCCGAGCGGTGGCCGTCGCCGCCCCGTTGGCGGCGGCCGTGACGGAGCCTGACCCGATCGCCGGCCGCGACCCCCGGGTCGGCCGTTCCCCCCGACGCCCCTTCGGCGGCCGCCCCCGAAGCCTCCGCGGCCCTTGCCGGGGTCACGACCGGCGAGACCGTCAGCACACCACCGGAGAACGCCCTCGAAACCGCCCTGCGCCGCACCCGCACCACAATCCTCGCCTGTTCCGCCGATCACCGCCCGTCAGCCGCTGAACGACCAAGGGGGTTCGGAGGCAACGGGAACGGGATGCCGCCCCGGGCCCACCGGCTGCCCCGGAGCAGCCGGCCGGAGCTGCGGGTACATGACCGTTTCTGCGGTGAAGCCGCTCGTCCGCCCGGGTGAGTTGCCTCCCGCCCGGCTGTTGCGGGCCCGCCGCGGTCCGGTACACCCACCACCATGTTCAAGAAACTGCTGCGCGGCCTCCCCGCGCTCACCCTCACCGCCCTGCCCCTCCTCGTGAGCGCGCCGCCCGCCCACGCGGCGGACACCTTCCGGATCGTCACGGCCCTGAACGCCAAGTGCCTGGCCTCCAACGGCGACCACGTCGAAGTGCAGACCTGCCGCGGCACCGGCAACCAGCTCTGGTACTGGGACGCCGGCAAGCTGCGCAACCTGGCCGACCTGCACTGCCTCGACGCCCGCAACGGCGAGGTCGACGCCGCGGCCCAGGCGATCGGCAACTGCCACGGCCTGCCCAACCAGCAGTGGCGGACCGACGGCGCCTGGCTGCGCACCCAGATCAACAACCAGTGCCTCAGCATCCAGAACATGGGCGAGCCGAACGAACACGCGGGCGTCAACCTCCGCAACTGCGGGCCGTACGCCTGGCAGCACTGGCGCTTCGAGGCCTGACCGACCGTCCTCGCGCGGACACCCGGCGAGGCCGCCGGCCCGCCCGGTCCCTCCGGGCCGTCCCTGCCCGTCGCCCGACCCGTCCCCGCCCTTCGGGCGGACGGCGGGGCCCGCCGACCGCGCCCGCGGGCCCCACGGCAGGCGCTCGCCCTGGCCAGGGCCCGCGGCCGACGGACAGCGCCTGCTCCGGGCGACCCGGTCGTTCCCCGGATCGGGGACGTCCGGCCGCGCAGGGCGGCCCGCGTGGCCGCCGCTCGGGGTCTACCAGGTGGCATGCAGCACCTCCGGCGAGCGGTGGATCAGCGTCGGGCGCATCCGCGCCGGCGGCCGGTCCCCGTCCAGCCGGAGATCCGGCAGCCTCCGGGTCAACAGCTCCAGGGTCAGGCGCAGTTGCTCCCGTGCCAGTCGGGATCCCGGGCAGCCGTGGGGGCCGTGCCCGAACGCGAGATGGCTCCGGTCCGCGGGGCGGCGGATGTCGAACTCCCGCGGCCGCTCGTACCGTTGCCCGTCGCGGTTGGCGGAGCCGTACGCCACGAGCAGGGTGGCCCCGGCGGGCAGTTCGGTCCCGGCGAGGGTCACCGGCCGGGTGGTGGTCCGGCGGAAGGCCTGGACGGCCGCGTCGAAGCGGGCGCCCTCCTCCACCGCGGCCGGGATCAGCCCCGGGTCGGCGCACAGCATCCGCCACTGCTCCCGGTCGGCCAGCAGGTGCAGCAGGGTGGTCGCGATGAGTGCGCTCGTCGTGAGGAAACCGGCGATCAGCAGGTTCTGCAGGGCCGCGACCAGCTCGTGGCGCTGTTCGAGGGTCAGCTCCCCGCTCCCCGGGGCCAGCGCGGACACCAGCTCGGAGCACAGGTCGCCGCGGGGACGGGTGCGCCGGTCGCGGGCGAGGCGGTCCAGGAGGTGCTGGAGGGCGACCACGTCCTCGGCGGCGGCCGTCTGCGCCTGCGGCGACAGCGGGCGGAAGGCCATCTCCTCGGCCCGGTACCCGCCGTGCACGGCCGCGGGCACGTCCGCCGGGTCCAGGCCGATCAGCCGCCCGATCACCTGCCCGGGCAGCCGCCGCGCGTACGACTCCACCAGTTCCGCGGACCCGTCGGCGGCGAAGGCGTCCACCAGGCCCTCCGCGCAGGCGCGGGCGTACGGGACGACCGCCGCGACCCGGGCGGCGGAAAGCCCCCGGCTCAGCGGGGCCCGGAGCCGGCGGTGGGCGGCCCCGTCAGAGGAGACGACGGTGGGCCGCGGCGCGAAGCCGCCCGCGAGCACGCCGAGCGCCTCCTGCGACGGGGCCACGTCCGGCAGCAGGGCGTGCGCCGAGGAGAAGTCCCCCGCACGGCGGAGCACCTCCCGCACGTCCCGGTCGCGCGCCACCAGCCACGCGTCGGCCTCCGGCACGTACAGCAGGCCCTCGGCCCGTCGGGCGCGGGTGTAGCGGGGGTAGGGGTCACGGTAGAACTCGTCCCGCCTCGCCTGGTCGTGCCGTCCCACACGGGCCTCCGGATTGAGGTCGGGTCCGGCCGCCGCGCCCGGCGGGTCCGGACGGGGTTCCGGTGCGTCGGCATCCTGCCCGACACCGGGCCCACCCGGAAGACCGCCTCGCCGCCCACCGGACCGCCGCACCTGGCCGGAGCCATCGCCCGGGCGGTGCGCACCCGGCTGCCGAACACCAGGCCGTCCCTTCCGAGGGCCCCGCAAGGCGGGCCGGAGCGACACCGGCCCGCCTCCCACCCTCGGGCGGGCACCGACCGGCGTTCCGGCGTTCCGGCTGCCGGCGCGGGCCGGGCGGCGCCGCGGCCCGTATGCAGACGGAGACGGCCGCCGGCGGCAGCCGGCCCTGCCCGCCCGAGGCAGCGGCCGCGCCCGCCGGGTACGCCCCTCCCTGCCCTCCCGGCGCCTTCGCGTCGGCCGGTACCGCACGGACGTCCCGCCTGCAGCGGCAACTTCGCGGTGTGCAGCATGCGTTGTCGCCCGTGTTCGCCACGGTCCCGGCGCCGCAGCCCGCCGGGGGTGTCACCGGGACAGCAGGCGCTCCACCTCGCGTACGACGTGGCCCGCACCGTCCTCCGCGGCCATCCGCCGGGCGACGGCTGCGGCCCGCGCGCGGGGGTCCGGTTCCTCCACGGCTGCGCGCAGCGCCCGTGCCAGTGCGGGCGCGGACAGCTCCTTGAACGGCAGCGGTCCGGCGGCGGCTCCCAGGGCCGCGACCCGGCCGGCCCAGAACGGCTGGTCGGCCGTGACGGGCACGGGCACCGCGGGCACCCCCGCACGCAGCGCCGCGGCCGTCGTACCGGCGCCCGCGTGGTGCACCACGGCCGCGGTGCGCGGGAAGAGCAGCCGGTGCGGCACCTCGCCGACGGTCAGGACGTCGTCCCCGACGGCGTGCAGGCCTGCCGCGCCCGCCTGGAGGACGCCCCGCAGTCCGGCCTCCTTCAGGGCCCGTACCGCGATGCCGCCGAGCCGCTCGCCCTCGCCGGCCGCCATGCTGCCGAAGCCGATGAAGACCGGCGGCGGCCCGGCGTCCAGGAAGTCGGCCAGTTCCTGCGGAAGCCGGGCGTCCTGCGGGCAGTGCGGCCACCAGTTGCCGACGACCTCCAGGCCCGCCCGCCAGTCGTCGGGGCGGGGGAGCAGGGCGGAGCTGAAGCCGTGCAGGACGGTCCAGCCGACCCGGTCCAGCCGCTTGCGTACCGCCGGCTGGGCGGCCCGCGGCAGGCCGAGGGTGTCGCGCAGCTCCCGCGCGGCCTCGGCGTGCATCCGGTCGACCACGCGCAGCGCGAGGCGGCCCGCGGCCCGGTTCCCCCACGGGCCGAGGGAACGCCCGGCGGCCACGACCGGTGGGAAGCCGACCGTGGGTGCCACCGGCTGCAGGTACACCCCCAGCGCCGGTATCCCCAGGGCCTCGGCCAGGTGCCAGCCCAGCGGCGCCGTCGTGGTCGACAGCAGCAGGACGTCGGCCCCGCCGGACGCGGCCAGGGCCGCCATGCCCTGCCCGAGCTCCCGCATGAAGACGGCGGCCCGGCGCATCATCCCCCCGCCGCCGCCGGGCCCCCCGCTCGGGTCGGCGGCGATCCCCCGGAACTCCAGCCCGGCCCTCGTCACCAGGTCCGCGAACTGCTCGGGCGCCGCCACCGCGACACGGAATCCGGCGTCCCGCAGCCGGCAGCCCAGACCGGTGTACGGGGCGACGTCGCCGTACGAGCCCGCCGCCGCGATCAGTACCCTCATCGCGACCGCACCCGCCCCGCGTTGGCATGGACGGCGTCCCGCAGCCAGCGGCCGAGCCCCGGCCGCTGCTCGGGGGCGGGCACGACGAGGGCGAAGGCCCGCGCGTCCTCGATGTACTCGTCCGCGATCCGGCAGTGCATCTCCGGCGGGCACGGCGTGAACCATCGGCTGATGTGCCCCCGGTGCTCCTCGGCGAGGTCCATGGCGCGGGGGCTGTCGGAGGCCGCCCCGTCCTCGAAGGCCGCGATGAGCGACCGCCGCCAGCCCGCCGCCTCGGCCATGAGGGCGCGCCAGTGCTCCTTGGTGTGGGCGGCCGCCCGGGCCATGGACCGCTGGTGGCCCTCGCTCTCGCCCCACTTCAGGTGCGCATCGGTCGCGTAGCTCAGGTCGAACGCGACATCGCCGAACACCTCGAACCGCTCCTGCGGGGTGAGCCGTACGCCGGTCTGCTGTACCTCGATGGCCCGCTCGGCGACGTCCACCAGGCTCTGCAGGCGGGTGATCTGCTCCTTCAGCGACCGGTGGCGCTCCCGCAGGTGGGTGAGGGCGTCCGCCTCGGGATCGGCCATGATCGTACGGATCTCGTCGAGCGAGAAGCCGAGCTCGCGGTAGAAGAGGATCTGCTGGAGCCGCGCCAGATCCGCGTCGCTGTAGAGCCGGTAGCCGGCGGCGCTGCGCTCGCTGGGCGACAGCAGCCGCGCCTTGTCGTAGTGATGCAGGGTGCGCACGGTGACCCCGGCGAATCCGGACACCTGTCCGACTGAATAACTCATGAAACGACCTTTCCGTTCCGTCGGGCCGAGCCTGTGGCCTGACGTAGGGGGAGGGTCAAGCGGTGGCCGTACGGCGTGGGCGCGAGCAGGGCCAGGAGGTAGGTCGGCGCGGTGTCACCCGTCGGATGACACCCCGAGGTCGCGGCGCATCGCGGCCCGCATGTCCCGCAGCAGGTCCCAGATCTCCTCCCGGGCCGCGGCCGCGGCGTCGAGCGCGCCCCCGGCCGCCGGTCCGGCCGCGCTGTCGCGGTCGAGGCGCTTGACCTGGCCGTAGACCGCGTTCAGTGCCTGGTTGACTGCGCTCGCCTGTGCGAGCACCTCGTCGGGGGCGATCATCTGCGCCTCGGAGTAGCGGTCGCGATGGGCCCGCTTCGCCTCGTCGAGCGCCTGCCGGTCGGCGTCCTCGACGGTGCCTTCGCCGATACGGTGGAGGTGGTGGTTGAGCGCCGTGGTGAACTGGCGTGCGTCCCGGTTGAGCTCCACGTAGCAAGTGCGCCGCAGGAGCAGGTCGTCGCGGGTCTGCTCCTGGTTCCGGACCAGGTCCAGCTCCCGGCGTTTCGCCCGTTCGGCGGCGCGCTGGGTGACGAGGGCTCCCCCCAGCGTGCCGGCCATGCCCGCCACCGCGATGACCACCGCACCGATGTCCACGAATCCCCCTGACGGCCCCTCATGTCCCCGTCCATGCTAGGCGGACCGCAGGTCACCGCCGTCCCGGCTGTCCGCTCCGTCCTGGATGCCCCGGCTGTCCCGGTCATCTCCGTCCGATGCCCCGGCGGTGGTGCCGGTGGCGGCGAGGCGGGCTTCGAGGCCGTCGAGGATGGCCTCCACGCCGAACTCGAACTTCCGGCGGGCGATCTCGGCCGGGTCCTCGTCCGCCTGCGCCTCCAGGCGGGCCCGCAACCGCGGGTACTGGGCCGCGATCCCGGTCGCCCACGTGACGACGTCCTCGACGGGACCGCCCTCCTCGCCCCGGCCCGGGCGGATCCGCGCCCGTGCCATCGCCGCCTTGACCGCGTCGTCGATGGCCGCACCCGCCAGGAACGTGAACGCGGTGTTCACCGCCCAGTCGAGGTCCGGCCCGCTGAAGCCGGCGGCCTCGTAGACCGCGTAGCTGTGGTCCTGGAGTCCGGCCGTGCCGTGGCCGTAGACGAAGTGCGTGCTGACGGCGGTGATGAGCCACGGGTGCCGCAGGGTCGTGCCGTGGGCGTCGTGCACCAGGGCCCGCGCGGCGGCACGCCAGCCGACTTCGGCCGGGTCCAGCCGCTCGATCTCCCCCCACACCCGGTCGGCGGCGAGGACGACGAGGTTCTCCTTGTTCCCCACGTGCCAGTACATGGCGGTGGGCGCCGCCCCGAGCAGCCGGCCCAGCTTGCGCATGCTCAGGCCGTCGATCCCCTCGGTGTCGAGCAGGTCGATGGCTGCCTGGACGATCTGGTCGCGGCTCAAGGTCTCACGGGGCATGACTGCAGCGTAGTGCAGGACTTTCACACCGTTCAATCCCTCTCTTGCACGCCGTGCAAGTCCTGTTCTACGGTGAGGCGCAGTTGCACGCCGTGCAACTGCGCCTCACGGCGCGCCCGCACCGCGGGCCGCCGGCCGTCCGCACACCGGGGGAGACCATGACCGAGTCGCCGCTGACCGCCCTGCCCACCGCCCGCCCCGCCGGCTGTCCCTTCG
>NZ_JACBGN010000238.1 GCF_013401435.1 Streptomyces sp. BR123
CCCGCCCTCGCCCCTGCCCTTGCCATGGATCCCCCCAAGTAGGTCGATGGCAAGTAGCTTACCTCTAAGCTACTTGCCGTCAAGCTGCTTTCTTGCGAACGATCGGGGGAAGGCCGGATACTGCCGACATGACCACCCAGGCCAGCAAGGACGCCGTCGACGCGATCATCGACCAGTGGGCCGCGGTGCGGCCGGACCTGGAAACCGCTCCCATGGAGCTCTTCGGACGCATCTACCGGATCGCCCGGGCCATGGGGGACGCGATGGAGCGCGCCTACGCCCGGCACGGGCTCTCACGCGGCGAGTTCGACGTCGTGGGTACGCTACGCCGCTCCGGCGCGCCCTACACGCTCTCGCCGCGGCAGCTGTCGGCCACGCTGATGCTCACGACGGGCGGCATGACGGGCCGCCTGGACAAACTGGAGAAGGCCGGGCTGCTGTGTCGCAGGCCCGACCCGCACGACCGGCGGGGACTGCAGGTCGTGATCACCGAACGCGGGCTCGCCCTCGTCGACGAGGCCGTCACCGCCGGCCTGGAGGTGCAGCGCGCAGCGCTGACCGGACTGACCGAGGAGGAGGTCGGCGTGCTCAGCGGCCTGCTGCGCAAGCTCCTCGCCGGCCTCTAGCAGTACGCCGCCCCGGCCCGCACCGACCGTCGGCGCCGGGGCTCGACCCGCCGGCGCCGGGGCTCGACCCGCCGGCGCCGACACCCGGGCCCGCCCGCACCGGGGCACGGCAAAGCGCCGGAGGTCCGCACGGGAGCCGATGCGCATCGCATCGGCCCGCGGCCCTCCGGCGCCCCGGAAGTCCTGGAATGTGTGCCGTGCCGGTCCCGTCCGGGACCGGCGCTGCTCAGGCCTGCTTCTTCTGCGGCCGGTCGGACTTGTCGAGGACCATCACGAGGCCCGCGATGCCCAGGAACAGCGCGATCGGCAGGAACACGAACAGGCCGAGGGTCGCGGCCATGCTCATGCTCTGGCCCGGGTCGTCGCCGTCGTCGCGGGTCAGCGCGAGCGCGGGAGACGTCATCAGCAGCATCATCAGCGCCGATCCGGCCGTGACGGCACCGGCGCGCAGGGCGTTCTTGTTGTCCACGGTGCAAACGTAGCGAACACCTAAACGAGGCGCGCGCCCGGGGGTGCCGTACGGGCGCGAGCGCCCTCCCGCACCGCGCTCAGCAGGGCGTTCGCGCGGGGCGAGGCGGTCAGCTCCTCCAGCGTCAGCGGCCGTCCCGCCGCGTCCGCGAGCGGCAGCCGCCAGTTGGGGTACTGGTCCCAGGTCCCGGGCAGGTTCTGCGGCCGCCGGTCGCCCACCGCGTCCGGCAGCCACACGCCGACCAGCCGCGCCGGGGTGCGCAGCAGGAAGCCGTACAGGGCCGTGACGGCGGCCTCCTCGCCCTTGGTGTCGAAGCCGAGCTCCGCGAGCGCGTCCAGCCAGCGGGCGGTGTCGGCGGCGTCGTCGGCCCGCTCCTCCTCGACGGGGCGGGTCAGCAGGCCGAGCCGGTCGCGCAGTTCGACGTGGCTGCCCGCCAGCCTGGCCGCGGAGGGCGGCAGATCGTGGGTGGTGGCGGTGGCCAGGCAGTCCGCCCGCCAGGCCCCGGGCGGCAGCGGCTCACCGTCGCCCGCCCAGTCCCGTTCGAACCACAGCACGGAGGTGCCCAGCACCCCGCGCCGCGCCAGCTCCCGGCGCACACCCGGCTCCACCGTCCCGAGGTCCTCGCCGATGACCAGGGCGCCCGCCCGGTGGGCCTCCAGCACCAGGAGGGCCAGCAGCGCCTCCCCGTGGTACGACACGTACGCGCCCTCGGCGGGCGGGAAGTCCTCCGGGATCCACCACAGCCGGAACAGGCCCATCACATGGTCGATGCGCAGCGCTCCGGCGTGGCGGAACACCCCGCGCAGCAGCTCCCGGAACGGCGCGTACCGGGTCGCCGCCAGCCGGTCGGGCCGCCACGGCGGCAGGCCCCAGTCCTGGCCGCGCGCGTTGAAGGCGTCGGGCGGCGCGCCGACGCTGAGGTGCCCGGCGTACAGGGACGAGCCGAAGACGTCCGAGCCGTTCGGGTGTACCCCGACGGGCAGGTCGTGCACGATGCCGACCGCCATGCCGGCCTCGCGGGCGGCCTCCTGAGCGGCGGCGAGCTGGCCGTCCGTCAGCCAGACCAGCCAGCGGTGGAAGTCGGCGCGCCGCTCCGGGTCCTCGCCGGCGCGCCCGGCGCACCAGGTCGCGTGGACGTCCAGGGCAGGCCCTTGCCGGGCGCAGAACGCGCGGTAGGCGGCCTCCCGTTCGGCGGTGCGCGGGACGGCGTACAGCAGCTCCAGGGCGGCCCGCTTGAGCTCCCAGACCGCGTCCCGGTCGATCAGGGCGCCCTCCTCCAGCACCTCGCGGCGCAGGGCGGCGCCGCGGGAGGCGAGCGCGGCGAGGGCCTCGCGGTCGGGGCAGTCGGCCCACTCGGGGACGTCCTCGACCCGCAGGTGCACGGGGTCGGGGAAGCGGCGCGAGGACGGTCGGTACGGGGACGGGTCGGTCGGCGTCCCGGGGACGGCCGCGTGCAGGGGGTTGACCTGGATGAACCCGATCCCGTGGGTGCGGCCGGCCCAGCGGGCCAGGTCCGCGAGGTCGCCGAGGTCGCCCATGCCCCAGGAGCGCGCCGAGAGCAGGGAGTACAGCTGGACGAGCAGCCCGTACGCCCGCTCGGGCGCGGCCGGGGCCCGCTCCGGGGCGACGATCAGCGTGGCCGTGCCGGTTCGGCCGTCGGGGGTCTCGGCGTGGAGCCGGTGCACACCGAGCGGGGGCACGGCACCGGAGCCGGGCCGCCACTCGGCCGCAGCACCCCACCCGACGGCCGAGCCGGCTGCGTCAGCTGCGTCGGCTGCGTCGTCGTCCTCCGGCTCCAGCCGGAAGCGCGTGCCCGGCGGCAGCGCGGTCGGCTCGGCGGGTGGCGCGGACCCGGCCCACCACACCAACACGCGCGGCAGCAGCCGCTCCGCCGCGGCCCGTTCCGCCTTCATGCGCTCGGCCCGGACGGCCTCCGGGGTGTCGGTGCACACCCCCAGCGAGCCGAGCAGCGCGACGACCGTGGCGTCCGGGACCCGGACGGTGACGCCCTCGGAGGGCCGGTAGGTGGTGGCGACGCCGTGCAGCGCCGCGAGCCGGGCGAGGTCGTCCATGTGTGTCCCTGGGTCGGTGGAGGGGTCCGGCGGGCTAGTCGCCGGCGGCGGGTGTGGTCGGCTCGCTCGTCAGCGGCGCCTCACCGGCGAGCGGGGGCTCGCTCGTCAGCGGCGTGTGCGCGGCGCCGGCGAGCGGGGGCTCGCTGGTGAGGGGGCTCTCGGCGGGCCCGGCCTGGGCCGGCAGATGGGCCAGGACGGGGACCGGGCGCGCCGCTCTGCCTCCGTGTCCGGTGCGGGCGGCGGCGGTTGCGGGAGCGGGCGGGATGGCGGCGGTGTCCACAGGGCATGCCTTCCTTTGTCCGTACAGCCGGTGAGGGCGGGTCAGCATCAGGGAACAACGCCGTTCGACACCGCAGCCATACCCAGCGAACGGCCCGGCATTCCTGGCGGTTCCGGGGCAGAACACCCGCCCGCATTGACACTCCGCCCGCACGGGTGGTGGGCTCGGGCTCGTTCGTACGGGCGGGGAAAGCAGGCGGGACAAGGAGGCTTCGTGCAGCTCAGGGGCAGGAAGCGGACCACGGCGGCGGCCATCGCCGTCATCGGGGCACTCATGGGCGGTGCGGTGGTCGCCGGGCCGCTGGGGTCCCTGGTGGCGTCCGGCTCACCGGACGCGGCAGGCGGCCCCGGCCCGGGCGTGGGCGCCGGCAGCGGCGCGGCCGCCGCCCCCGCAGGCGCGCCGTCCGGCGCGGCCGCCGGCCCGCTGCTCGACCCGGGCGCGACCGTGCAGCGCACCGCCGCCGAAGGGCCCGCCGTGTGGCCGCGGCCGCAGTCGATGACCGCCGAGTCGGCGCGCGAGGTCCCGCTGGACGGCCAGGCCGTCCTGGTCGCCGCGCCCGGCGCCGACCCGTACGCGGTCGACGCGGTCCGCACGGCCCTGCGCGAGGCGGGCGTCCGCATCCTGCACGAGCCGGGTCCGGGGGCGCCGCTGCCCGAACGGGGCACCGTCGTACGGCTGGACGGCCCCGGCGCCGATGAGGCGCTGCGCGCGCTGGGCTCCGCCGACGCCGGGGACCTGCCCCGCGGCGGCTACCGCCTGGCCGTCGGCAAGGTCGCGGGCCGGGACACGGTCGCGCTGGCCGGCGTCGGCGAGGACGGGCTGTTCCACGGGGCGCAGACGCTGCGCCAGCTGCTCGCGGCGGCCAAGGCGGCGGGCGGGGCGAAGGTGCCCGGCGTACGCGTGCGGGACTGGCCGGCCGCGCCGGTCCGCGGGATCACCGAGGGCTTCTACGGGCAGCCGTGGACGCAGGAGCAGCGGCTCGCGCAGCTGGACTTCATGGGCCGCACCAAGCAGAACCGGCTGCTGTTCGCGCCCGGTGACGACCCGTACCGCACCACGGATTGGCGCTCGGAGTACCCGCGCGCGCAGCAGGACGAGTTCCGGGAGCTGGCCGAGCGGGCCCGCGCCAACCGGGTCGTGCTGGGCTGGGCCGTGTCGCCCGGGCAGTCGATGTGCCTGGCCTCGGCCGCAGACCGGGCGGCGCTGGCGCGCAAGCTGGACGCCATGTGGGAGCTGGGCTTCCGCGCGTTCCAGGTGCAGTTCCAGGACGTCAGCTACTCGGAGTGGGGCTGCCGGGCGGACCGGGTCCGGTACGGGACGGGCCCGGCGGCGGCCGCGAAGGCCCACGCCGAGGTCGCGGGGGAGCTCGCCGCGCACCTGGCCGCACGGCATCCGGGCGCGGCCCCGCTGTCGCTGCTGCCGACGGAGTACCACCAGAACGGCGCGACGAAGTACCGCACCGCCCTGGCCGACCGGCTCGACGAACGGGTGGAGGTCGCCTGGACGGGCGTGGGCGTGGTGCCGCGCACGATCACCGGCAAGGAACTGTCCGGGGCGCGCAGCGCCTTCGGCCAGCACCCGCTGATCACCATGGACAACTACCCGGTCAACGACTGGGATCCGGGCCGGATCTTCCTCGGCCCGTACACGGGACGCGAACCGGCGGTCGCGGGCGGCTCGGCAGGGCTGCTGGCCAACGCGATGCAGCAGGCCTCGCTGTCACGGATCCCGCTGTTCACGGCCGCGGACTTCGCCTGGAACCCCGGCGGCTACCGGGCCGGGGATTCCTGGGCGGCGGCCGTCAACGAACTGGCGGGCCCGGACCCGCGGACCCGCAAGGCCTTGGCCGCGCTGGCCGGCAACACGGCCTCGTCGGCCCTGGCCCTGCCCGAGTCGGCATACCTGCGCCCGCTGGTGGACGAGTTCTGGCAGGCCCGCGGCACGGGCGACGCCGCGGCCGGGGAGCGGCTGCGGGCGGCGTTCACCGCCATGCGGGAGGCCCCCGACCGGCTGCCCGGCCTGTCCGGCGAGGCCGGACCGTGGCTGGCACGGCTCTCGGCGTACGGGACGGCGGGCGAGCTGGCGGTGGACCTGCTGCGCGCCCAGACCCGCGGCGACGGGGCGGCGGCCTGGCGGACCTCGCAGTCGCTGGCGGAGGCCCGCCGGAAACTGGCCGAGCCGGACGGCGGCGGGCGCGTCGACAAGTCGGTGCTGGACGCCTTCCTGGCGAAGGCGGTGACGGAGGCCGACGCCTGGACCGGTGCGGCCCGGCAGACGGGCACCGTGTCCCGGGAGCCGGGCGCGTGGACGGTCCGGCTGGACGCGGCGCGGCCGGTGTCGGCGGTGACGGTCATGACGGACCCGCTGGCGGAGGGCACACGGGGCGCGGCCGTGGAGGTGCACGTGCCGGGCGAGGGCTGGCGCAAGGTGGCCCAGGCGGCGGCGTCGGGGTGGACCCAGGCGGACGTCGGCGGGGTCGCCGCGGACGCGGTCCGGCTGTCGTGGGCCGGGGACGACCCGGTGGTGCACCGGGTCGTGCCGTGGCTGGCGGACGGGCCGGAGGCGGCGTTCGAGCTGCCGGAATCGATGGACGTGGAGATCGGCGGGGCGGCGAAGACGGTGACCGCGGAGGTGTCGGCGCTGCGGCCCGGCGAGGTGCGGGGGCCGCTGACGGCGACGGCGCCGGAGGGCGTCGCCGTGAAGCTGCCGGCCGAGGCGAAGGCGCCGCGCGGCACCCGGGTCCAGGTGCCGGTCTCGGTGACGGTCCCGGCGGGCACGCCCGCGGGCAGCTACCGGGTGCCGGTGGCTTTCGCCGGGCAGACCCGGGTGCTGACGGTCCGCGCCGTCCCCAAGACCGGCGGCCCGGACCTGTTCCGCTCGGCGAAGGCCTCGTCGTCGGGGGACGAGACCCCGGCGTTCCCGGCCTCGGCGGCGGTGGACGGCAACGCCGCGACGCGGTGGTCCTCCCCGGCGGCGGACGGCGTGTGGTGGCAGGCGGAGCTGGCGGCTCCGGCCCGGGTCGGGCTGCTCGTGCTGCACTGGCAGGACGCGTATCCGTCGGCGTACCGCGTGGAGACCTCGACGGACGGGTCGACCTGGCGCCGGGCGGCGACCGTGACCGGCTCCCGGGGCGGACCGGAATCCGTCCGCCTGGATCCGGCGGACGCCCGGTTCGTCCGGGTCACCTGCGAGAAGCGGGCGACGAAGTACGGCTGCAGCCTGTTCTCGGCGGAGGCCTACGCCGTCGTCCGCTGACCGGCCGACCCGCTGCCCCGTCGGCCCGCCGGCCCGCCGGCCCGCCCACCCGCTGCCCCGTCAGCGCGCCGGCCCGCCTGCCCGTCGGCGCGCCGGCCCGTCGCCACGGCCGGATCCGGGCGTTTCGGCCGGAACCCGTCTGGTCCGGGCGCCCGCCGGCGGGACAGACTGGGGCCCATGACAACCATGGTGTCCGTCGACAACGGCGAGATCTCGGCGGAGGACTCGGGTGAGGGCGCGGGCGGGGAGGCCGGCGGGCTGCCGCTGGTCCTCCTCCATCCCGGGGTCGCCGACTCCGCGGTCTGGGACCCGCTGCTCCCGGCGCTCGCCGCACGGCACCGGGTGATCCGCTACGACGCCCGCGGCTTCGGCCGCTCGCCCGCGCCCACCGCCCCGTACTCCCAGGTGGAGGACCTCACCGCGGTCCTCGACCACTTCGGGTTGGACCGTGCCGTGCTGGTCGGCTCCAGCATGGGCGGCGCCACCGCGATCAGCCTGGCCCTGGCCGCCCCGGAGCGGGTGGCGGGCCTCGCCCTGTTCGTGCCCGGGGTCACCGGCTACGACGGGCTGATGGCGCCCGGGTTCTTCGAGCAGGTGGGCGAGCTGGCCGCCGCCGGCGACATGGAGGGCATCGTCCGGCTCGGCCTCGGCCTGTGGGGGGCGGCCGGCGGCGGCACGCCCGAGGCGGATCCCGTCGCGGCCGACTGGCTCAGGGCGGTGCTGCCCGCCTGGTTCGGCAGTGCCGGGCTCCAGCGCGAGGACGCCCCCGCCTTCGACCGGCTCGCGGAGATCACCGCTCCGACGCTTCTGGCGCTCGGCGAGCAGGACCGGGCCGAGGTCGTGAAGTGCAACGAGGAGATGGCGGCCCGGATCCCCGGCTGCCGCCTGGTCCGCCTCGCCGGCTCCGACCACTACCCGACGC
Source organism: Streptomyces sp. BR123 (assembly GCF_013401435.1). Taxonomy (GTDB): domain Bacteria; phylum Actinomycetota; class Actinomycetes; order Streptomycetales; family Streptomycetaceae; genus Streptomyces. The sequence continues at coordinate 7,625 of NZ_JACBGN010000238.1, forward strand.
TGCGCGAGCCGGAGGCCGTCGCCCGCCTGATCGAGGAGCTCCACGCCGAAGCGGCCCGCTGACCGGCGACGCGGCCACGGGCTGCGGGTCCGGCCACGACGCGAGGGCCCCGGCGGCCGGCCGGAGCCCTCGCGCGTGACAGGGCCGCCGCGCTAGGAGGCGGCGGCTCCGATGCGGTCCAGGGCGTCGTCCGCACCGTACGGCTGGAGGTACGGCATCCAGCGGGGATCCCGGTGCCCGGTCCCGATGATCCGCCATGCGAGCCCCGACGGCGGGGCCGGCTGGTGGCGCAGCCGCCAGCCCAGGTCGACCAGGTGCCGGTCGGCCTTGACGTGGTTGCACCGTCGGCATGCGGCGACCACGTTGTCCCACACGTGCTGCCCGCCCCGGCTGCGCGGGATGACGTGGTCGACGCTCGTGGCGACGCCGCCGCAGTACATGCAGCGGCCGCCGTCACGGGCGAAGAGCGCGCGGCGGGTGAGTGGAACGGGCCCCCGGTAGGGGACCCGCACGAAGCGCTTGAGCCGTACCACGCTGGGAGCGGGGACGACTTGGGTCGCACTGTGCAGGAAGGCGCCGGACTCCTCCAGGGAGACTGCCTTGTTCTCCAGGACGAGGACGAGCGCGCGGCGGAGCGGTACGACGCCGAGCGGCTCGTACGACGCATTGAGGACCAGGACGTGCGGCACGGACTGCCTCCTTGTACGCCGGCGGCGCGTGGCTCGCGCCGGGACGATCTGCTCTCCAGTCTCTCCTTACGGCTGGTCGAAGCGCCACCACGCGCCCGTAACGGGTCGGAGGTGTTTTCAACCACATGTCCTTCATCCCCAGGTGAGCCTGGTCTCTCCCTCGAACAAGGCAACAGGGTCACGGGAATGCCCCGTTAGTGTGGATGGCCTGTCCGGTACACCCCTTTCACGGGCAGACCGCTACACCTGGAGGTTCCCGCCGTGCCCTGGCCCGCCGCCCTGTTGCCCCTGGCAGCCGACACACCGGACCCCGCCGCGTCGGTGAAGGAGGCCCACGAGAGCGTCACGAACGCCGCCAGTTTCATCGAGGAGAACTGGGCCGGGTGGCTGTACCTGGGCCTGAAGATCCTCCTGATCCTGGTGATCGCAGCCGCGCTCCGCTCGCTGGTCCGCAAGTCGCTGACCAAGCTGATAACCAGGATGAACCGGGGCGCCGAGGCCGTCGAGGGCATGGCGCTCGGCGGGCTGCTCGTCAACGCGGAACGCCGGCGGCAGCGCTCCGAGGCGATCGGATCGGTCCTGCGTTCGGTGGCTTCGTTCCTGATCCTGGGCACGGCGAGCCTGATGGTACTCGGCGCCCTGGGCATCAACCTGGGCCCGCTCCTCGCGAGCGCGGGTGTGGCCGGTGTCGCCATCGGTTTCGGCGCCCGGAACCTGGTGACGGACTTCCTGTCCGGCGTGTTCATGATCCTTGAGGACCAGTACGGCGTCGGCGACAAGATCGACGCAGGGGTGGCCTCGGGCGAGGTCGTCGAGGTCGGCCTGCGCGTGACCAAGCTGCGCGGCGACAACGGTGAGATCTGGTACGTCCGCAACGGCGAGATCAAGCGGATCGGCAACCTCAGCCAGGGCTGGGCGACCGCCGGCGTGGACATCCAGGTCAAGCCCCAGGAGAGCCTGCCCCGGATCCGCGAGGTGGTCGCGGCGATCGCCGACCGGATGGCCAAGGAGACCCCCTGGGACGAGCGGCTGTGGGGTCCGGTCGAGGTGCTGGGCCTGGTGGAGGTGCTGCTGGCCTCCATGACGGTGCGGGTATCGGCCAAGACGATGCCGGGCCAGCAGTTCGCCGTCGAGCGCGAGCTGCGCTGGCGGATCAAGGAGGCCTTCGACGAGGCGGGCATCGGGATCGTCGGCGGGCTGCCGCCCGCGGACGAGGAGGAGGACGCGGCGGACCCATCGGCGGCCGTGGCCCCGCCGTCCGCCCTGGCCAACCCTGCGTCCCCGCAGGCCCTGGCCACGGCCCCGATCCCGGCGCCGGCGCCCGCTCCGGCCGGGTCCGGCTCGCCGCGGATCACGAAGTAGCCGCCGCCGAAGCACACGCTGACACTGCCCCCGCAGGCCACCGCCTGCGGGGGCAGTCCCGTTGACAGGCTCCGAAAACCGATAGGAAACTTGACTGACAGTTCCTGGACGAGCCCCGTTCCCGGACGAGAGCGAGCGCCATGACCGGCACGACCTCCCGCACGTCCCCCGGCCGGCCGCCGGGCCCGGGCTCCGGCCCGCCCGCTCAGGGAACAGGACCGCCCGCAACCGGAACGCCCGCTCCCGGAACAGGAACGCCCGCTCCCGGAACGCCCGGCCTGCTGCGCGCCATGAACGACCGCGCCGCCCTCGACCTGCTGCTGGCCCACGGCCCCCTGTCCCGCACCCGGATCGGCGACCTCACGGGCCTCTCCAAGCCCACCGCCTCACAGCTGCTGGCCCGGCTGGAGGCCGCCGGGCTCGTCGTGGCGACCGGTACCACCTCGGGACGTCCCGGCCCCGGCGCCCAGCTGTACGCGGTCAATCCGCACGTCGCCCGTGTCGCCGGGGTGGACGTCACCCCGGGCCGGATCACCGCCGCCGTCGCCGACCTCACCGGCGAGGTGATCGGCAGCCACGAGCTCCCGTACGCCGAGGGCGCGGGGGCCGCCGGCCAGGTCGTCCGGGTCCTGGACGAGGCCCTCAGGGCCGCCGGACTGCACCGCTCCGACCTCCACCGCACCGTCATCGCCGTCCCGGGCGCCTTCGACCCGCGCTCCGGAGTCCTGCGCCACGCCGGCCACCTCCCGGCCGGCTGGCACTCCCCCGCCCTCCTCCGGGAGCTGGCGGCGGCCCTGCCGACGCCCGTCGTGTACGAGAACGACGTCAACCTCGCCGCGATCGCCGAGCAGCGGCTCGGCGCGGCCCGCGGGCACCGGGACTTCGTCCTGCTGTGGAACGAGGAGGGCCTCGGCGCCGCCCTGGTGCTCGGCGGCCGGCTCCACCGCGGCTTCACCGGCGGCGCGGGCGAGGTCGGGTTCCTGCCCGTTCCCGGGCACCCGCTGGTCCGGCAGGCAGCCCGGGTCGACTCCGGCGGCTACCAGGCGCTGGCCGGGGCGCAGACGGTGGCCGGCCTGGCGGCCGAGCTCGGCATGGCCCTGCCGCCCGCGGCCCCGGGGCACGCAGCCGGGTCCGGAGCGCCGGTCGGGCCGGCCGTGGCCCTGCTCCGGCAGGCAGCCGCCCACCCCGAGGGCGCGCGGCTGCAGCTGTTGCGGCGCTACGCCACCGCACTGGCGACCGGTCTCGCGTCACTGGTGGCCGTACTGGACCCGGAGATCGTGGTCCTCTCCGGCGCGGTGAACGACGCCGGCGGGGACGTCCTGCGCGGGCTGGTCGCCGCCGAGCTCGCCGACCTCGCACCCTCCCTGCCCCGCCTCATACCCGGGGCCGTGAGCGAACGGCCCGTGCTGCGCGGTGCGCTGGAGAGCGCCCTCGCCGCCGTCCGTGACGAGGTCTTCGACACCTCCCGCCGCTGACCCCGCCCCTTCTGCCC
>NZ_JACBGN010000239.1 GCF_013401435.1 Streptomyces sp. BR123
CGCCCGCCCTGGCCCGGGAGCTGTCCCGCCGGCTGCTGCGGTTCGTCAACGAGTACGGGCTCACCGAGACCACCATCGCCGCCACCCGCTGGGACGCCCACGACACCGCCGCCACCGTCCCCGTCGGCCGCGCCTACCCGCACGTCACCGCCCGGGTCCTCGACGCCCACCTCCAGCCCGTGCCGTACGGGGTCACCGGCGAACTCTGCGTCGGCGGCACCGGCCTGGCCCGCGGCTACCACGGCCGCCCCGACCTGACCGCCGCCGCCTTCGTACCCGACCCGTACGGCGCCCCCGGCGCCCGCCTCTACCGCACCGGCGACCGCGCCCGGATGCTGCCCGACGGAACCCTGGTGTTCGCCGGCCGCGCCGACGGCCAGGCCAAGATCCGCGGCCGCCGCGTGGAGACCGGCGAGGTGCAGGGCGTCCTCGCCGAGCACCCCGACGTCGCCCACTGCGCCGTCGTCGTGCACGGCACCGGCCCCGCCGCCGCCCTGATCGCCTACTGGGTCCCGCGCGAGGGACGCGTCCCCGGGGACTGCGAACTCCTCGACCACTGCGCCCGCAGGCTCCCGGACCACATGCTCCCCGCCCTGCTCGTCCCGGTCCCCGCGATCCCGCTCACCCGCCACAACAAGGTCGACGTACGGGCCCTGCCCGCCCCCGACCTCGCCTCGGCCCTCGCCGACGAGCCGTACACCGCGCCCGAGGGACCGGTCGAGGAGATCGTCGCCGGCATCTGGGCCGAGGTCCTGGCCGGAGACCGGCCGGACGCCCCGGACGCCCCGGACGGTTCGCGCGCCCCGGACGGTTCGCGCGGAGACCGGCGGATCGGCGCCCACCAGGGCTTCTTCCGGATCGGCGGGAACTCCGTCCTCGCCGCCCGCGTCATCGCCCGGATCCAGGAGGAGTTCGACGTGGAGATGCCGCTGCGCGCCGTCTTCGAGAACCCCACCGTCGCCCTCCTCGCCGCCGCGGTCGAGGACGCCGTCCGCGCCGAGATCGAATCCCTCGACCACACCGAACTGGCCATCGCCCACAGGGAGTACCAGCCGTGACCGCACCCACCGCACCCACGCAGGAAGAACTGCGGGCGGAACTGCTGCGCAGACGGCTCGCCGGACGCGCGGGCCGCACCGGCGGCCGCACCGCCCCCCGCACCGCCATCCCGCGCGCCGACCGCAGCGCGCCGCTCGCCCTCTCCGCCGGCCAGCGCCAGCTGTGGTTCCTCCACCAGCTCGACCCCGACAGCCCGGAATACCTGCTGCCGCTCGCGTACCGGCTGCGCGGCACCCTCGACGAGAGCGCCCTGCGCCGCTCCTTCGACGCGCTCGCCGCCCGGCACGAGATCCTGCGCACCCGCTACGTCCTCGACGGGACCGAGCCCCGCCAGGTCATCGACGCCCCCGGCCCCGTCGACTACGCCGTCACCGAGTCCGCCGGCCTCGACGCCGCCGGACGGGACGCCGCCGCGGCCGGCTTCGCCCGCGACCGCGCCGCCGAGGTGTTCGACCTGGCCGCCGAGGCCCCGCTGCGCGTCCGCCTGCTGCGGCTCGCCGCCGACGACCACGTCCTCGTCGTCGTCCTGCACCACATCGCCTGCGACGCCCTGACCCGGCCCCTGCTCCTCGCCGACCTCGCCGCCTGCCACCGCGCCGCGGGCGCCGTCACCGGCCCCCTCGACGGCGTCCTGCCCGAGCCGCCCGTCCAGTACGCCGACTACGCGGCCTGGCTGAACGCCCGCCAGAGCGGCCCCGCCGCGGACACCGCCCTCGACTGGTGGCGCGGGCAGCTCGCCGGCACCGGCCCGCTCGGCCTGCCCACCGACCGGCCGCGGCCCGCCGTCCGCGGCCGGGGCGGCGACGTCGCCGGGTTCGACGTCCCCGCCCGCACCGCCGCCGGCCTGCGCGCCCTCGCCGAACAGGAGGGCGCCACCCTCTTCATGGTCCTCCTCGGCGCCTACCAGGCCCTGCTGGGCCGCTACACCGGCAAACAGGACATCGCCGTCGGCACCGCCGTCTCCGGCCGCACCCGCCCCGAGCTGCGGCAGATGGCCGGCTACGCCTACAACAGCCTCGTGCTGCGCAGCCGCTGGCAGGGCGACCCCGCCTTCCGGGAGCTGCTGCGCGGCGTGCGCACCACCGTCCTGGACGCCTTCGACCACCAGGACACCCCCTTCGACCGGATCGCCGACGAACTGGAGCCCGCCCGCGACCTGTCCACCACCCCCCTCTTCCAGGTCATGTTCGACCTGGCCTCCGGCGAGGGCTCCGACACCCCCGACCTGACCGGCCTCGACGTGAGCCCGGTCCCCGCCACCGGCCGCATCGCCCGCTTCGACCTCACCCTGCACCTCGCCGAACGCGCCGACGGCTCCCTCCACGGCAGCCTGGAGTACGCCACCGACCTGTTCGACGCGGCCACCGCCGAGCGGATCACCGGCCACTACACCGCCCTGCTCGCCGCCGTCGCCGAGCGGCCCGGCGACCCGCTGTCCGCCCTGGACTTCCTCGGCGCCGCCGAACGCTCCCTGCTCCTCGACGGCCCCGCCGAGCCGGTCGGCGCCCCCGTCCACGGCACCCCGCCGAGCGTCGTGGAGGCCATCGCCGCGCAGATCGCCGCCACCCCCGACGCGGTCGCCGTCCGCCACCCGGGCGGCACCACCACGTACGCCGAACTCGGCCGCCTCGCCGACCGTTTCGCCCGCCGCCTCGCCGAGCTCGGCACCCGCCCCGACGACACCGTCGGCGTCCTCCTCGACCGCGGCCCCGAGCTGGTCGCCGCCCTGCTGGGCATCTGGCGCGCGGGAGCCGCGTACCTGCCGATCGACCCCGGCTACCCCGACGAGCGCATCGGCTACATGCTCGGCGACACGGGCACCCGCCTCGTCGTCACCCAGGCCCGGCACGCAGGCCGGTTCTCGGACGGTGCTGCGTCCGTCGGTGCCGTCGTCGTGGACGACCCGGCCGAGCGCACCGCCCTCGCCACGGCCGAGGCCCCGCTGCCCGCCGCGTACGACCTCGACCAGCTGGCCTACGTCATCTACACCTCCGGCTCCACCGGCCGGCCCAAGGGCGTCCTCATCGGCCACCGCGGCCTCGCCAACTACCTCGCCTGGACCGCCGGCGCCTACGCCTCGGCCGGCACCGGCGGCGCCCCGCTGTTCTCCTCCGTCGCCTTCGACCTCGGCGTCCCCGACCTGTACGCCCCGCTCATGACCGGGCAGGCCGTCCACCTGCTGCCGCAGGACCTCGACACCGCCGACCTGGGCGCCCTGCTCGCCGAAGGCGGCCCGTACGCCTTCGTCAAGCTCACCCCCGGCCACCTCGACCTGCTCTCCCGGCAGCTCACCCCCGAGCAGATCCGCGGCCTCGCCGGGCTCGTCATCGCCGCCGGCGACTCCTTCACCCACCGCCTCGCCGAACGCTGGGCCGCCGCCGCCGGCCCCGACGGCACCCGCCTCGCCGCCGAGTACGGCCCCACCGAGATCACCGTCGGCAACTCCGCGTACTTCCTGCCCGCCGACGGCGCCGCCCGCGGACCCGTCACCACCGAACTCGTCCCCATCGGCCGCGCCATCCCGAACACCACCATGTACGTCCTCGACGAGCAGCTGCGCCCGCTGCCCGTCGGCGTCCCCGGCGAGGTGTGGATCGGCGGCACCGGCCTGGCCCGCGGCTACGCCGGCCGCCCCGACCTGACCGCCGAACGCTTCCTGCCCGACCCGTACGGCGCCCCCGGCTCCCGCATCTACCGCACCGGCGACATCGCCCGCGTCCTGCCCGACGGCAACCTCGACTTCGTCGCCCGCACCGACCACCAGGTCAAACTCCGCGGCTACCGCATCGAGCCCGGCGAGATCGAGGCCGCCCTCACCGCCCACCCCGGCGTCGCCGAGGCCGTCGCCCTCGTCCGCGAGGACAGCCCCGGCGACAAGCAGCTCGTCGCCTACCTCGTCCCCGCCCCCGGCGCCGAGGACCAGGACCTCGCCCCGGCCGCCCTCAAGGACCGCCTCGCCGCGACCCTGCCCGCCTACCTGATCCCCTCCGCCTACCTGCGGCTGCCCGCCCTCCCGCTCACCGCCAACGGCAAGCTGGACCGGCGCGCCCTGCCCGCCCCCGGCCGCGAGGCCACCGCCGTCGGCGAGCACGTCGAGGCCCGCGACGCCGCGGAGGCCGCCATCGCCGCCGTCTGGGCCGAGGTCCTCGGCCTGGAGCAGGTCGGCGTCCACGACAACTACTTCGACCTCGGCGGCGACTCCATCCGCGCCGTCTCCCTCGTCGGCGCCCTGCGCCAGGCAGGCTGGGAGACCAGCGTCCGCGACGTCTTCGAGCACCGCACCGTCGCCCGGCTGCGCGCCGCCCTCGCCGACCAGGCCGGGGACGGCTCCGCCGAGCGGGCCGACGGCCCCGTCGCACCCTTCGCCCTGATCGGCGAGGACGACCGGCGCACCTTGCCCGGCGACGTCACCGACGCCTACCCGGTCTCCCGCATCCAAGCGGGCATGCTCGTCGAGATGCACGGCGGCAGCGGCGAGAACCGCTACCACAACATCACCTCCTTCCGGATCCGCGACGAACTCCCCTTCGACCCCGGCCTGTTCAAGAAGGCCGCCGACCTCATCGTGGAACGCCACGAGGTGATGCGGACCTCCTTCGCCCTCTCCGGCCACAGCGAGCCGCTCCAGCTGGTCCACGCCGTCGGCACCGTCTCCATGCCCTGCCTCTTCGAGGACCTGCGCCACCTGCCCCGCGAGGAGCGCGAGGACGCCATGTGGGCGTTCGCCGACCGGGACCGCGCCGAACTGTTCGACCTGACCGCCGCCCCGCTGATGCGGATGGCCGTCCACCTCGTCGACGACGAGAGCTGGTGGCTCTCCATCACCGAATGCCACCCGGTCATCGAGGGCTGGAGCTACCACTCCCAGCTGATGGAGCTGCTGCGCGCCTACCGAGCCCTGCGGGCCGGCGGCGAACCCGACCCGGCCCCGCCGGTCCCCGCCGTCCGCTACGCCGACTTCATCGCCGGGGAGCTGCGCTCCCTCGCCTCCGCCGAGGACCGCGACCACTGGCGCGCCCTCGTCGACGGCCACGAGAAGTTCACCGTCCCGACGGGCTGGGCCGGCGACCCCGACGGGCCGGACGAGCGCTACCGCATCGACATCCCCCTCGACCGGGTGGAACCGGGCCTGCGCGCCCTCGCCTCCGCCGCCGAGGTCCCGTACAAGAGCGTCCTGCACGCAGCCCACAGCAAGGTCCTCTCCCTGCTGACCCGCGCGCGGGCCTTCCGCGGCGGCATGGTCGCCGACGCCCGCCCCGAGGAGGCCGGCGCCGAACGGGTCTCCGGCATGTACCTCAACTCGGTCCCGTTCCCCTACCGCACCGGCGCCGCGACCTGGGGCGAACTCGCCCGGGAGGTCTTCGCCCGCGAGGTCGGGCTGTGGCCGCACCGCCGCTACCCGATGCCCGCCATGCGGCTGCCCGGCGGCGAGAGCCACCTCATCGACGTGCTCTTCCACTACCTGGACTTCCACCAGGTCGACACGGAGCTCATCGACATCATGGCCAGCCGCGACGACAGCCCCAACGAGTTCCCGCTCGTCGTCGGCACCCCCGTCCGGGGCCACCTGTCCCTCGCCTCCCGCACCCGCACCCTGTCCCGGGAACACGCCGAGCGGCTCGCCGGCCTCTACCGGGCCGTCCTCGCCGACATGGCCCGCACCGGCGCCGACGGCGACGCCACCGGCGCCTTCCCCACCGTGCAGGAGCGCGCCCGGCTCATGGCGCCCGCCCTGCCGCACCCCGACACCCCCGTCGACGTCCTCGCCGCCTTCGAGGCGCAGGCCGCCCGTACCCCCTGGGCCACCGCCCTCACCGGCGCCGGCGCGCCCGCCGACGGCGTCTCGTACGCCGAACTCGACGCCCGGGCCGGCCACATCGCCCGGCGGCTGCGGGCCCTCGGCGCCGGCCCCGAAACCCGCGTCGCGGTCCTCCTCGACCGCGGTCCGGAGCTAGTCGCGGCCCTGCTCGGCGTGTGGAAGGCCGGCGCGGCCCAGCTGCCCGTCGACCCGTGCACACCCGACTCCCGGCTCGCCCTGCCCGGCTTCGACCTCGCCGTGACGCAGGGCCCGTACGCCGGCCGGTTCGCCGGGATCCTGCCCGAGGAGCAGGTCCTGGCCGTCGAGGACGTCTCCCACGAGGGCACCACCGGAAGTTCCGTGGACGGCGCCGGGGACCCGGCGGCGCTGCCGCACCTGCCGCTGCCCCTCGACCCCGACCGGCTCGCCTACGTCCTGCACACCTCCGGCTCCACCGGCACCCCCAAGGGCGTCGAGATCAGCCACCGGTCGCTGGCCCACTACCTCGACTGGGCGGTCCGGGCCTACGCGGAGGGCCGCCCCGGCGGCGCCCCCTGGTTCACCTCGGTCGGCTTCGACCTGGGCCTGCCCGCCCTGTACGCCCCTCTGACCACCGGCCGGGCCGTGCACCTGCTGCCGCAGGACCTGCAGCCCGAGGAGTTCGGACCGCTGCTGATGGCCGGGGCCCCGTACGCCTTCATCGGGCTGACCCCCGGCCACCTCCAACTGCTGGAGGCGCAGCTGACCGACTCCGAACTCGGCGGGATCGCCGGGATCGCCGTCTGCGCCGGCGACGCCTACCCCACCGCGCAGGCCGAGCGGGTCGCCGCCCGGATCGCCGCGGCCGGCGGGCACATGCAGCTCGGCGCCGAGTACGGGCCGACCGAGGCGACCGTCGCCGCCACCTTCGGGCACGTACGGCCGCGGACCGGGCGCAGGCTGGTCCCGCTCGGCTCGAACCTGCCCGGGGTGCTGCTGCGCCTCCTCGACGACCGGCTCCGGCCGGTGCCCGACGGGACCACCGGCGAGGTCTGGCTCGGCGGCGAGGGACTCGCCCGCGGCTACGCCGGGCAGCCCGCCCTGACCGCGGAATCGTTCCTCCCCGACCCGTACGGGCTCCCCGGCACCCGCATCTACCGCACCGGCGACCTCGCCCGGCTGCTGCCCGGCGGCATCCTCGAATTCACCGGCCGCGCCGACGAGCAGGTCAAGATCCGGGGCCACCGCGTGGAACCGGGCGAGGCGGAGGCGGCCCTGGCCGCCGACCCGGCCGTCCGCGAAGCGCTGGTCGCGGCCGTGGACGCGGCCGACGGCGGCAAGCGGCTCGCCGCCTGGGTGGTGCCGGCCGACGGGCAGGCCGTGACGGTCCGGGAGCTGCGCGACCGGCTGCGGGCCGTCCTGCCCGCCGCGGTCGTCCCCGCCACCGTCACCGTCGTCGACCGGCTCCCGCTGACGGGCAACGGCAAGCGGGACGAGGCCGCCCTCGCCTCCCGCGAGGCCACCGCGACCCCGCTGCCGTACACCGCGCCGCGCACCGACCTGGAGAAGGTGCTCGCCGAGGTCTGGTCCGAGGTCCTCGGCCTCGAACGGGTCGGCGTCCACGACGACTTCCGCGACCTCGGCGGCGACTCGCTGCTCGTGGCCCCGCTGCTGGTCGCCGCCCGCCGGCACGGACTCACGCTCGACCTCGCCACCGCGCTGCGCCACCACACCGTCGCGCAGACCGCCGCCGCACTCGAAGACCACCCCCGGAAGGGCTGACCGATGGACACCCTCGACACCCTCGACACGCTCGACACCCCGGGCACCCCGGGCACCCTGCACACCCCGGGCACCCGGGACGGGCAGCGCACCGCCCGCCACCTCGTCTCCGTCGACGACCTCACCGACGGCGAACTGCGCCGCATCGTCCGGCGCGGCGCCGAGTTCTCGGCCGGCACCGCCGGCCGCTCGGACGCGCTCGAAGGCCTGGTCGCCGGGATCTACTTCGCCAAGACCTCCACCCGCACCCGCACCGCCTTCTCCTCGGGAGCGCTGCGGCTCGGTGCGCGGATCATCGCGTACGGTCCCGGCGACCTCCAGCTCAACACCGGCGAGACCACCGAGGACACCGGACGGGTGCTCTCCGGGATGCTGGACGTGCTCGTCGCCCGCACCGCCGGACCGGAGGCCGAGCTGCGCGGCTGGGCCGCCCAGGACCGGATGGCCGTCGTCAACGCGATGAGCGCCGAGGAGCACCCGACGCAGGCCCTCACCGACCTCACCACCCTGCTGCGGCACTTCGGCCGCATCGAGGGCCTGCGGATCCTGTACGTCGGCGAGGGAAACAACACCGCGGCCGCCCTGGCCCTGGCCCTGACCCGGTTCCCCTCCGTGCACCTGGAGCTGCGCACCCCACCCGGGTACGGGCTGCCGGCGCAGGTGGCGGCCCGGGCGCGGGCACAGGCCGAGCAGTACGGGGCGGTGCTGCGGGAGCGGCACGACATGGACGCGCTGCCGGCGGAGTACGACGTCGTGTACACCACCCGCTGGCAGACCACGGGCACGTCCAAGCCGGACCCGGACTGGCGGGAGGTCTTCGCCCCCTTCCAGGTCACCGCCCGGCTGTGGGACGGCGGCTCGCGGGCGGTGTTCATGCACGACCTGCCCGCGCACCGCGGCGAGGAGGTCACGGCCGAGGTCCTGGACGGCCCGCAGAGCATCGCCTTCGCCCAGGCGACGAACAAGATGCACAGCGCGATGGCGGTCCTGGAGCACGCCGCCGGCCGGACCGCCCGGTGACCCCGCCGCCGAAGGCCGCCACGGACCCGGCCGCCCTCCCCTGGCTCCTGTCCGACCCGGCCCCGGCGGCCCCGGCCCCGGCCCCGGGCTCGGCTCCGGCTCCGGCTTCGGTCCCGGCCCCGGGCTCGGCTCCTGTCCCGGCCCCGGGCTCGGGCTCGGCCACGGGGTCGGCCCCGGCCCCGGCCCCGGACAAGGCGCTCGTGGCGGCCCCCGACCCCGCAGCCGTCGCGGTGCCGGAACCGGCGGCCGTGGCGGTCCCCGGACCGGCGGCCCCGGTTCCGGCCGAGGTCGAGGCAGAGGCCGAGGCCGCCGGCGCCGAGGTGGTGCCGCTGCGGCGGAACCGGGACTTCGGGCTGCTGTGGGGCGGGGCCGGGCTGTCGCTGCTGGCCGGGCGGGCCACGGCCGTCGCCTACCCGTTGACCGTGCTGTGGATCACCGGCTCGCCCGGTGACGCCGGGCTGGTCGGTACCGCCCTGCTGCTGCCGCAGCTGCTCGTCCAGCTGCCCGGCGGTGCGCTCGTCGACCGGTGGGACCGCCGCCGGATCATGCTCGGCGCCGGTCTCGGCCAGGCGCTCGTCGCAGGTGCCGTGGCCGCCCTGCTGCTCAGCGGACACGTCTGGCTGTGGGCCCTGCTCGCCGCCGCCTTCACGGAGGGCACCCTCGGGGTGCTGCACCAGCTCGCCGAGCGGGCCGCCGTCCCGGCGGTGGTGCCCGCGGAGCAGCTGCCCGCCGCCCTCACCGGCAACGAGGCCCGCACCCGTGGCGCGGCCATCGCCGGCCAACCCCTCGGCAGCGGCCTCGTCGCCCTCGGCGCCGCCTTCCCCTACCTCGCCGCACTGGCCGCCCAACTCGCCTCCACGGCGCTGCTGTTCGGCGTACGCGGCAAGCTCCAGACCGCCCGCACCGGGCCCCGCCCCGACCTCCTCGCCGAGGTACGGGAGGGCCTGGCCTGGATGTGGCGCCAGCGCTTCCTGCGGGCGGTCATGGCCGCCGTGGCCGTCTCCAACGTCCTCTTCCAGGGCCTCAACCTGGCCGTGATGACCGGCATCCAGGAGAACCGCGGCTCCCAGTTCGAGATCGGCCTCGTGCTGTCCCTCAGCGGCGCCGGCGGGCTCGTCGGCGCCCTCTCCGGCGGCTGGTGGACCCGCCGCTTCCGGCTCCGCGCCCTCGTCCTCGGCGGGCTGCTCGCCTGGACCGCGCTGATGGTGCCCGTCGCGTTCCTGCGCGAACCGGCCGCCCTCGGCGCCCTGTTCGCCGCCAGCGGGTACGTCGGCGGCGTCTTCAACGTCGCCGGCGGGGTCTTCCTCGTCCGCGTCGCCCCGGACCGGATGCGGGGGAGGGCCAACTCCCTCGCGATGCTGGTCGGTTCCGGCGCCATGGCGGCCGGGCCCGTCGCCGCCGGCTTCGCCCTGGAGGTCTTCGGGCCCACCCGTACCGTGCTCGGCCTGAGCGCCGCCATGGGCCTGACCGCACTCGTGGCGCTGCTCTCGCCCGCCCTGCGCCGCAACCCGCTCGACGAGCCTCCCGCGGAGCTCTCGGGGGCCGCCGCGGAGCCGGCCTCCGGGGCCGCTGAAAACACCCCCGTCAACCGCCCCTGAGCTGGGGTTTCGCGCGTATAGAGCACTCATAGCGCGCCACGGGAGAGTTCACCTCACCGCACCGTCGCACTTCGCGTCGGCCCCCTCCCAAGGAGAACGACCATGCCGCTCAACTCCCCGGACCGCAGGACCGTCCTGCGCACCGCGCTCGGCGCCGCCGGAGCCGCCGCCGCCGTCACCCTCGTGGGGGCCGTCCCCGCCGCCGCCCACGGCCGCCGCCCCAAGCTCCCCCCGGTGGAGGGCATGGTCGGCGACCGCTGGGCCAACGAGTTCTGGTACGACTACGACGAAATGTCCTACTACAACCCGACCGAGGAGCTGAAGGCCGCGGTCGGCGCGATCACCGCCCCGTTCGGCGGGTTCACGAAGTCGTACGACGCCTGGGCCGCGACCCGCCAGGGCGGCCGCTACCCGCGCAGCTGGATGGAGCTCATCGAGCCCCGCCGCGCCGAGTTCGAGCTGCTCTCCCGCGCCCAGCGGGCCGTGTACGACAAGTGGTACGGCCGCGACCCGAAGGGACTGGTCTTCGCCTTCCAGGAGTTCGGCCAGGGCACCCTCTTCGACCCGCGCCGCCCGGCCGGCAACAAGGTCCACATGATGAACTACACGCCGCCGTCGGCGACGCACGCCTACCACCGCTGGCACCCGTACCTGCAGTCCTTCCAGCTCCTCGGCATCGACCGGCAGTTCTGGGCGCACATCAACCGCCTCGTCGGCGCCGCCTGGGAAATCCAGTCCATCGCCCAGCCGGTGACCGACCGCAACGACAACAAGCACATCTCCAAGCACGTGGTCCGCCAGGTCACCGCCAAGTGGCTGTGCCGCTCCAACGAGCGCATGAACCAGGCCTTCGACGTCTGGCCGTACCCGGTCGACATGGGCAAGTAGGCCCCGCCC
>NZ_JACBGN010000023.1 GCF_013401435.1 Streptomyces sp. BR123
CCCTCCCGCGCCCCCGCCGCAGCGCGGCGGGCGCGGAGGCCGGGACGCCCTCGGCCGACCCCCTGGACGAACTCGCCGAGCGCCTGGGCGGGTTCATCGCGGCCGCCGTCCACCCCGACGAGATCGCCGCCGTCCTGGAGTCCGACGGGATGACCGACGAGCACATCCGGCTCACCTACGGCCGCCGGGACTCCTTCGACCTCGCCGAGCAGCTGTACGCGCGGGTGCCGCGCGCCTTCCCCGAGCCGCAGGACCACACCGACCCCTGGAAGGTGTCCCTCGCCGCCTGCCTGCTCCGCGGAGTGGTCTTCGCCCTGCCCGGCCTCGCCTACGTCCTGGCCGCACCGCTGCTGGAGGGGCCCCCGGACCGGCTCGGCCTGCCCGCCGGGACGCTCACCCTGCTCGCCGGGGCCCTCATCGGCTGGGTGTGGGACCAGGCCCTGTCCCACCGCGCCTACTCCTGGCTCGGCATGGGCGACCGGGCCGCCGCCGGGCGGACCCTGCTCGTCGGCGCCCCCGCCGGGGCCCTGCTCGGCATCGCCGCCGCGCTCACCGTCCCCGGCGGGCCGCCGTTCAGCCACGCCTTCGCCGCCGGGCAGGCCGTGTACGTCGGGGCCGCCACCGTGCTGCTGGTGCTCGGCCGGGAGCGGCTGCTCGTCGCCGCGCTCGCGCCGATGGCCGCGGGGGCCGTCCTCGCGCTCTTCACCGACCCGCCCGTGCCCCTGCGGGTCGCCCTGCTCACCGGGTCCTTGCTCGCCGCCTGCGCGCTCGCGCTCCGCGAGCTGCCGTCGGCCTCCGGCGTACGGGCCGCCCTACGCAGGATCCGCGGTCGACCGGGGCACCGCCCGGGCAGGTTCCGCGGCCGGGTGGCGGGCGGGCCGGTGCGCTGGCGGGTGCTGCGCGGCGACGGGGAGGAGCACGGGCCGCGCGGGCCGCGGCTCGGCGACTCCGTGCCGTACGGCGTCTTCGGCCTCGGCACCGGCCTGCTGGTGCTGTACGCCGCCCTCGGCGAGGTGCTCGCCGGAGGCCCGGCCGAGGCGGTCGCCGCGCCCTCCGCGGTGGCGCTGACGCTCAGCATGGGTCCCGCCCAATGGCTGCTCCACCGGTTCCGCAGCGGAAGCCTCGCCGGGCTGCGGGCCGCCCGCTCGCCCCGGCAGTTCCGGCTGCGGATGCTCGGCACACTGGCCCGCTGCATGGCCGCGTACCTGACGGTGCTGCTCGTCCTCGGCGTGCTGGGAACCCTGTTCTGGCCGGGTGCGCCGGGCATGACCGGGCTCCGGGTCGCGACGCTGCTGCTGCTCGGCGGCGTGATGTGGACCGGGCTGCTGCTGCAGTCCTTCGGGGCGGTCCGGGCCGCCGCCGTGGTCTGCGCGTCGGCGGCCGTCGCACAGAGCCTGGCCCTGCCGCTCGGGGTGGGACATCCGCGGCTGGTACAGCTGGTCGTGGCAGGCACGGCCGCGGCCGCCCTCGCCGCGCTGGTCTGCCTGTTCCTCGGGCGGGCGACGGCCCACCGCTGACCGCGACCCCGCACGCCCCGCCGCGACCCGTACGACCCGTACGACCCGTACGACCCGCACGACCCGTACAACCCGTACGGACCCGACCGAGAACCGACCGAAAACCATCCGAGAACCCGTTCGAGAAGAAGGACCCCATGCTGCTGGTGCCGCTCTACGAGCACCCCGACGACCGGCCCGACGACTGGGAGCTGCTGATCCGCTCCGCGGGCCGGCTGCACTCGGTGGTCCTCAACCCGGCCAGCGGGCCGGGCGAGGCCCGCGACGCGCGGTTCGCCGTCGTCGCCGAGCGGCTGCGCGACGCAGGCGTGCCCGTCCTCGGCTACACCGACACCGACTACGGGCGCCGCCCCCACGCCGACGTGGTGCGGGACCTGCTGCGCCACCGCGACTGGTACGGCGCCGACGGGGCCTTCCTCGACCAGGCCGCCCCCGACCCGGCGCTGCTCGGCCACTACGGCCGGCTCGCCGTCGCCGCCCGGGCCGCGGGCGCCCGCACCCTCGTCCTCAACCACGGCATCCACCCGGACCCCGGCTACGCCGACCTCGCCGACCTGCTCGTCACCTTCGAAGGGCCCTGGGACGCCTACCGGGACGCGGCCGTGCCCTCCTGGACCGCCGACCACCCGGCCGACCGGTTCTGCCACCTCGTGTACGCCGTCCCGCCGGGCGCGCCCGCCGCCGCGCTCGCCCGGCAGCGCCGGGCCGCCGTGCACTGCGCGGTCCCCGGGACCGGCGCGCACCCCTGGGGCACCCTCCCGCTCGCGCTCCGGGACGCCCGGTGAGGGCCCCGGCGCGGCGGCGGCCGGCGCGGCGGCGCGGGGCGGCGCTGCTGCTCGTACCGCTGCTGCTCCTGGCGGCCTGCAGCGCCGAGCCGGACGGCGGCGAACCGGACCCGGGCCTCGCCCCCGCGCCGGAGGGGCGCTGGCAGCCGCGGCCCGGCACCGACTGGCAGTGGCAGCTCACCGGGAAGCTCGACACCACGGTGAAGGCGCCGGTGTACGACGTCGACGGCTTCACCACGACCGCGGAGCAGGTCGAGACGCTGAAGAAGGCCGGGCGCCGGACCATCTGCTACGTGTCCACCGGCGCCTGGGAGGACTTCCGGCCCGACGCGGCGGCCTTCCCCCGGGAACTCCTCGGCAAGGGCAACGGCTGGGAGGGCGAGCGCTGGCTGGACGTCCGGCGCCGCGCCGAGCTGGAGCCGCTGATGGGCGAGCGGTTCGACATGTGCCGCGACAAGGGCTTCGACGCGGTGGAGCCGGACAACATGGACGGCTACACCAACGACTCCGGTTTCCCGCTGACCGCCGAGGACCAGCTGCTGTACAACCGGCTGATCGCGCGGCTCGCCCACGACCGGGGGCTCGCGGTCGGCCTGAAGAACGACCTGGACCAGGTCCCGCAGCTGGTGGGGGACTTCGACTTCGCGGTCAACGAGCAGTGCGCCCAGTACGGGGAGTGCGAGCGGCTGACCCCGTTCGTCAAGGCGGGGAAGGCCGTCTTCCACGTCGAGTACGAGCTCCCGACGAGCCGGTTCTGCGGCCTCGCGCGCAAGCTGAAACTCAGCTCCATGCAGAAGGAGTACGAGCTGGGGGCCTGGCGGAAGCCCTGCTGAGCCCGGCGGCCGTCCCGCCCCGCCTCACTTCACGGGCAGGACGACGTGCACCCGGTAGCCGCCGCCGTAGCGGGGCCCGGCGAAGCAGGAGCCGCCCAGGGCGCCGGCCCGCTCCCGCATCCCGAGCAGCCCGTGGCCGCCGCCCTCCGCGGCGGCCGCCGCGGAGGGGTCGGCGGCGGCCGAAGAGAGGTCGGCGGCGGCACTGCCGGCGCCGCCGTCGTCGAGGACGGTGACCTCGGTGGAGGCGCCGACCCGGACCACGCTGACCTCGGCGCTGGCGCCCGGCGCCGCGTGCTTGCGCACGTTGGTCAGCGCCTCCTGGATGACCCGGTACGCCGCGAGGTCCACGGCGGCCGGCAGCGGCCCGCTGTCCCCGTCGAGCTCCACCATCACCTTCACCGGCAGCCCGGCATTGCGGAAGGTGTCCACCAGCTCGTCGAGCCGGGCCAGCCCCGGCGCCGGCTCGGTCGGCGCCTCCGGGTCCCCGGACTGGCGCAGCAGGCCGACCGTGGCCCGCAGCTCGTTCAGCGCCGAGCGGCTGGCGTCCCGTACGTGGGCCAGGGCCTCCTTGGCCTGGTCGGGACGCTTGTCCATGACGTGCGCGGCCACCCCGGCCTGCACGTTGACCAGGGCTATGTGGTGGGCGACGACGTCGTGCAGGTCGCGGGCGATCCGCAGCCGCTCCTCGGCGACCCGCCGCCGGGCCTCCTCCTCACGGGTCCGCTCGGCCCGCTCGGCGCGCTCCCGGATGGCGTCGACGAAGGCGCGCCGGCTGCGGACCGCGTCGCCGCCGGCCGCGGCCATCCCCGTCCAGGCGAAGATGCCGATGTTCTCCTGCGCGTACCAGGGCAGCGGCCCGGCGGCCAGCATGGCCACACCGGTCAGACCGGCCATGGTGAGCAGGCCGACCCGCCAGGTGGTGGGCCGGTCGGTGTGGGAGGCCAGCGTGTACAGGGCGATCACGGCGGACATGGCGACGGGCACCCGGGGCCCGCCCGAGGAGAGTTCCACCACGGACAGCCCGATGGTCGCGGCGAGCACGGCGGGGGTGTGCCGCCGCCGGAAGACGAGGGCCGCCGCGGCCAGCAGCATCAGCACGAGCGACAGCGGATCGGGGGCGCGGGTGCCGAAGGTCGGCCCGTGGGGGCCGCGCGGGTCGACGAAGGAGCCGAGGACCATCGCGACGAGCGCCCCGAGCGCGAGCACGGCGTCGGTGGCCAGCGGATGGGCCCGCAGCCACGTCCGGGTGGCGGGGAACGGCCCGAGGTCTGTCGTCACCCCGATACGGTACGGCCTGCTCCGGCCGGGGCCGCCCGGCGGCCGGGGTAACGCGTCAGCGGTGCGGTTGGCGCGGCCGCGGGGCCGCGGCCGCCGGCCGGGGAGGACGCTCCCGCAGCCGGGCGGCGGGGCGCCGCTCCTCCCGTGCGGCGACGGCGAGGCACAGTCCGAGGACGGCGGCGAGGGCCGCGAGGTGCTCCTTGCCGGCCAGGTTGTCCTTGACCAGCACCTCGACGATCATGGCGGCGATCAGCAGGGCGCCCGTCAGGTACGCACGGTGGTGCCAGCACAGGTGGAGGGCGAGGCCGACGACCGCCGCCGACGGGCCGGTGTCGCCCACGACCCGGTCGGACAGCGGCAGGCCGAGCGGATGGTCGGGCCCCAGCGCGAGCCCGAGCCGGGCGTACGTGGTCCCGGCGAGGGTGGCGACGTAGCCGATGGCCAGGGCGCGCCACCAGCCGATGCAGATCTCGGCGAGCCCGAAGACCAGCAGGATCTGGGCGAGGGCCCCCCACACGGGCAGGTCGAGAGCGGGGACGAACAGGGACAGCGGGGTCCGCAGCAGGGCCAGCCAGAAGGGGTCGGCGGCCTTCACCGACCCGAGGTTCTGGACGGGGCGGAACCCCCAGGACGTGTTCTGGACGATCTGGAACAGCGAGGTCAGGCAGACGGCCCCCAGGGTCATCGGGGCGGCCCGCAAACGGTCGCGGACGACTGCCTCCCGGACGGTCCCGGACAGGGGCCCCCACTCACGGCGGGCGAACCGCCGCAGTGGGGTCGTCGTCCACGCTGTCAACGATTGGTCTCCAGATGTCTGCGGTTGAGCCACTTCGGCAGCCCGGGAGCCTCCAGGAAGCCCTCGGCCCGGCCCGCGGCGATGCCGATCCGCAACAGGTCGGAGCTCTTCTCGAAGAGCATGAACCGCGGTTCCCAGATCGGCCGGTATTTGGCGTTGGCCCGGTAGAGGGACTCGATCTGCCACCAGCGGGAGAAGAAGCTCAGCATCGAGCGCCACATGCGCAGCACCGGACCCGCGCCCAGCTTGGACCCCCGTTCGAAGACCGAGCGGAACATCGCGAAGTTGAGCGAGACCTGTGTGACGCCGATCTCCTTCGAGCGCTCCAGGAGTTCGATGACCATGAACTCCATCAGACCGTTCTCGGAGTCGCGGTCACGGCGCATCAGGTCCAGCGACAGGCCCTTGGGGCCCCACGGCACGAAGGACAGCAGCGCCCGCAGGTCGCCGTCGCCGTCGGTGCACTCCAGCATCACGCACTGGCCGTCGGCCGGGTCGCCCAGCCGGCCCAGCGCCATGGAGAACCCGCGCTCGGTGGCGCCGTCCCGCCAGTCGTCGGCGCGGCGCACCAACTCGGCCATCTCCTCGGCGGGGATGTCGGCGTGCCGGCGGATGCGGACGCTGTAGCCGGCCCGCTTGACGCGGTTGAACGCCTGCCGGACGGTCCGCATGGCGCGGCCCTCCAGGGTGAACTCGGAGGTCTCGACGATCGCCTCGTCGCCCAGCTCCAGGGCGTCCAGGCCGTGGCGGGCGTAGATCTGCCCGGCCTCCTCGCTCGCGCCCATCACCGCGGGCACCCAGCCGTGCTCGCGGGCCTCGGCCAGCCACGGGTCGATGGCGCCGGGCCAGGCCTCGGGGTCGCCGATCGGGTCGCCGGAGGCCAGGGAGACGCCGCCGACGACGCGGTAGGTGACGGCCGCCTTGCCGGTGGGGGACCAGATGACGGACTTCTCGCGGCGCAGCGCGAAGTAGCCGAGGGAGTCGCGGTCGCCCTGCCTCGCCAGCAGTGCGCGCAGCTTCTCCTCGTCGTCCTCGGTGAGCGGGTCCACGGCCCGGCGGGAGCGGAACGCGGCGAGCAGCACGGCGAGCAGCAGCACCATCGACATGACGTTGATGGCGATGTCCACCCAGGCGGGGGTGGTGATGGCCGCGTAGTCGCGGGCGTCGGGGTCCAGGGTGATCAGCCGCATCGCGCCGTAGCGCCAGCGGGCGAGGAACGTGGCCTGCGAAGCGTCCGGGTCGGTGTTGGCGGCGCCGACGATCAGCGCGGCGAGCAGCGAGGTGACCAGCAGGCCGACGGCGGCGACGGCGGTGGCCAGCTTGGGGTTGGAGCGGTCGCCCTTGGCGTAGAACTCCGCGCGGCCGAGCAGCAGGGCGCCGACGAACGCCGCGGTCAGGACGAGCGAGACCCAGTTCTGGGTGTGGTCGCGGAACTCCGGGTAGCAGACGTCGAACTCACCGCCGGTGCACGGGGCGAAGGCGGCGACGGCGAAGGCCAGCAGGAGCAGCCCGGCCAGAACCAGGTTCAGGATCCACGCCGCCCGCTTGCGCCGGCCCATGGTGACGGCGAGCAGCAGCGAGAACAGGCCGGACGCGAAGCCGGCCGTGAGCAGGTACGGGGTGTAGAAGTCCTCGGTGTTGTGGCGGCGCAGGTCCTGGCCGAGGGAAACCCACACCGCGCTCAGGAAGTTCACGAAGGTGACGGCGCGCAGGTACCAGACCGCGAAGGCGGCACTGCGGCGCGATCGGACGGATCCGCGGCCGCCGCCCTCGCCCTTCGTACTGTCCTTGGCGGCCTCCCGGCCGGGCGGCTGGCCGGTCTTCGCGGTCTTCGCGGGCTGCGCGGGCTGTCGGGGCTGCGGGGCCTGCGCGGCCTTCGCTGCATTCGGGTCAATATCTGCGCTGGTCAAGCGGGTCTCTCCCATCAGACCCTCTTTCGAGGGGACCACCGGCTTCAGCCGGTGGGGGAAACGAATTCTCGGAGTCGAAGACGCGAAGCGCCGTACTACGGTTGGCTCCTGCCCACGGGCAGCGGTCAGGGCTCGGCCGTCATGAGGGTCCACGGGCCCAAGTGAGAAGCCCCCTCGTTCCCGAGGGGGAGGAGTCACGAAACGCGATCATATGGGGCGCGCTGCCGACCCCGGCCGGCCCGGCCGGGGAGCCGTGGCCGGATGTGGCCGCGCCCCCCGGCGGTTCAGTCCGCGGGCTTCGGCTCCGGCTCGGCCCGCTCCGGCAGCTCTGCCGCGAGTGCGGCGGCCGCCTGGACCAGGGGGAGCGCCAGCAACGCCCCGGTTCCCTCCCCCACGGTGACGCCGTGGGAGAGCACGGGGTTGAGTGCCATCCGGTCCAGGGCCTTGGCCTGGCCCGGCTCGCCGCTCGCCTGGCCGGCCAGCCACCAGTCCGGGGAGCGGAACGCGGCCCGCTGGGCCACCAGTCCGCAGGCCGCCGAGACGACCCCGTCGAGGATGACCGGCGTACGGCGCACCGCGCACTGCAGCAGGAAGCCGGTGATCGCGGCGACGTCCGCCCCGCCGACCGCCGCGAGCAGGGCCACCTGGTCGCCGAGGACCGGGCGGGCCCGGCGCAGCGCGTCCCGGATCGCCGCGCACTTGCGCATCCAGGTCAGGTCGTCGATGGGCTGCCCGCCGCGCCCGGTCACCACCGAGGCGTCGGTGCCGCACAGGGCGGCGACGAGCACGGCGGCGACGGTGGTGCCGCCGACGCTCAGGTCCCCGAGGACGACGAGGTCGGTGCCGGAGTCGGCCTCCTCGTCGGCGATCTGCATGCCGAGCCGGATCGCCTCCTCGGCCTCCTCGCGGGTGAGGGCGTCCTCGGTGTCGATCCGGCCGCTGCCGCGGCGCACGCGGTGCCGGACCACGTCCTCGGGCAGCAGGCCGGGATCGCAGTCCAGTGCGGCGTCCACGATCCGCACCGAGGCCCCGAACCGCCCGGCGAGGATCGAGACGGGGCCGGTCCCGTCCAGCACGGAGCGCACCAGCTCGTGGGCGCTGCCCGCGGCCCGCGCGGAGACCCCGGCGGTGGCGATCCCGTGGTCGGCGGCGAACAGCACGACCCGGGGCCGCTCGATCGGCCTGACCGGAACCCGCCCCTGCGCGGCGGCCAGCCACTCGGCGAGTTCGTCGAGCCGCCCCAGCGACCCGGCCGGCACGGCCAGTCGCGCACGGCGCTCCTCGGCATCGCGGCGGACACCGCCGTCGGGGCGCTCGATCAGATCGGAGAAGTCGTCGAGATTCAGGGTGGTCATCTGCCAGAGCGTACAGCCGGTAAGGCCCTGCCCAAGCCCCGTTCCGGGCCCCACGCGGCCCGTTCCCAGCCTGGTTCCCGGTCCCGTTTCCGGCCCGGTCGGGAGCCCGGTTCGCGGTACCGGCCCCTGCCCGGCCCAGGCCCCGTTCCCGGTGCCGCGCGGGCCGTTCCGGTGGCGCGCGGCCCGTTCCCGGCGCGGGGTGCGCGGCCCGTACCCGGCCCGGGTCCCGTTCCCGGCGCTGTTCCGGCTCGCCCGGCCGCCGCGGGACCGGAGTCAGTCCTTCAGGACCACCGCCTGACCGGCGACCACCAGCAGTACGTGCTCGCACTCCGCGGCCACCGCGCTGTTCAGCCGCCCGAGCTCGTCGCGGAAGCGGCGCCCCGAAGCCGTCGCGGGAACGATGCCCGAGCCCACCTCGTTGCTGACGGCCACCACCGTGCGGCGGGTCGCCCGCAGGGCCGCCACCAGCTCCGCCACCCGCTCCTGCAGCTGCTTGCGGCCCCGGCCCGCCCAGACGGCGTCGTCCCAGGCGCCCACCCGGTCCATGGCGTCCGTCAGCCACAGCGCCAGGCAGTCGATCAGCAGCGGCGGCCCGCCCTCCGCGAGCAGCGGCGCCAGCTCGCAGGTCTCCACCGTCCGCCAGCTCCCGGGCCGGCGCTCCCGGTGCAGCCCGACCCGCGCCGCCCACTCCGAGTCGCCCGCGCGCGTCCCCGAGGTGGCCACGTAGACCACCTCCGGGAAGCCCGCCAGACGCCGCTCCGCTTCCAGGGACTTCCCGGAGCGGGCGCCGCCCAGCACGAGCGTCCGGCGCGGCAGGTCCGGCACCGCGTGGTACTCGCCCACCGTCACCGTCGTCCCGTCCGGCACCGCGCGCGCCCCGGCCGCCGCGCACCGCCGCTCCAGCTCGCGCCCCGGCGGGGTGTCGTGGTCCAGGTGCACGGCGATGACGTCCGTGGTGGGCCCGGCCGCGCCGCCGGCCCGGAGCCGGGCCAGCGCCTCCGGCCGGCCCAGCACGTCCGCGAGGACCATGTCGTACGGGCGCTGCGGGAACCCGGGCCCACCCGCCTCCTGCCCGGCCGGCGCCGCGCCCGGCGGCAGGTACAGCAGTCGGCTGCCGTCCGGACCGGTCACCTCGTAGCCGGTGCCCGGCGCGTCCATCGGCACCGCCCGTACCCGGTGTCCGCTGATCACCGCGAGCTCCCGCCCGTCGGGGACCCGTACGGCCGCGGGCAGCCCGGGCGGCAGCTCCACCGAGGGACCGTCGTGCGGGTGGGTCAGCAGGACCTGCCGTACGCCGGCCAGCGAGTGCCCGGCGCGGGCCCCGGCCAGGACCGCCCCGGGAGTCAGGTCGAGCAGCAGGGCCTCGTCGACGAGCAGGGACGTCGCGGCGCGCGCCCGGGGGCCGACGGAGACCGCGCAGGCCGCGCAGGGACAGCCGGGGCGGGGCAGTCCTTCGGGTGTTCCGGTGCCGAGCAGAGTGAGTTCCACAAGAAGATCCTCCCGCGTCGCCGGGAGTGGTGCGCGCCCGGCTAATCTGCGGGCAGACTCAAGGCGAGCAGCGGACGAGCAACGGAGGCGGACATGGCGTGGACGTGGCGGTTCGAGACGGCCGACGGCAGCGAGACGACCCCTGCGGTCACCCCGGAGGAGTTCACCACGCAGGGCGACGCGGAGTCCTGGATCGGTGAGTACTGGAAGGAACTGCTGGAGGGCGGTACCGAGCGGGTGAAGCTGTCCGACGACAGCGGCACCGAGCTGTACGCGATGAGCCTGCGCGAGGCGCTGGACGCCTGACCCGGCCCGGCGCGGACGCTCCGCGCGAGCGGCGGGCGAGCCCCGGGCCCCGGCAGGGGCCCGGGGCCTCCTCGTGCGGGGGCCGTACGGGGTGGTGCAGCGGCGGTGCGAGCAGGGCGGTGCGGGGCCGGCGGGGGTCAGCCGCGGACGCCGCACAGGTGCAGCAGGGCCGCCACACTGCGGTAGGGGTCGGTCCGCCCGGCGCGGTCCTCGGCGGCCAGGAGCCGCTCCAGGTCCTCGTCCGGGGGGAGGGTCTCACCGGCCTCGGTGCCGTCGGTGAAGACGCGTACGCCGTACCAGGCGTGCAGCGGTGCACCGATCCCCGACAGCGTGGCCGTGAGGTCGCAGAGCCGGTCGGCCCGTACCTCCAGGCCCAGGCGGTTGGTGTAGTCGACGGATTCGAAGGCGGCCAGCGCGCCCTGCCAGTCGCCGTCCAGTCCGGGCCGCATCGCGAGCGCGTCGCCGTTGCGCACCAGCAGGGACAGCAGCCCGCCGGGGGCCAGCATCCGGGCCAGCCCGGCCAGCATCCCGTCCGGCTCGGGCACGTACATCAGCACGCCGTGGCAGAGCACGATGTCGAAGCTGCCCGGGGTGAAGTGGGCGCCGGTCTCGCGCCCGTCCCCCTCCAGCAGTTCGACCCGGTCCTGGATACCGGGAGGCTCGGCCTCCAGCGCCGCGCGGGCCACGGCCAGCATCCCGGGGTCCTGCTCCAGCCCGGTCACCCGGTGCCCGGCGCGGGCGAGCCGCAGCGCCTGGGTGCCCTGGCCCATGCCCACGTCGAGGACGCGCAGCCGCTGCCCTACCGGGAAGCGCTGCGCGATCTGCTCATCGACCTGTCGGCCCACGAGTTCCTGGCGGACGGCGTTGCGCAGGCCGCCCAGGCCTTCGAGCCACAGCCTGGCGCCCTGTGCGAATGCTTCCCCCGTTCCCCCGGGCCTGGCTGCGCTCAGGGCCGTTCCCCGCGCTTGACCTGCGGCTTCGGCAGGCGCAGGCGGCGCATCTGGAGGGTTCGCATCAGACCGTACGCGACGGCGCCGCGGCGCGGCTGGTCGGCGAAGCGCTCGTTCAGGGCCTTGCGCAGGCGGAACGCCAGACCGATCGAGTCGAGGATGATCAGGGCGATCACGGCGAGCCAGAGCAGCAGGGCCACGTTCTGGATCTGCGCCTGCCGGACCATGCTCAACACGAGGATGATCACGGCCAGCGGCAGGAACATCTCGGCGACGGAGAAGCGGGAGTCGACGAAGTCGCGGACGAAGCGGCGCACCGGGCCCTTGTCGCGGGCCGGCAGGTAGCGCTCGTCGCCGCTGGCCAGAGCCTCGCGCTGCTTGGCCAGCTCGACGCGGCGCCGTTCACGGGCGCGCCTGGCGTCCTCCTTGCGGTCGCCGGTGGAGACCACCGCAGCCTTGCGCTGCGACTGGGCCACGGCGCGCTTCGGCGTCGGGCGGCCCTTGGGGGCCTGCGGGTCACGGGGCTTCGAGAGGTCGGCGCTCACCTTGTCGGTGGCTGCGGCCTTCTCTTCCTTGGAGGAGCGGCTACCAAACACAAAACCCAAGCCTACGTGGTTGCGCACCGGTACCCCACCCCGTCGGGGAACGATCCGGCAACGGCGGGCGTCTGGACCTGTGCAGGGTTCGTGCAAGGGCGTCGGGGTGCGTCGGGGAACCGTCTCCTCCTTGCGCCTGACAGCGGCGGGTGCGCAGTCGTCCTGGAGGAGGAGCGCATCCGCTCACGAACAGTGCGGTAATGGAGACAGGGCCCGTACTGTGGGTCCTGGCGGCGGCCACTCGGGGGACCGAGGGCCGCACGTGTTGGTGACCTGGAGCGAAGTCCGTCAGAAGGGGGCGCGCGAAGCCCATGAGCGGTGTCATGAAGCGTATGGGGATGATCTTCCGCGCGAAGGCGAACAAGGCCCTTGACCGGGCCGAGGACCCGCGCGAGACCCTCGACTACTCGTACCAGAAGCAGCTGGAGCTGCTGCAGAAGGTTCGCCGCGGCGTCGCGGACGTCGCCACCTCCCGCAAGCGCCTGGAACTGCAGCTCAACCAGCTGCAGACCCAGTCCGCGAAGCTGGAGGACCAGGGCCGCAAGGCGCTGGCGCTCGGCCGCGAGGACCTGGCCCGCGAGGCGCTGTCCCGCCGTGCCTCGCTCCAGCAGCAGGTCGGCGACCTGCAGGTGCAGCACGAGACGCTGCAGGGCGAGGAGGAGAAGCTGACCCTGGCCGCGCAGCGCCTCCAGGCCAAGGTGGACGCCTTCCGCACGAAGAAGGAGACCATCAAGGCCACCTACACGGCCGCCCAGGCGCAGACCCGGATCGCCGAGTCCTTCTCCGGTATCTCCGAGGAGATGAGCGACGTCGGCGTGGCCATCCAGCGGGCCGAGGACAAGACCGCCCAGCTGCAGGCCCGTGCGGGCGCGATCGACGAGCTGCTCGCCTCCGGCGCCCTCGACGACCAGAGCGGTCTCGGCGCCAAGGACGACATCCAGGCCGAGCTCGACCGCCTGTCGGGCGGTACGGACGTGGAGCTGGAGCTCCAGCGGATGAAGGCCGAGCTGGCCGGCGGCTCGTCCGCGCAGCAGCAGGCCATCGAGGGCGGCACCCCCGGCAGCGCCCAGCAGTCGCAGAACCAGCACCGCTTCGACAAGCAGTAGGACGGGGCCCGTCATGATTGTCCGCATCATGGGGGAAGGCCAGGTCACGGTGGCCGACAGCCACTTCGCCGAGCTCAACGCGCTGGACGACGAGCTGCTGCAGGAGATGGAGGGCGGCGACGAGGCGGGCTTCCGGCGCACGCTGCACGCGCTGCTCGACGCCGTACGGCGGCTCGGCGTGCCGCTGCCCGACGACGCGCTGGAGCCGTCCGAGCTGATCCTGCCCGCGCCCGACGCCTCGCTCGCCGAGGTCCGGGAGATGCTGAGCGACGACGGGCTCCTCCCCGGCTGACGGCGGCTTCGTCCCGGTCCGTCCCGGGCCGGCGGCGATACGAGGTCAGGGCGGCGGCGGTTCCTTCGGGGCCGCCGTCCGCTCCGGGTCGGGGGCACCTCCGATGAAGTTCTCGAACCGGCGGCGCTTGGCCGCCCACCGCCGGTCGTGGTGGAAGGCCCGCAGGCCCGCCTTGGCGCGGGCCCGCGGCCGGTTCGCGTAGAAGCGTTTCGCGTACGGCGAGCCCGGCCGGGCCAGCCGGATCGCGCCGATCAGCGCCACGAACGGGATGACCACCCCGAAGAGCGCGGTCCGCGCCTTGCCCTTCCACAGGGCGACCAGGGCCGGGAAGAAGTTCAGGGCGGTGTTCAGCGCCACCAGGCCGCGGTTCTGCCGCTCGTCCGCCGTCAGGTCGTTGACCCCGAACGGCAGGAACCCGGCCAGCACCAGCGCCACCAGCGCGGCCGTCAGCACCACGATCTCGACGCTCTTGCGGCCCTGCTCGCTCCAGTAGACGTCGTCGAGGTGCAGGATCAGCGCGAACTCGTCCAGGACCAGGCCCGCGCCCAGCCCGAAGAGCACCGCGGAGACCAGCGAGCCGGCTCCGTACGCGCTGCTGGCGACGGCACCGAACCCGCCGATGATCACGAGGACCACCCCGGGCACCACGTGGTGGACGTGCAGGCCGCCCGGCGTGACGTTCCCGAACGGGCCCCGGCCGGCCCGGATCAGGCGCGTGATGACGCGGGTGACCAGGAACGACATCACGAACGACAGCAGGGCGAGGAGCAGCGGGAGCTTCCCCGGCTCGACGATGTTCCGGTACCACCAGTGACCCATACCGCCGGCTCCTCGTTGTGGCAGCTTCGTTGTGGCAGCTTCGTGTGACGGCTTCGTCGTGACAGCGTCCTGTTCGTCCCGTATCGGGAAATTTACCGGGACGGGTGAGCAGGTAGCGTTCGCGCCGATGACAGATACGTACGACGACCAGCCCCCGCCATCGCGCCTGGTCCCGCCCGCGGAGCGGGCCTCGCTGCCCGACGGGATCCGCTTCGCCTTCGGCACGCTCACCGTGCTGCCCGCCCGCATCACCCGCTGGGACCGGCCCGCGGCCCGCACCGGCATGGCCTGTGCGCCGCTCGCCGGCCTCGTCGTCGGCGTGCTCGCCGCCGCCGCGGGCTCCCTCCTGCTGCTGCTCGGCGGGGGCCCGTTGCTGGCCGCCGCCGTCACCGTGGCCGTACCGGCCGCCCTGACGCGGGGCCTGCACCTGGACGGCCTCGCCGACACCGCCGACGGGCTGGGCTGCGCCAAACCGGCCGCCGAGGCCCTGCGCATCATGAAGCGGTCCGACATCGGCCCCTTCGGTGTGGTCGCCCTGCTCCTGCTGCTGCTGATCCAGGCGGGGGCACTGGCCGACGCCTACGCCGACGGCTGGGTCCGCGGCGCGTCCGCCGCCGTCGTGGCGGCGGTCACCGCCCGGCTCGCCATGACGCTGGCCTCCCGGGACGGCGTACCGCCCGCCCGCCTCGAAGGTCTGGGCGCGGCGGTCGCCGGGGTGGTCCCGCGGACCGCGGCCGCGGTGGCGGCCGCCGCCGTCACCGTCCTGGCCGCGGCCGCCGCCCTGCCGCTGGGCCCGCTCGCCGCAGCCCGGCAGGCGGCCGCGGTCCTGGTGGCCCTGGCGGCGGCCGAGCTGCTGCTGCGCCGTTGCGTGCACCGCTTCGGCGGGGTCACGGGGGACGTCTTCGGTGCCCTGGCCGAGGTCTCCGCGGCCGCCGCGCTGATCGTCCTCGCCCTGGGCTGAGCGGCCCCGGCTGCCCGGCGGGCCGCCCGGGACACGTAGGGTCGGGCCGTGGAAGAGACGCCGACGCCCATCAGGGTGCTGCTCGCCGACGACCAGGCGCTGCTCCGCAGCGCCTTCAAGGTGCTCGTCGACTCCGAGCCCGACATGGAGGTCGTGGGCGAGGCATGCGACGGGGCGCAGGCCGTCGAGCTCGCCCGGCGGACCCTGCCCGACGTGGTCCTCATGGACATCCGGATGCCCGGCACCGACGGCCTCGCCGCCACCCGCATGATCGGCCAGGACCCGTCGCTCGCCGCGGTCCGGGTGGTCATGCTGACGACCTTCGAGGTCGACGAGTACGTGGCCTCCGCGCTGCGGGCCGGCGCCTCCGGCTTCCTCGGCAAGGGTGCCGAGCCCGAGGAACTGCTCAACGCCATCCGGGTCGCCGCCGCCGGCGAGGCCCTGCTGTCCCCGACCGCCACCAAGGGGCTCATCGCCACCTTCCTCGCCCAGGGCGGCGGCTCCTGCGGACCGGCAGCGCCGACCGCGGAGGACGCCGAGCGGCTCGCCGCACTGACCGGCCGGGAGCGCGAGGTCCTCGTCCACGTCGCCGGGGGCCTGTCCAACGACGAGATCGCCGGGCGGCTCCAGGTCAGCCCGCTCACCGTCAAAACGCACGTGAACCGGGCCATGGCCAAGCTCGGCGCCCGCGACCGGGCCCAACTCGTCGTCATCGCCTACGAATCGGGGCTGGTCCGTCCGCGCTCCGAGTAGCGCCGGCCCGCCGGGCCGGTCCGGTCCGGCCTACACCTTCGTACCGGTGCGTCTACTGCAGACGCGGTATGCCATGGATAAGGACGGGACCTGGGGGCGACGCGCAGGCCTCCCGGCACGGGCGAGGCTTGAGTGCCGGCCGCGGCTGTCGCGGCCCTCTCGGCCGGCCCTGCCCAGACCGACTGCAGAGAGATACCGACGCCCATGTCCTGGCTGTCCCGATTCAGCCTGGCCCAAAGAGCGCTGATCGGCCTCGTTTCGATCACCGCGCTGCTCTTCGGCGCCATAGCCATCCCGCAGCTCAAACAACAGCTGCTGCCGTCCATCGAACTGCCGATGGTCTCCGTGCTCGCCCCGTACCAGGGTGCTTCCCCCGACGTGGTGGAGAAGCAGGTCATCGAGCCGATCGAGGCCAACCTCAAGGGCGTGGACGGCATCACCGGCATCACCTCCACCGCCAGCGAGGGCAATGCCCTGATCATGGCCACGTTCGACTACGGCGACAGCAGCACCAAGCAGCTCGTCGCCGACGTCCAGCAGGCCGTGAACCGGGCCCGCGTCCGACTGCCCGCCGAGGTCGACCCGCAGGTCATCGCCGGCTCCACCGACGACATCCCCACCGTCGTCCTCGCCGTCACCTCCGACAAGGACCAGCAGGCGCTCGCCGACCAGCTGAACCGCACCGTCGTCCCCGTCCTGGAAGACATCAAGGGCGTCGGCCGCGTCACCGTCGACGGCGCCCAGGAGCTCCAGGTCACCGTCACCCCGGACGACGCGAAGCTCGCCGCGGCCGGCCTCGACGGCGCCGCCCTCGCGCAGGGCCTCCAGGCGGGCGGCGCGGCCGTTCCCGCCGGCTCCTTCGACGAGGAGGGCAAGAACCGGACCGTCCGCGTCGGCGCCGGCTACACCTCCCTCGCCCAGCTGGAGGACCTCCGCCTGAGCCCCGGCCCCGGCAAGAAGGCCGTCCGCCTCGGCGACGTGGCCGTCGTCAAGCAGGAGGCCGCCAAACCCGTCTCGGTCACCCGCACCAACGGCAAGCCCAGCCTCTCCCTCGCCCTGACCATGGACAAGGACGGCAGCGCCGTCGCCATCTCGGACGCGGTCAAGGAGAAGCTGCCCGAGCTGCGCACCGCGCTCGGCTCCGGCGCCGAGCTCACCGTCGTCGCCGACCAGGGCCCGCCGGTCGCCAAGTCGATCTCCAGCCTCACCACCGAGGGCATGCTCGGCCTGCTCTTCGCGGTGATCGTGATCCTGGTCTTCCTCGCCTCGCTGCGCTCGACGCTGGTCACCGCGGTCTCCATCCCGCTGTCCGTCGTCCTCGCGCTGCTCGTGCTGTGGGCCGAGGACCTGTCGCTCAACATGCTGACCCTGGGCGCCCTCACCATCGCGATCGGCCGCGTCGTCGACGACTCGATCGTGGTCCTGGAGAACATCAAGCGCCACCTCGGCTACGGCGAGGAGCGCGAGGCCGCCATCCTCACCGCCGTCAAGGAGGTCTCCGGCGCGGTCACCTCCTCCACGCTCACCACCGTGGCCGTCTTCCTGCCGATCGGCTTCGTCGGCGGCATGGTCGGCGAGTTCTTCGGACCGTTCTCCCTCACCGTCGCCGCGGCCCTGCTGGCCTCGCTGCTGGTGTCCCTCACGGTCGTGCCGGTGCTCTCGTACTGGTTCCTGCGGGCCCCGAAGGGCATGAGCGCCGGGGACGCCGAGAGCGCCGAGAAGGCGCGCCGCGAGGCCGAGGAGAAGGAGGCGAAGAGCCGCATGCAGCGCGGCTACGTCCGGGCGCTGGGCCTGGTCACCCGCCGCCGGGCGACCACCCTCGTGCTGGCCGCCGTGCTGTTCGCCGGCACCCTCGGCATGACCCCCCTGCTGAAGACGAACTTCTTCGACCAGGGTGAGCAGGCCGTCCTGACCGTCAAGCAGCAGCTCCCGGCCGGCACCTCGCTGGCCGCCGCCGACGCGGCGAGCCGCACGGTGGAGAAGGCCCTGACCGGGGTCAAGGGCGTCAAGGACTACCAGGTCACCGTCGGCTCCTCCGGCTTCCTGGCCGCCTTCGGCGGCGGCACCGGCTCCAACCAGGCCACCTACCAGGTCGTCCTGGACGACGCCGGCGACAGCGAGGCCGTCAAGAAGCGCATCGAGGAGGCCCTCGGCAAGCTCGACGGCATCGGCGACACCAGCATCTCCGCGGGCGGCGGCTTCGGCAGCCAGAACCTCAGCGTCGTCGTCAAGGCGGGTGACGCCGGCGTCCTCGCCAAGGCCGCCGAGCAGGTCCGGGCCGAGATGGCCACCCTCAAGGACGTCACCGACGTCCAGAGCGACCTCTCCCAGTCCCTGCCCCGCATCTCGGTGACCGCCACCCCGAAGACGGCCGAGGCCGGCCTCAACCAGGCCGCGCTCGGCGCGCTCGTCTCCCAGGCCGTACGCGGCACCCCGGCCGGCAAGGCCGTCCTGGACAACACCGAGCGGGACATCGTCATCAAGTCCGCGCAGCCGGCCACCACCCTGGCCCAGCTGCAGGCGCTCCCGGTCGGCCCGGCCCGGCTCGGGGACATCGCCGAGGTCAAGGTCGTGCCCGGCCCGGTGTCGATGACCCGCATCGACGGGGCCCGCGCCGCGACCGTCACCGCCAAGCCGGTCGGCGACAACACCGGCGCCATCGGCGCCGAGCTCCAGACGAAGATCAGCGCGCTGAAGCTGCCCGAGGGCGCCACCGCCACCATCGGCGGCGTCTCCGAGGACCAGGGCGAGGCCTTCGCCCAGCTCGGCCTGGCCATGCTCGCGGCCATCGCGATCGTGTTCATGCTGCTGGTGGCCACGTTCCGGTCGCTGGTGCAGCCGCTGATCCTGCTCGTCTCGATCCCGTTCGCGGCGACCGGCGCGTTGGGCCTGCTGCTGGCCACCGGGACCCCGATGGGCGTCCCCGCGATGATCGGCATGCTGATGCTCATCGGCATCGTCGTCACCAACGCGATCGTCCTGATCGACCTGGTCAACCAGTACCGGGCCCAGGGCATGGGCGTCATCGAAGCCGTCGTCGAGGGCGGCCGGCACCGCCTGCGGCCGATCCTCATGACGGCCCTGGCGACGATCTTCGCGCTGCTCCCGATGGCGCTCGGCGTCACCGGCGAGGGCGGGTTCATCTCGCAGCCGCTGGCGGTCGTCGTGATCGGCGGCCTGGTCTCCTCGACCCTGCTGACGCTGCTGCTGGTGCCGACCCTGTACACGATGATCGAACTGCGCAGGGAGCGCCGCCGCGCCAAGCGCACGGCCCGCCTGACGGTCGTCCCGGCCCCGCAGCGGGCCGAGGCCGGCGAGCAGACCCCGGCCGGGGTCTGACCGGCCGCCGCCCGGCCCGCACACACGGGCCGGGCGCACCAAAGCCGAAGGGCCGCCCCTCGCGGGGCGGCCCTTCGGGGGTTTCGGGGCACTTCTTCATTCGTACCAGCGGTAGCAGCGGTCCTCGGAGCCGGGTACGTCGTTGCGGAACTCGTCCCAGCCCTCCTGCTTGATCTGCTCGGCGTCGTTTGCTCCGAGGACGAGACAGAAAGCCTTCTTGACCGGTGACCGGGTGCTCGCCCTCAGCAGGGTGAGGGTCCCTTCGTACCGCCCCGGGGTGAGTTTCCAGTTGTGCGTCTTGAACTCGATCGACGGTTTCTGGGGGGCGCTCTGGGCGACGATGAACGGCGCGGGATCCGATTCGAACTCCCACCAGACATCCGGCGGCGCGTTGCGGGCCTTCTCGCAGGCGGCGTCCGCCTCGGGGCTGGTGCCGGCCTTGGCGCAGACGGCGTCGGTCGGTTCGTACCGCGCCGTCCACTTCACGGTCCGCTTCCAGAAGAAGTCCGGCCGGTCGCCGACTGCAGGATCCCGGCGTCGCAGGCGCAGCTGGACGTCCTTCGCCAGCTCCGTGTCCTCGGTGCCGAAGCGCGTGAACACGGTCGGCTGGAGGAACAACGAGACGCCTTCCGGGTCGGCGTCCATCTTCAAGGAGTGCGGCAGTATGACGTCGGCGGTCGGATCTTTCTGGGCTTCGAGGAAGTTGTACACGGAGAGCCCCAGCGCGCCGAGTGCGGCGATCGTGGCGACCCAGGTGTGCCCCGCATGGAGCACCGTACGGAAACGTCCCTTCTCAGGACCGGTCATGCCCCCAGGCTGGTGCGCACGCCGAGTGCGCGCCTCTCGTGCTGGTCCGGTCGGCTGCACCCCGACACGGCGAAGGGACGCCCGGGCTGGGGGCGTCCCTTCGTTGCCGGCGGTTACGGGAGGGCGAGCATCCGCTCCAGCGCGAGCTTGGCGAAGCTCTCGGTCTCCTCGTCGACCTGGATCTGGTTGACCAGGGTGCCCTCGGCGAGGGACTCCAGGGCCCAGACCAGGTGCGGCAGGTCGATGCGGTTCATCGTCGAGCAGAAGCAGACCGTCCGGTCGAGGAAGACGACCTCCTTGCCCTCCGGGCCGAAGCGGTTCGCCAGGCGCTTGACCAGGTTCAGCTCGGTGCCGATGGCCCACTTGGAGCCGGCCGGGGCCGCCTCCAGGGTGTTGATGATGTACTCCGTCGAGCCGACGTAGTCCGCGGCCGCCACGACCTCGTGCTTGCACTCGGGGTGGACCAGCACGTTCACGCCGGGGATGCGCTCGCGGACGTCGTTCACCGAGTCCAGCGAGAAGCGGCCGTGGACCGAGCAGTGCCCGCGCCACAGGATCATCTTCGCGCCGCGCAGCTCCTCGGCGGTCAGGCCGCCGTTGGGCTTGTGCGGGTTGTAGACCACGCAGTCGTCCAGGGACATGCCCATGTCGCGGACGGCGGTGTTGCGGCCCAGGTGCTGGTCCGGGAGGAAGAGCACCTTCTCCCCCTGCTCGAACGCCCAGTCCAGCGCCCGCTTGGCGTTGGACGAGGTGCAGATCAGGCCGCCGTGCTTGCCGGTGAAGGCCTTGATGTCGGCGGAGGAGTTCATGTACGAGACGGGGACGGTCACGTCGGCGATGCCCGCCTCGGCGAGCACGTCCCAGCACTCGGCGACCTGCTCGGCGGTGGCCATGTCGGCCATCGAGCAGCCCGCCGCCAGGTCGGGCAGGACGACCTTCTGGTCGTCGCCGGTCAGGATGTCCGCGGACTCGGCCATGAAGTGGACGCCGCAGAAGACGATGTACTCGGCCTCCGGCTTGGCGGCGGCGTCACGGGCCAGCTTGAAGGAGTCGCCGGTGACATCGGCGAACTCGATGACCTCGTCCCGCTGGTAGTGGTGGCCGAGGATGAAGACCTTGTCGCCGAGCTTCTCCTTGGCCGCGCGGGCGCGTGCCACCAGGTCCGGGTCCGACGGCGAGGGCAGGTCGCCGGGACACTCCACCCCGCGCTCGCTCTTGGGGTCGGCTTCGCGGCCGAGCAGCAGCAGGGCAAGGGGCGTCGGCTGGACGTCCAAAGGCTGGGCGGTGGTCACGACACGCACCCTTTCTGTTCTGCGACTACGAGACTTCAGGTTCGACTTCTCGTCTATTTGACGCTATCTATGATAGCCGGTTCACGTCACTTTGACGATGGCCATAGTGTCGATGTGACGCATTCGCCGTGGCGCATTCACCCGTGACGAACCCGTCGCTGCGCCCGGTCCTCCGGCTCGCCCCGGTGTGCGAGCATGAATGACTGAAACACGCGTCGGGTCCGGAATGAATCCGCGGCCCCGCTCGTTGCCATCGACGGCAAGAGTCCGACGTTTCCCTGCCTGAGGCGGGGAGCCGCCCCACTTCGGGAGTGAATGCAGATGTCCGTACAGGACGACAAGACCACCGTGAGCGACGGCATCCTCCTGTCCGACGCCGCCGCCGAGAAGGTCAGGACCCTGCTGGAGCAGGAGGGCCGCGATGACCTCGCGCTCCGCGTCGCAGTCCAGCCCGGTGGCTGCTCCGGCCTGCGCTACCAGCTCTTCTTCGACGAGCGCTCCCTCGACGGGGACGTCGTCAAGGACTTCGGCGGCGTGAAGGTCGTCACGGACCGGATGAGCTCCCCCTACCTGCAGGGCGCCTCGATCGACTTCGTCGACACCATCGAGAAGCAGGGCTTCACGATCGACAACCCGAACGCCACCGGCTCCTGCGCCTGCGGGGACTCCTTCAGCTGAGCCCAGGCTTCAGCCAAGCCCAGGCCCGAGCGGCGGGCACCCCGGCTCTCCCGGGGAGCCCGCGCCACGGCCCCGCAAGGCCCCCGGCACCCGCGGAAGCGGCGCCGGGGGCCTTCGCCGTACCCGGATGCGGGAGCGCGCAGGCAGCCCCGCAGGCCGGCTCCCGCCGGGGGAACGGCTCGCCTCAGGCCCCAGCCGGGGAGCCGGCTGTAGGGGGAGCGGAACAGGCCGGGCGACCGGCGGTCACGACGCGCTCGCCTCGGCCGCGTGCTCCAGTGCGCGCATCAGCTGCCTGATGATCCTCAGGTGGTCAGAAGGCCGAGGCGCTGCGCCAGTGTGCAGGCCCGCCGGCGGCGGGACGGGCTCTTCGCCTCGGCCTCTTCCAGGATGATGCGGCGGGCGTAGCCGTTGTACTGCACGGTCTCCGGCGCGGTCTCGTGGGCCTGCGCCAGCGTGGCCAGCGCCACATCCGGCTGGGCGTCGAGGTGGTAGCCGCGTGCCTGCTCGATCCGGTGGCGGGCCCGCCGCGGCCGGGACGGAATCGCTTCGGCCTCTGGGAGGCCTTGCGATCGGCGATCGTCCCGGCCTGCCGGACGGCTGCCTGTGCGTCCCGGATCAGATCGGGCAGCAGCGCGCCCACCACCTCACGGTGGTTCGGTGCCGCATGCCGGGCCGACCACGCCCGAGCGAGACGCGCCTCAAGGTGGGCGGTGGGGGGCGCCTCCCGGCCACCGGCAACGGGGAACGCGTTCACGGCCTGGCGGACGGCCGCGAACCGCGGGTGCCCGGGGCCGGCGAAGAGTTCGGCGCGAAGGGACTGGTTCCCCGTGAGGTCGGACAGGTCCCGAACGCGCAGCACTTCGGCGATCCTCAGGATGACGGGCAGGGCGGGTGTCTTCAGCCGGCCGGTCTCGACTGCCTTGACCCACGACCCGGACCGGGCCACGAGGCCGCCCAGCTGTTCCCGGGTGAGCCCGCGGCGTTGGCGGAGGATCTGCATTCTCTGGCCGAACACCAGCGGGTCGGCGTACGGGTCCGGGGTAGCGTCGGTGGACATGCGGCCTTGCCCCTCTCCTCGCAGCTCGTCACTGTCAGGGTAGGGGGCAGGGCATCATCCGTGTGATCCAGATCGCACGATCCCGCCTGCCTGGACCGAAGCCGGTACGCGATCCGCCTCGCCGAGGCGTGAGGAGGAGGACCAGTGGCTGACGACCTGTCCGCGGTGGCCCGTTTCCTGCACGAAGCGGGCACGCTCAAGCACAGCCGCCGCACGGGCTGGTGGATGGCGGGGGTCAACGACCCCGAGAGCGTCGCCGAGCACTCGTGGCGCACCTCGGTCATCGCGTCCGTCATCGCCGAGCTGGAGGGCGCCGACCCTGCGCGGGCGGCGTTCCTGGCCGTCTGGCACGACACCCAGGAGACCCGCACCGGGGACGTCAACCACCTGGGGAAGAAGTACGCGGCCGGCGCCGACCCGCAGGCCGTCACGGCCGACCAGACCGCGGGCATGCCCGAGGCCCTGGCGTCGGCGATCCGGGACCTGGTCGCCGAGTACGAGGCCCAGGACTCGCCCGAGGCGGTCTGCGCCCGTGACGCCGACAAGCTGGAGTGCCTGCTCCAGGGCATCGAGTACAAGGCCCAGGGATACGAGGCCGCGCAACGGTGGATCGACAACAGCCGCGCCAGGCTCGCCACGGAGACCGGGAAGCGGCTGGCCGAGGAACTGCTCGGCCAGGGCACGCTGGACTGGCTGCGGACAGCCATGGGCGAGAAGGGCTGAGGGCGGGTTGGGTGTGCGAAGGCCCCCTGGGGAGCGCCAAGCGCCGTTGGTCCAGGGGGCCTTCGCCGGGTGCCGCGGGGTTACTGGCGGGGGAGGGGCTTGCCCGTGGTGGCGTCCACTACCTTGCGGTCGGCCAGGGGCTGCTTCAGGGTGGCCGTGACCGTCATCTCCTGGGCGAGCAGGATGCAGGCGCGGCCCGGCTCGGTCGGGGTGTCGGTGATGCGCACCATGACCGCCCCGGGCTCCTCGCGGGCTTCCAGTGCGTAGGTGCTGCACACCCCGCCCCAGAAGTTCACCGTCAGCTTCCGGTCGGCCTCCGTGTACGAGAACCCGGGTACCGTCCGGCCCGCGCCCGCGCCCGTGCCCGTCGCCGGGGCCGGTTGGGTCGGGCCGCCGTCGCCGCCGGAGGCGTTCGCCGCGGCCGGCTGGACCACCGTGTGGCCGGGGGCGCCGTCCTTGCCCGCCACCTCGAAGTGCCAGGCCGGGACCAGGCCGCGGGCCCCGTTCACGGTCCCGGGGGCCAGCCCCAGCACCGCGCCCTTCACCGTCTCCGTCCGCGGCGGCTTGATCGGCCGCGGCTCCGGGTCGCAGGGCAGCGGGTCCGAGGGCCCGGGGACGTCCGGGGTCAGCGGGACGGAGGTCGCGCAGCCGCTCGGGCCGCGGTCCGCGCCGCCCCCGCCCGAGGCCCGGTTCAGCCGCTCCAGGGCCTCGGACGCACTGACCACCGGCTGCTCGCCCGCGCGGACCGGCTCCTTCAGTTCGCCGCTGCCCGCGACGACCTGGCCGTCCGCGCCCACGCTGACCTTGGTGGCCCAGCCCTGGGTGGGCAGCCCGCCGATCACCGGGTCGGCGGTCACCACCCGTACGGAGCCCTGCGTGAGGCGGGCGTCCAGCTTGGCCCCGCTCTGGCCCACGGCAGCGAGCACCGGGGCGGCCGCGGCCTTGGCGGCCTCCTCGGTCACCGGGCTGCCGCCCCCGCCGGGGGGCTTGCCGCCGCTGCCGTCCGCGCCCTGGGGGAGGGTGGCGGGCCCGCAGGTGTCCTTGCCGCGCCGGCAGTCGTCGCCGGCGCCGCCCGAGTGGAAGCGGGTGAAGGTCCAGCTGCCGGGCGCCTTCCGGCCGACCGTGAGGCGCGGACCGAAGCCGTCGGCGCCTTCCCCGGCCCGCCAGGTCTCACCGCTGAGCTGCGGAGTGCCCGCGATGCCGAGGGCCGCCGCGAGCCGGGCCGCCTCCTCGGCGGTGACCTCGCCCGTGGCGGCGTACGAGGGTGCGGCCGCGGGGGCGGACGGGAGCCCGCCCTCCGCCCGGTACGTCACCCCGCTGCCGCGCGGGTCCGGCTCCCCGGGGGCGATGCCCGGCCCGGAGGGGCTCGGCGCGACGCGCGGCGCCGCGGCCGCGCTGTCCCCGGTACGGCCGCCCGGACCGCCGTCGCCGTACGCCGTCGACGCCCAGTACGCCGTGCCGCCGCCCGCGAGCAGGACGGCGGCCGCGATCGAGCCGATGGCCCAGGCCGGCCGCCGCCGTGTGCCGCGTGATGTGTCGGGTTGTTCGGTGGTCACCGCATGCTCCTTCGCCCGTACCGCCGTGGCTGGCTGATGCGGGTGTGACGGAACAGAGGCGAAACCGGTTCCGCCGCGCCCTAATCGCCGTACTCGGCGGTGGCGGCGATGAGCCGGGCCGAGGAGGGCGGAACGCTGATCCCGTGGATCTGCGAGGGCGCCACCCTGGCCGGACGCGGGTCCGCGGGGACCGCCCAGTGCGGGGCCATCCTGGCGCAGTCGCCGAGCAGCCGCGCAAAACCCGGCCGCGTGTCGGACGCGTACTCTCCGTAGCCGAATCCATCGGTGTAGGTCATGGGGGCACGGTAGGCACGGCCCGCCGGGCGAAGAAAGGCCTACTACGGGGTAGTTTCGTGCGGTCGGCGTCCGGGCCGTTAGCGGGTAGCGTTGACTGTCACCCTTGCCGTCCTTGCAGGAGCATCCACGCCGTGCGTATCGCAGTCACCGGCTCCATCGCCACCGACCACCTCATGACCTTCCCCGGCCGCTTCGCCGACCAGTTCGTCGCGGACCAGCTGCACACGGTCTCCCTCTCCTTCCTCGTCGACAACCTCGACGTCCGGCGGGGCGGTGTCGGCCCGAACATCTGCTTCGGCATGGGCCAGCTCGGCCTCCGCCCGATCCTGGTCGGCGCGGCCGGCTCGGACTTCGACGAGTACCGGGCCTGGCTGGACCGGCACGGCGTCGACACCTCCTCCGTGCGGATCTCCGAGGTGCTGCACACCGCGCGCTTCGTCTGCACCACGGACGCCGACCACAACCAGATCGGCTCCTTCTACACGGGCGCGATGAGCGAGGCCCGCCTCATCGAGCTGAAGGCCGTCGCCGACCGCATCGGCGGCCTCGACCTCGTCCTCATCGGCGCCGACGACCCCGAGGCGATGCTCCGCCACACCGAGGAGTGCCGGACGCGAGGCATCCCCTTCGCCGCGGACTTCTCCCAGCAGATCGCCCGCATGGACGGCGAGAACATCCGCACCCTGATGGACGGCGCCACCTACCTCTTCTCCAACGAGTACGAGAAGGGCCTCATCGAGACGAAGTCCGGCTGGTCCGACGAGGAGATCCTCGCCAAGGTCGGCACCCGCGTCACCACCCTCGGCTCCCGCGGCGTCCGGATCGAGCGCGCCGGCGAGGAGACCATCACCGTCGGCTGCCCGGAGGAGACCGCCAAGGTCGACCCGACCGGCGTCGGCGACGCCTTCCGCGCCGGCTTCCTGGCCGGCCTCGGCTGGGGCGTCGGCCTGGAGCGC
The DNA here is from genome assembly GCF_013401435.1 of Streptomyces sp. BR123. Lineage (GTDB taxonomy): Bacteria > Actinomycetota > Actinomycetes > Streptomycetales > Streptomycetaceae > Streptomyces. The sequence goes on from NZ_JACBGN010000023.1 coordinate 26,451, forward strand.
GCCGCGCAGGTCGGCTGCATGCTGGCCACCCTCGTGATCGAGACGCTGGGCACCCAGGAGTACACCCTGGCCCGCGCCCACTTCATGGAGCGCTTCACCAAGGCGTACGGCGAGGACGCCGCCGCCGAGGTCCGCGAGCACCTGGTCGCGTAGTTCCGGCCGCCCGGCACCGGGCGGGGCGCGGAGCCCCGCCCGGTCAGAGTTCGCGGCGGACGGTGTACGCCGTGCCCGTCGGCCGGGGGGACTCGCCCAGGTAGGTGTGGCCGCGCATCGAGCACCACGCCGGGATGTCCAGCCGGGCCACCTCGTCGTCCGACAGGACCGTGACCGTCCCGCCCACCGGGACGGCGCCGATGGCCCGGGCCAGCTCGATCACCGGCTGCGGGCAGCGCAGGCCCAGGGCGTCGATCTCCAGGGCGTCGGCTTCCGAGGGCCCGGCGGCGGGGGCCTGCGGCTCCGGCCCGTCCGCGCCGAGCGCGGCCCGCACCCCGGCGACCAGGCCGGGCAGGACGTCCAGGAAGCCGTTGACCTCTTCGGCGGTCGTCCCCCGCGGCAGGGAGACCCGTACGTTGCCCTCCGACAGCACGCCCATCGCCCGCAGCACATGACTCGGGGTCAGGGTGGAGCTCGTGCAGGAGGAGCCGGAGGAGACCGAGTAGCCCGCCCGGTCCAGCTCGTGGAGCAGGGCCTCGCCGTCCACGTACAGGCAGGAGAAGGTGACCAGGTGCGGCAGCCGCCGTACGGGGTCGCCGACCACCTCCACGTCCGGCACCAGCCGGGCCACCCGCCGCCGGATCCGGTCCACCAGCACCCGCAGCCGGACCGCCTCCGCCTCGGCCTCGGCCCGCACCGCCCGCAGGGACGCGGCGGCCGCGACGATGGCCGGGAGGTTCACGAACCCGGGGGAGCGGCCCGACTCCCGCTCGTCGGCGGGTCCTTGGGGCGAGAACCGGACACCTTTGCGGACGGCCAGCAGGCCGACGCCCGCCGGGCCGCCCCACTTGTGGGCACTCGCGGCCAGCAGCGACCAGCCGCCCTCGACCGGGCCCCAGCCCAGCGACTGGGCGGCGTCCACGAGCAGCGGCACCCCGGCTGCCGCGCACACCTCGGCCACCTCCGCCACCGGCTGCACCGTGCCCACCTCGTGGTTGGCCGACTGCAGGCAGGCCAGCGCGGTCGAGGGGGTCAGCGCGGAGGCGTACCCCGCCGCCGATACCGCGCCGGTCCGGTCCACCTCCACCCGGGCCGTGGTGCCGCCGGCCGCCTCGTGCGCCTCGGCAGCGTGGAGCACGGAACTGTGTTCGACGGCCGACACGACCACGTGGCGGCCGATGCGCCGGCGCCCGGCGACGGCGCCCGCAATGCCCGAGTGAACCGCATGCGTCCCCGAAGGGGTGAACACGAGCTCGTCGGGGCGGCAGCCCACCGCCTCGGCGGCCGCCTCGCGCGCCGCGTCCAGCAGGAGCCGCGCGCGCCGGCCCTCCCGGTACAGCCGGGCGGGGTCCGCCCACCCCTCGTCCAGCGAGGCCTGCAGCGCCTGCCGGGCCACGGGGTGCAGCGGGGCGGCGGACGCGGTGTCGAAGTACGGCATCCGGTCACGCTAACGGGAGCCCGGGGGGAGGGGAGGTCAGGGGGCGTCAGATACGCCCGGAGCCCGCCATTCAGCGGGTGTTGTGCCGTCCCCCGTACGGCGGATCCATCCCTTCGGGGGCAGTAGCGGCGCGTTGGGCACCCTCCCCGCGCGACCCCAAATAGCGTCCAGTAGGGTTTGGTCCGCATAAACATCCAAACCCCTGCCTGCGTCAGGGCCGGCGACCGACCCGAACACGGCCGCGGCCGGCCGCGCGGGCCGAGACTCTCGGGAAGGCGCTACGTGAGTCCCTACGGCTCCGACCGCTCGCCGCGGCGCCCGATGCGGCGGAAGCTGCTGCAGGCGCTGACTGCGGGCGTGGTTCTGGCGACCGCCACTGGTTGCTCGTACAACTGGAAAGACTTCCCCCGCCTCGGAATGCCCTACCCCGTCACGGAGGAGGCGCCTCGCATCCTTTCCCTGTGGCAGGGGTCCTGGGCGGCCGCTCTTGCCACCGGCATCCTGGTGTGGGGCCTGATCCTGTGGAGCGTCCTGTTCCACCGGCGCAGCCGGACCAAGGTGGAGGTCCCCCCGCAGACCCGGTACAACATGCCCATCGAGGCGCTGTACACCGTGGTCCCGCTCATCATCGTCTCGGTGCTGTTCTACTTCACCGCGCGTGACGAGTCCAAGCTCCTCGCCCTCTCGAAGCCGGCGCACACCATCAACGTGGTCGGCTTCCAGTGGAGCTGGGGCTTCAACTACATCGAGAACGTCGACGGTGACGGGGCGACCCCGAAGGGCGGCAAGGCTCCCAAGGAGCTGGCCTCCATTCCGGACCGCTTCACCAAGGACTTCCCGGCAGGCGCCGAAGGCGTCTACGAGAAGGGCATCCCCGGCGACAGGAACCCGGAGACGGGCAACCCGGGTCCGACCCTCTGGCTGCCCAAGGGCGAGAAGGTCCGCTTCATCCTGTCCTCGAACGACGTCATCCACTCCTTCTGGGTGGTTCCGTTCCTCTTCAAGCAGGACGTCATCCCGGGCCACACCAACGTCTTCGAGGTCACGCCTTCCCAGGAGGGCGTCTTCATGGGCAAGTGCGCCGAGCTCTGCGGTGTCGACCACTCCCGGATGCTCTTCAACGTCAAGGTCGTCTCGCCCGAGGAATACCGGGCGCACCTGAAGGAACTGGCCGAGAAGGGGCAGACCGGCTTCCTCCCGGCCGGCATCAAGCAGACTGACCCGGCCCGGAATGCGGAGACGAACAAACTGTGAGCATCCTCAACGAATCCCAGGGTGCCGCCGCCGACTCGTATGAAAACGAGCTGCCGGTGCGGCGCAGGCAGCCCGGCAGCGTGGTCGTGAAATGGCTGACCACGACCGACCACAAGACCATCGGTACGCTGTACCTGGTCACGTCGTTCGTGTTCTTCCTGATCGGCGGCGTGATGGCGCTCTTCATGCGCGCCGAGCTGGCCCGTCCGGGCACGCAGCTCATGTCGAACGAGCAGTTCAACCAGGCGTTCACCATGCATGGCACGATCATGCTGCTGATGTTCGCCACGCCGCTGTTCGCCGGCTTCGCGAACTGGATCATGCCGCTGCAGATCGGCGCGCCCGACGTGGCGTTCCCGCGGCTGAACATGTTCGCGTACTGGCTGTACCTCTTCGGCTCGATCATCGCGGTGGCCGGCTTCCTCACCCCGCAGGGTGCCGCCGACTTCGGCTGGTTCGCCTACTCCCCGCTGTCGGACGCGGTCCGCTCGCCGGGCATCGGCGCCGACATGTGGATCATGGGCCTGGCCTTCTCCGGCTTCGGTACGATCCTCGGTTCCGTCAACTTCATCACCACGATCATCTGCATGCGCGCTCCGGGCATGACGATGTTCCGCATGCCGATCTTCACCTGGAACGTGCTGCTGACCGGTGTCCTGGTCCTGCTCGCCTTCCCGGTCCTGGCCGCCGCGCTCTTCGCGCTGGAGTCCGACCGCAAGTTCGGCAGCCACGTCTTCGACGCGGCCAACGGTGGCGCACTGCTGTGGCAGCACCTCTTCTGGTTCTTCGGACACCCTGAGGTGTACATCATCGCCCTGCCGTTCTTCGGCATCATTTCCGAGGTCATCCCGGTCTTCTCGCGCAAGCCGATGTTCGGTTACATCGGTCTGATCGCGGCGACGATCGCGATCGCCGGCCTCTCCGTGACGGTGTGGGCGCACCACATGTACGTCACCGGCGGTGTGCTGCTGCCCTTCTTCTCCTTCATGACCTTCCTGATCGCGGTACCGACCGGTGTGAAGTTCTTCAACTGGATCGGCACCATGTGGAAGGGCTCGCTGTCCTTCGAGACCCCGATGCTCTGGGCCGTCGGCTTCCTGATCACCTTCACCTTCGGTGGTCTGACCGGCGTCATCCTGGCCTCGCCCCCGATGGACTTCCACGTCTCCGACTCGTACTTCGTCGTCGCGCACTTCCACTACGTCATCTTCGGCACCGTGGTCTTCGCGATGTTCTCCGGCTTCCACTTCTGGTGGCCGAAGTTCACGGGCAAGATGCTGGACGAGCGCCTCGGCAAGATCACCTTCTGGACGCTGTTCGTGGGCTTCCACGGCACGTTCCTGGTGCAGCACTGGCTCGGCGCCGAGGGCATGCCGCGGCGCTACGCGGACTACCTCGCCGCCGACGGCTTCACCGGCCTGAACATGATCTCGACGATCAGCTCGTTCCTGCTCGGCCTGTCGATGCTGCCGTTCATGTACAACGTCTGGAAGACGGCCAAGTACGGCAAGAAGATCGAGGTCGACGACCCGTGGGGCTACGGCCGTTCGCTGGAGTGGGCGACGTCCTGCCCGCCGCCGCGGCACAACTTCCTCACCCTGCCGCGTATTCGCAGTGAGTCGCCCGCCTTCGACCTCCACCACCCGGAGATCGCGGCCCTCGACCACCTCGAGGACCACGGCGCCAAGGCTGTCACCGGTGCCAAGGAGGCCGGCAAGTGAAGATCCAGGGCAAGATGTTCCTCTGGCTCTCCGCCTTCATTCTGATCATGGCCGTCGTGTACGGCGTGTGGTCGAAGGAGCCCGTGGGAACCACCGCGCTCTTCCTGGCCTTCGGCCTGAGCGTGATGATCGGCTACTACCTGGCCTTCACGGCCAAGCGCGTCGACGACATGGCCCAGGACAACCTGGAGGCCGAAGTCGCCGACGAGGCCGGCGAGCTGGGGTTCTTCTCCCCGCACAGCTGGCAGCCGCTCTCGCTGGCCATCGGTGGTGCGCTCACCTTCATGGGCGTCATCTTCGGCTGGTGGCTCCTGTACTTCTCGGCCCCGATCATCGTGATCGGCCTGTGGGGCTGGGTGTACGAGTACTACCGCGGTGAGAACCAGAACCAGTAGCGGTATCGGCAGTACCCGGCCGGACGGCCGGTGGTCCGGGGCCCGGACTCCTCGAACAGAGGAGTCCGGGCCCCTCTTTTGCAGTCACACCACGCGCCTTATTTGTCTGGTTTTCATAGCCTTGGCCCCATGAAGCACTCACCGCGTCTATGGACGGTCGTCGGCTGCTCCCTGCTGGCCGCGTCCCTCGGTGCCGGCGCCACCGCATGCGGGCCCGGCGACAACCCGCTGTCCGCCCGCCCCTACGACGCGGGCGACGCAGTCGCTTTCAACCAGGTCCAGGGCGGCCGCCCGGTCGACCACAACCGCCCCCTGGAGGTCACGGCCAAGGCGGCCGGGGGCGTCCGCATCACCGACGTCACCGCCGTGGACAGCCTGGGCCACCGCCTCGCGGGCGAGCTCACCGCCAAGGGCGACCGCTGGCACAGCACCACCGCCATGGCCGCCGGAACCCGCTACACGGTCACCGTGAACACGGAGAACGAGCGGGGTGCTCCCGGGCGGCGCAGGCTGACGTTCGAGACCACTCCGGCCAAGAAGGTCCTGAAGGTCACATTCGGCCCGCAGGACGGCAAATACGGCGTCGGACAGCCCATCACGGCCGAACTCGACGAGGCCGTCAAGGACCGGGCCGCCCGCGCGGTCGTGGAACGGGGCCTGGTCGTCGACACCCCGCCCGGCGTCGAGGGCGCGTGGCACTGGGTGGACGACAAGCACGTGCATTTCAGGCCCAAGGAGTACTGGCCCGCCCACTCCACCGTCTCCGTACGGAGCAATCTGGAGGGGGTCAGGATCTCCAAGGACATGCACGGGGCCGCCAGCAAGCCGGTCACCCTGCAGATCGGGGACCGCGTCGAGGTCCTCACCGACGCCGCCTCCCACCACCTCACGTTCAAGCGCAACGGAGAAGTGATCAACACCATTCCGATCACCACCGGCAAGCCCGGCTTCTCCACCCGCAACGGCGTCAAAGTGGTGCTCGGCAAGCAGTACTTCGTCCGGATGCGCGGCGACACCGTCGGCATCGGCGGCAGCGAGAACTACGACCTGCCCGTCTACTACGCGACCCGTGTCACCTGGAGTGGTGAATACGTCCACGCCGCCCCGTGGTCCGTCGGCTCCCAGGGCTACGAGAACGTCAGCCACGGCTGCACCGGCATGAGCACGGGCAACGCGGCCTGGTTCTTCGAGAACATCACCGAGGGCGACATCGTGCAGGTCGTCAACAGCATCGGCGAGGACATGCCCGCCTTCGGCAACGGCTACGGCGACTGGAACATGAACTGGAAGGACTGGCGCCAGGGCAGCGCCCTCCTCAAGGACACCCAGGACGGCCGCAGTGTCGTCGACCAGGCCCGTCTGCGCCCGCGGGTCTGAGGCCGGCACCCGGTCCGGGCGGGCCCGGTGCAGCCCCCGCTGCGGCCGCGGCGCAGGGCCCGTACGAGGCCCTGCGTCCGTCGGCTCCGTCCGCCGCGCCCGCAGCGCCGCCGCGCCCGCTATGCGTCCAGGGACAGCCGTGCGCGCAGCAGGCGCGCCAGGGCGTCCGCGAACTCCACCGGGTCGACCGGAAGGGTCACCGCCGCGTCCGCACGGCTCCAGGTGGCCAGCCAGGCGTCCTGCGGACGGCCCATCAGCAGCAGAACGGGCGGGCAGCGGAAGACCTCGTCCTTGATCTGCCGGCACACGCCCATGCCGCCGGCCGGAACGGCCTCGCCGTCCAGGACGCACACGTCGATCCCGCCCGCGTCCAGCTCGGACAGGACGGCAGGCAGCGTGGCGCACTCGGTGAACTCCACCGGCGGCAGATCCGCGGCCGGCCGGCGTCCGGCCGCCAGGCGCACCTGCTGCCGGGTGTTCGCGTCGTCGCTGTAGAGCAGAACCCGTGCAGTCGACCGCATTTCGTTCCTCCACGGTGCCGTGAATCACGTTGATGTTGCGCGGGATGCTACTCCTCCCGACCCGGTGTCAACATCGGTTCGCACACCCTCGCGCACGGTCGGCTGATGGGCCGTTCGGGCCCTGCACGGGGCCCGGACACTCCGAACGGCACCCCCCGGCGTGAGGGCCGGATAAGCGACCGACATAATGTCGGTCGTGGCGACAGCAACGACAGTAGATACCGGGCACGCGCACCCGACGGTCAATCGACCGAACCTCGTCAGCGTCGGAACGATCATCTGGTTGAGTTCCGAGCTGATGTTCTTCGCGGCCCTCTTCGCGATGTACTTCACCCTGCGATCGGTGACGGGCACCGAGTACTGGACAGAGCAGGCTTCGGCCCTGAATCTGCCCTTCTCGGCGACGAACACCACGATCCTGGTGCTCTCCTCCCTCACGTGCCAGCTCGGCGTCTTCGCCGCGGAGCGCGGTGACGTGAAGAAGCTCCGTACGTGGTTCATCATCACGTTCGTCATGGGCGCGATCTTCATCGGCGGCCAGGTGTTCGAGTACACCGAGCTGGTCAAGCACGAGGGCATGTCGCTCTCGTCCGGCCCGTACGGCTCGGTCTTCTACCTGACCACCGGCTTCCACGGCCTGCACGTGACGGGCGGTCTCATCGCCTTCCTGCTGGTCCTCGGCCGGACGTACGCCGCGAAGAGGTTCACCCACGAACAGGCCACGTCGGCCATCGTCGTGTCCTACTACTGGCACTTCGTCGATGTCGTCTGGATCGGCCTCTTCGCGACGATCTACCTGATCAAGTAGCGAGCACGTCACCGGGCCGGACCCGGCACCGACATCCAGAAACACCGACGCAGAAGATCCTGACACCGGGGTAATCCGTGAAAAAGCTCTCCGCACGACGACGCCATCCGCTGGCGGCGGTCGTCGTTCTACTCCTCGCGCTGGCGGCCACTGGGGGGCTGTACGCCGCCTTCGCCCCTGCGGGCAAGGCGCAGGCCGATGAAACCGCCCAGTCCCTCGCCATCGAGGAGGGCAAGAAGCTCTACGCCGTGGGTTGCGCAAGCTGCCACGGAACCGGCGGTCAGGGAACCACTGACGGCCCCAGCCTGGTCGGCGTCGGCTCCGCGGCCGTCGACTTCCAGGTGAGCACGGGCCGTATGCCGGCCCAGCAGCCCGGCGCCCAGGTGCCGAAGAAGCCCAACATCTACTCGCAGGCGCAGATCGACCAGCTGGCGGCGTACATCGCCTCGCTCGGTGCCGGTCCGATCACGCCGACCGCGAAGCAGTACGACCCGGCCGGCGCCGACGTCGCGAAGGGTGGCGAGCTGTTCCGCAACAACTGCGCGCAGTGCCACAACTTCACGGGCGAGGGCGGCGCGCTGACCGACGGCAAGTACGCCCCGAACCTCGAGGGCGTCTCGCCGAAGCACATCTACGAGGCCATGCTCACCGGCCCGCAGAACATGCCCTCCTTCCCCGACACGACGATGCCGGAGAAGCAGAAGAAGGACATCATCGCGTACCTCCAGAACGTGAACGGCGAGAAGTCGGTCAACCCCGGCGGCCTGAAGCTCGGAGGCCTCGGCCCCGTCTCGGAGGGCCTGTTCGGCTGGATCTTCGGTCTGGGTGCGCTGATCGCTGTCGCCGTCTGGGTCGCGGCCCACACCGCTAAGGCCAAGAAGTCATGAGTAGCCAAGACATTCCCGAAGAAAAGCACCTGCCGAGCGAGCAGGGCGACGAGCACCACGCCGGTGTAGCGGTCGCGGACGAACCGTTCGCAGACCCGGGCCTGCCGGTCCACAAGCCGCGCATCCAGGACATCGACGAGCGGGCCGCGAAGCGCTCCGAGCGCACCGTGGCGATGCTCTTCACGGTCTCGATGCTGGCCACCGTCGCGTTCATCGTGTCGTACGTGGTCATCCCGGTCGACAAGATCGTGTTCCTCTTCCCCCTCGGGAAGATCAGCGCGCTCAACTTCGCCCTGGGCATGAGCCTGGGCGCGGCCCTCTTCTGCATCGGCGCCGGCGCGGTCCACTGGGCCCGCACCCTGATGTCCGACGTGGAGGTCGCCGACGACCGCCACGAGATCGCGGCCTCGCCCGAGGTCAAGGCGAAGGTCATGCAGGACTTCGCCGACGGTGCGAACGAGTCGGGCATCGCCCGCCGTCCGCTGATCCGCAACACGATGCTCGGCGCGCTGGCCATGCTGCCGCTGTCCGCCGTCGTGATCATGCGGGACCTGGGTCCGCTGCCCGAGGACAAGCTGCGCCACACCCTGTGGGCCAAGGGCAAGCTGCTCATCAACCAGAACACGATGGAGCCGCTGCGTCCCGAGGACGTCCCGGTCGGTTCGCTGACCTTCGTCATGCCCGAGGGGCTGGAGGAGGACGCGCACGACTTCAACACCGAGATCGCCAAGGCCGCCCTGATGATCGTCCGCATCCAGCCGGAGGACATCAAGGACAAGCAGGAACTCGAGTGGTCCCACGACGGCATCGTCGCCTACTCGAAGATCTGCACCCACGTCGGCTGCCCGATCAGCCTGTACGAGCAGCAGACGCACCACGTGCTCTGCCCGTGCCACCAGTCCACCTTCGACCTCTCCGACGGCGGTCGCGTCGTCTTCGGACCCGCCGGCCACGCGCTTCCGCAGCTGCGGATCGGCGTGAACCGCGAAGGCTTCCTCGAGGCGCTCGGCGACTTCGCGGAGCCCGTCGGTCCTGCATTCTGGGAGCGCGGATGAGTACCGCCACTACGAACACATCGGCCGGGAAGCGCAAGGCGCCCGCCGGCGAGCGCGTGGCTGACTGGGCGGACGGCCGCCTGGGCATCTACAGCCTCGCCAAGGCGAACATGCGCAAGATCTTCCCGGACCACTGGTCCTTCATGCTGGGCGAGGTCGCCCTCTACAGCTTCATCATCATCATCCTCACGGGTGTGTACCTGACGCTGTTCTTCCACCCCAGCATGAACGAGGTCGTGTACCACGGCTCGTACGTGCCGATGCAGGGCGTCCGGATGTCCGAGGCCTTCGCCTCGACCCTGGACATCAGCTTCGACGTCCGCGGTGGCCTGCTCATCCGGCAGATCCACCACTGGGCCGCGCTGATCTTCGTCGCCGCGATGATCGTGCACATGATGCGCGTCTTCTTCACCGGCGCGTTCCGCAAGCCGCGCGAAGTCAACTGGGTCTTCGGCTTCCTGCTGCTGGTCCTCGGCATGTTCACCGGCTTCACCGGTTACTCCCTGCCGGACGACCTGCTCTCGGGCACCGGTGTCCGCTTCATGCAGGGCGCGATCCTGTCCGTGCCGGTCGTCGGCACCTACCTCTCGTTCTTCCTGTTCGGCGGCGAGTTCCCCGGCGGCGACTTCGTCGCCCGGTTCTACTCGATCCACATCCTGCTGCTGCCCGGCATCATGATGGGCCTGCTGGTGGCCCACCTGATCCTGGTCTTCTACCACAAGCACACCCAGTTCGCGGGCCCCGGCAGGACGAACAACAACGTCGTCGGCATGCCGCTGCTGCCGGTCTACATGGCCAAGGCCGGAGGCTTCTTCTTCCTGGTCTTCGGTGTCATCGCGGCCATCGCGGCGATCGCCTCGATCAACCCGATCTGGGCGCTCGGCCCGTACCGCCCGGACCACGTGTCCACCGGTGCGCAGCCCGACTGGTACATGGGTATGCCCGAAGGCCTGATCCGTGCCATGCCCGGCTGGGAGATCAACCTGTGGGGCCACACGCTCGTCCTGGGCGTGTTCATCCCGCTGCTGCTCTTCCCGCTGGTCCTCGGCGCGATCGCGGTGTGGCCGTTCATCGAGTCCTGGGTCACCGGCGACAAGCGCGAGCACCACATCCTGGACCGCCCGCGCAACGCCCCGACCCGCACGGCCTTCGGTGTCGCCTGGATCGCGGAGTACATCGTGCTCCTCATCGGCGGTGGCAACGACATGTTCGCGCAGTACTTCCACCTCTCGATCAACAACATCACCTGGTTCGTGCGGATCGGCTTCTTCGCCGTCCCGGTGATCGCGTTCATCGTCACCAAGCGCATCTGCCTCGGCCTGCAGCGCCGGGACCACGACAAGGTGCTGCACGGTCGCGAGACCGGCGTCATCAAGCGGCTGCCGCACGGTGAGTTCGTCGAGGTCCACGAGACCCTCGACCAGGCCAAGCTGCACACGCTCACCGCGCACGAGCAGTACGAGCCGCTGGAGATCGGCCCGACGGTCGACGAGAACGGCGTCGAGCGCAAGGTCAAGATGTCGGAGAAGCTCCGCGCCAAGCTCAGCCAGGGCATGTACGGCGAGGGCAACCAGATTCCGAAGCCCACGGTGGAGGAGTTCAAGGAGATCCAGAGCGGCCACGGCCACCACTGATCCCGCATGAGGGTCTGATTTCGGTCAGTCCCGGTGTCGCCCACGGCAAGAGCCCCGTCCAGGGTCTGGACGGGGCTCTTTGCCGTCCTCCCGGCCTGGATAGGCTGAAGGCCTTCCCATCCGACTGTGGACCCTCAGGAGCGGACCATGAACGTTGTGACCCCGGCAGGCGGCGACAGCGTGGCGGACCGGTCCTGGCCGGCCGTACTGGAGGCGCTGCTCTCCGGCCGGGACCTGCACGCCGACGACACGGCGTGGGCCATGGACCGGATCATGCGCGGTGAGGCCACCGACGCCCAGATCGCCGGATTCGCGGTCGCCCTGCGGGCCAAGGGGGAGACCGTCGAGGAGATCAACGGCCTGGTGCGGACCATGTACGCACACGCCAACCTGATCGAGGTGCCCGGCCGGACCGTGGACATCGTCGGCACCGGCGGCGACGGCGCCAAGACGGTGAACATCTCGACCATGTCCTCCATCGTGGTCGCCGGCACCGGCGCCAAGGTCGTCAAGCACGGCAACCGTGCCGCGTCCTCGGCCAGCGGCGCCTCCGACGTGCTGGAGAAGCTCGGCGTCAACCTGGACCTCACCCCGGCCCGGGTGGCCCGGGTGGCCGAGGAGGCCGGCATCACCTTCTGCTTCGCCGTGAAGTTCCACCCGGCGCTGCGGCACGTGGCCCCGGCCCGCCGCGAGCTGGGCATCCGCACCACCTTCAACTTCCTCGGCCCGCTGACCAACCCGGCACGGGTCCGGGCGCAGGCCACCGGCGTCGCCGACGCCCGGATGGCCCCCATCGTCGCGGGCGTGCTGGCGGAGCGCGGCTCCTCGGCCCTGGTGTTCCGCGGGGACGACGGCCTGGACGAGCTGACCACCACCGCCACCTCCCGGGTCTGGTGGGTCCGCGACGGGCGGGTGCAGGAGGAGGCCTTCGACCCGCGCGACGTGGGCATCGAGCTGGTGGACGTCAAGGAGCTGCGGGGCGCCGACGCCTCCTACAACGCGGACGTCGCCCGGCGGCTGCTGGCCGGCGAGACCGGCCCGGTCCGGGACGCGGTGCTGTTGAACTCGGCCGCCGCCCTGGTGGCCGTGGACCCGGGCAGCGGCTCCCTGGAGGAGCAGATCCGGGCGGGCATCGAGCGGGCCGCGGAAGCCATCGACTCGGGTGCGGCACGGGCCGCCCTGGAGCGGTGGGTGGCCGCCAGCAACGCCCGACTTGACTGATCCTTTTCGGCCAAGACCCCGGTCCGGCATGCGGACCGGGGCCTTGCACGTCCGGGATCGTGTGGCAGGATGACTGACCAGGTCACGAGTGACAGCGTTCTGGCCCCGGCTTGCTGTCCGGCAACCCTCCTTCCGTGGCGGGGTGCCCCGGGTGATGACCAGGCCGCGGGCAGCGAGGTCCGCGGCAAGCGCGGATCCCTCGACACCAGGGGTCCTGGTCTTCGAGGAGTTCTTTCCGTGAGCAAGCGAATGCGATAGGGCGGCTCCGCCCCTTCTCCACCCTCGGACCGAGGTCCCTTCCCTCCGCGTACCCGGACAGCCGCGTACGCCCCCGGCCCGTGCTCCGAGGCATTTCCCCGTCCCCCGGTCGGCCGCAGCGCCGTACCCGCGGACGGGTGACATCCGAAGCCGATTCCGCCTGCCCGCCGGGAGATACCGCCATGTCCGCGTTCCGGAACGCCACCGCCACCGCCACCGTCGCCCCTGCCCCTGCGCCCGTTGCCGCCTGTGCAGCCGCTGCCGACGGCGCAGCCTGTGCCGGGCCGCTCCCGGTCCTCGGCCGGGACGTCACCGTGCCGCTCGTCACCGGGGGCGAGGTCACCTACGCGGCCCTCGACTACGCCGCCAGCGCCCCGGCCCTGCAGCGCGTCTGGGACGACGTGGCCGCGTACGCCCCCTACTACGGCAGCGTGCACCGCGGAGCGGGCTACCTCTCGCAGCTCTCCACCGACCTCTTCGAGCAGAGCCGGGCCGCGGTCGCCGCCTTCCTGGACTGCCGCCCCTCCGACCAGGTGGTCTTCACCCGGTCCACCACCGACTCCCTCAACCTGCTCGCCGCCGCCCTCCCCGCCGACTGCCGGGTCTTCGTCTTCGAGACCGAGCACCACGCCTCGCTGCTGCCGTGGGACGGCGCGCAGGTGACGTACCTCGACGCGCCGCGCACGCCGGACGAGGCCGTGGCCACCCTGGAGCGGGCCCTGGCCGGCCGGGACCCCCACGGCGCGGCGCTGGTCTGCGTGACCGGGGCGTCCAACGTCACCGGTGAGCTGTGGCCGGTGAAGGAGCTCGCCGCCGCCGCGCACGCCCACGGCGCCCGGATCGTCCTCGACGCCGCCCAGCTGGCCCCGCACCACCCCGTCTCCGTCCGGGACCTCGACGTGGACTGGGTGGCCCTCTCCGGGCACAAGCTGTACGCGCCCTTCGGCTCCGGCGTGCTGGCCGGACGGGCCGACTGGCTGCAGCAGGCGAAGCCGTACCTGGCCGGCGGCGGGGCCTCGCGGACGGTCGCCCGCCGCGAGGACGGCGGCGTCGACGTCGAATGGCACACCACGGCCGCCCGCCACGAGGCCGGATCCCCCAACGTCATCGGCGTCCACGCCCTCGCCTCCGCCTGCCGCGCCCTGACCGAGGCGGGCTTCGACCGGCTCGTCGCCCGGGAGCGCGAGCTGATCGCTCAGGTCCGCGCGGGCCTCTCCGGCATCCCGCAGGTCCGGATCCTCTCGCTGTTCGGGGACGACGCCCCGCGCGTCGGCGTCATCTCCTTCGTGGTGGAGGGCTGGAACAGCTCCCACTTCGCCGCCGCCCTGTCGGCCGAGTACGGCATCGGGGTCCGCGACGGCCTCTTCTGCGCCCACCCGCTGGTGCGCACCCTGCTCGGCAGCGCCCCGCAGGAGCCCGGCGCGTGCGGGGCCCCGGAGGCGGCGCCCGGGGAGTCGTCGCTGAACGCGATCCGGGTGAGCTTCGGCGCCGGAACCCCGGACGAGCACGTCGAGCGGTTCGTCCGCGCGGTCCGGGAGCTCGTCACCGAGGGCGCGCAGTTGCAGTACCGCACGGAGGAGGGCCGCTGCGTCCCGGCCGTGTGACCGGCGTGCCGGCCATGACCCACACGACGCCGGGTGCGACCGGCGGGGCGTCCCCGGACCGTTCCGGACGTACGCCACCGACGCCTGCGGGACCGGCCGCAGGGTGGCGCCCGGCCGCGTCCTGTACGAGGATGACCTCGGCACGGAGCACGTCCACCGGCGCCGAAGAGACGCTGCCGGTCGTCGCCGCGGCCGGGGGTGCGGGAGGCGGCAGGCGGTACCCGCGCGGGACCGGTAAGATCCGGTGCGGTACCGCGCCCCGTAGGGGCGCGGGGAACTGCGCGATCAGCCCCCACCGGCCCGCGGTGTCATGACCGGACTCCCGGCGGAGCGCTCAGGCGTCCAGGCCGATGGCGAAGGCGGCTTCCAGGTCGTGCTGGGAATAGGTGCGGAACGCCACGTGCGTGTCGGTCGCCTCCACGCCGGGGATCTTGCTGATGCGGCCCGGGATGATGTCCGCCAGGTCGTCGTGGCGGTTCACGCGCACCAGGGCGATGAGGTCGTACGTCCCCGTGACGGAGTAGACCTCGCTGACGTTCTCCAGCGCCGCGATGGACTCGGCGATCTCGGGGATGCGGTCCACGCTGGTCTTGATGAGCACGATCGCGGTGATCATGGCTGGCTGTCTCCCTCGGTGGCCGTCGCTGGTCGCCTCACTCTAGTCGCACGCCGGTAGCGCACCCAGGCGTGCACGAAGCCGAGGGAGAAGCCCACCAGGTGCGCCAGGTACGCCACCCCGGGGCCGCTGCCCGCCCGGTGCGCCGCCACCCACTGCAGGCCGAACCAGAACAGCAGCACCAGCCACGCGGGGAACCGCAGCGGCAGGAAGAACAGGAACGGGAACAGGCTCGTCACCCGGGCCCGCGGGAACAGGTACAGGAACGCGCCCAGTACCGCCGAGATCGCTCCGGACGCCCCGACGAGCGTCTCCCCGGAGGAGGCGTTGGCCGCCGCGTACGCCGCCAGCGCGAGGTAGCCCGTGCACACGTAGAAGCAGAGGAAGGCCGCGCGGCCCATCCGCTCCTCCGCCATCGCCCCGAAGACGTGGAGGAAGAGCAGGTTGCCGAGCAGGTGCAGCCAGCTGCCGTGGACGAACAGGGCGGTCAGCGGCGTCAGCAGCGCCCGCGCGGACCCCCCGAAGAGCTCGGCCGGGACCACCCCCCAGTGCCGGAAGTACGCGGTCCCCGTCTCCAGCAGCCGCTCGCCGGTTCCGTACGCCGGGTTCAGGCCGGAGGCCGGACCGAGCAGGAACACCGCGCAGCAGGCGGCGATCAGCGCGTGGGTGACCACCGGACCCCGGGCGGCCTCGCGCACGGCGCGCCACTTTACGATCATGCGATTGAGCATGACCCGACCGGCCCCTTCCCACGCCTCGGCAGGCCGTAGGGTTACGTGCTGCGGTCCGCCGATTCCTGCAGACGGCGGCTTTAATTGAAAGAGCTACGAAGGAGAGTGCGGCCCGATGACGGTTCCCCTGCCGACCGACAGCACCCGGTGGCGCTGCACCCTGTGCGGCAACCTCACGCGTTTCGACGTCACTCGTTCGTCGAAGGTCGTGGAGTACGTCCACCTGGACCTTGCCGGGGAGCCCAAGGTCGAGGAGCGTGAGGTGGTCAGTGAGACCATCGAGTCGGTCCGCTGCCGCTGGTGCAACGCAGTGGACCGGATCGAACTTGTGGCCAGGCCGGGCGCGGACTCCTGAAGGAGCCGCGCCCCAGCGAGAAGAACACGGTAGAACACGGTAGGGGTGACGGATTGTGGAGCCAGGAAGCGGCGCTGACCCGGCCGATGCGGCCGGCGACGCCGCCGAGGCGCTCGACCGCCCGCTGCCGGAGGGTGTGCGGCGCCGGGTCGTCGCGCTCGTCTCGGACGCCTTCGGCGCACTGACGGTCGCGGACCTCCCGGGACAGCTGCGCCAGTACGCCCGGTTCACCCCGAGTCGGCGCGCCAAGTTCGCGGGCAACGCCATGGCCGCTGCGGTGGAGACGGACGCCGTCTTCCGCGGGCGCGTCGCCGACAAGGTGCGCGAGGCCCAGGCGGAGCTGGCCGGGGCGCTGGAGTCCGGCGCCCCGCCCGCGGCCGCCGACCCGCTGGACGTGGCCGCCGCCGCGTACATCCTGCGGCCGGCGGGCTGGGTGAAGCTGGTGGCCGCCGCGGGCGAGGAGGCGCAGCGCGCCGACGCCGAGCGGGCGGACGAGGAGGCCCGGCGGGAAGTGGACCGGCTCCGCGAGGAGCTGGCCCACCTACGGGACCTGCAGCGGCACGGCGGCGAACAGGTGCGCGGCGAGCTGGAGGCGGCCCGGAAGGAAGCCGAATCGCTTCAGCGCAAGCTGCGCAGCGCCCTGAGCGACATCAAGCGGGGCGAGGCGGCCCTGCGCAAGCTCACCGCCGAGATCGAGGGCATCCGTGCCGAGGCGGCCGCGCAGGTGGCGTCCGCCGAGAGCGAGACGCGTCGGCTCAAGTCCCGTCTGGCGGAGGCCGAGGCGGCACTGGAGACCTCCCGCCGGGCCACCCGCGAAGGCCGCAGCGTCGAGGACATGCGGCTGCGGCTGCTGCTGGACACCGTGCTGGACGCGGCCCAGGGGCTGCGCCGGGAGCTGGCGCTGCCGCCGGTTTCGATGCGGCCCGCGGAGACCGTGGACGCGGTGGAGCCCGGCCGGATGAGCCCGAAGGACATCGCGGCGCGGGCGCTGTCGGAGACCGACCCGGCACTGCTGGACCAGCTGCTGGCACTGCCCCAGGTGCACCTGGTCGTCGACGGCTACAACGTGACCAAGACCGGCTATCCGACGATGCCGCTGGAGAAGCAGCGGCTGCGGCTGCTGGGCGGGCTGTCGATGCTGGCCGCCCAGACCGGTGCGGAGACGACCTGCGTCTTCGACGGGGCGGAGCTGGCCGCGCCGGTGCTCCTCGCGCCGCCGCGCGGGGTGCGGGTGCTGTTCTCCAAGCCGGGTGTCACGGCGGACGAGCTGATCCGCCAGCTGGTGCGCGCGGAGCCGCCGGGCCGGCCGGTGGTCGTCGTCTCGACGGACCGCGAGGTGGCCGACGGCGTGGCGAAGGTCGGAGCCCGGCCCGTGACGTCCGCTTTGCTCCTGAAGCGGCTTTCGCGCGTTTCCTAACTCCTCGACGTAATGCCCGATTTCATCGGGGCGTCGGGGAACCTACCGTCAACTCGTCGGCACACAGCGTGCAGTGAAGGTAAAGAACCTGGTCGGGGGCCGGGTTTTTTTCCGCGGGGGTTTGAAGTGATCACACGGGGTCACTAGGGTCTGCTCAAACCTTCGTGCGGTAGATCACTCATTCGGGGTGTCGGCGGAGGTGTCGCCGGCCCGTGCGCGCCTGACGCGCCCCCCTTCCCCCGGCGGTGCGAAGCAAAGGAGCCCGGCTCGTGGCGTCCCACCGTCGACCCAAGCAGCCGGGCCGCGCACGGGTGACCGTGCTCACCGCCACGGCCGCCGCAGCCGTCGCCCTCTCCGCGCACAGCGCCTCCGCCGCGCCGGGCCAGCCGGGCAAGGACGAGGTCAAGGCCAAGGTCGACGCCCTCTACGAGGAGGCGGAACACGCCACCGAGAAGGCCAACCAGGCAAAGGAGCGCCAGGAGAAGCTGGAGAAGGAGATAGGCCTGCTCCAGGACCAGGTCGCCCGCGGCCAGGAGGAGCTCAACCAGCTCCGCTCCACACTCGGTTCGATGGCCAGCGCCCAGTACCGCACCGGCGGCATGGACCAGTCCGTCGCCCTCTTCCTCTCCGGCGACCCCGAGACCTACCTCGACAAGGCCTCCACCCTCCAGCAGCTGACGGGCAGGCAGGTCGAGGCGGTCCAGAAGATCCAGGCCAAGCAGCGCAGCCTCGCGCAGCAGCGCCAGGAGGCCGCCGGCAAGCTCGCCGACCTCGACGCCACCCGCAAGGAACTCGGCGAGAAGAAGAAGGCCTCGCAGGGCAAGCTCGCCGAGGCCCAGTCCCTCCTCAACACCCTGACCGCGCAGGAGCGACAGCAGCTCAAGGACGAGGACAGCCGCGCCAGCCGGAGCGAGGCCGCCCGCGCCGACCTCGGCAGCGTCAAGGCCTCAGGCCGGGCCGGCGCCGCCCTGGAGGCCGCCAAGACCAAGTTGGGCTACGCGTACGTCTCCGGCGCCACCGGCCCCAGCGCCTACGACTGCTCCGGCCTGACGCAGTGGGCGTACAAGCAGGCGGGCGTCAGCATCTCCCGGACCACCTACACCCAGGTCAACGACGGCACCCGGATCGGCCGAAGCCAACTCCAGCCCGGCGACCTGGTGTTCTTCTACTCCGACCTGCACCACGTCGGCCTGTACGCGGGCAACGGGACGGTGCTGCACGCCTCGAACCCGCGCGGCGGCGTCAAGTACGAGTCGATCAACAACATGCCGTTCCAGTTCGGCGTACGCGTCTGACCGCGGCCCGAAACCGTCCGACACCGCCCATCCGGGCGAATTGCGCCGCCGCGATCTGACCCCGTGCCCCGCCGATGACCTGCGTCTGAGGCGGGGCTCCGGCATGTGCGGCCCGCGACGGACGTTGGCCGGCGGGTAGCCGCGCGGCTACTGTCTGCCAGCGCGGAACCCGGCACACGGCCGTCCACGGGGGACGGACCCGGTCCCGCGCAGCGGAAGGGAGCGGCTCCGCATGGCGTCCCACCGCCGGTCCGAACCCGGCAGCCTCGACCGGAACACCAAGGTCGGCATGCTGACCGCGGCCGCCGCGGCGGCCACCGCCGCCGCCATCACCGTCGTGCCCGCCACCGCCGCCCCCGCCCTGCCGAAGGAGCCCTCGGCGACCGTCCGGGCCCAGGTCGACCGGCTCTTCGAGGAAGCCGAACGCGCCACCGAACGCTTCAACGAGGCGGGGGAGCGTGCCGACCGGCTCCGCGCCGACGTCGGCCGCGCCCGGGACCGGCTCGCCCGCGCCCAGGACCGCATCAACACCATGCGCGGCCTCCTCGGCGCCTTCGCCGGAGCCCAGTACCGCTCCGGCGGCATCGATCCCGCCGTCGAACTGATGCTGTCCGAGGACCCCGACGACTACCTCGACAAGGCCGCCACCCTCGGCCGGCTCACCGACCACCAGGCCCGGCAGCTCGACGAACTGCGCAAAGAGCAGCGGAGACTGGGCCAGGAGCGCAGCGAGGCCGCG
This sequence comes from Streptomyces sp. BR123, assembly GCF_013401435.1. Classification (GTDB taxonomy): domain Bacteria; phylum Actinomycetota; class Actinomycetes; order Streptomycetales; family Streptomycetaceae; genus Streptomyces. Next base: position 45,930 of record NZ_JACBGN010000023.1, read on the forward strand.
CGGAAACTCGTCGAACTGGAGGCCGTACGGGCCGACGCGGCCCGGGAGAAGAGCGTCGTCACGACGAAGCTCGCCGCGGCCCGGCGGCTGCTGAACGAGATGTCCGCGCAGGACCGGGCCGACTTCGAACGGGCCTCCCGCACCGGCGACCGCGACGGCGCGCTGCCCGACCCGCCCGCCGACGGCTCGTTCGGCCCCGCCTCGGGCCGCGCCGCGGCGGCCGTCCGGGCCGCCCGCTCCGCCGTGGGCAGGCCGTACATCTGGGGCGCCACGGGCCCCTCCGGCTTCGACTGCTCCGGGCTGATGGTCTGGTCGTACCGGCAGGCGGGCGTCTCCCTGCCGCGCACCTCGCAGGCCCAGCGGTACGCGGGCCGGCGGGTCCCGCTGTCCGAGGCCCGGCCGGGGGACCTGGTGACCTACCGCTCCGACGCCAGCCACGTCGGCATGTACGTCGGCAACGGCCAGGTGGTCCACGCCCCGCACCCGGGTGCCCGGGTCCGCTACGACCCCGTCGGCATGATGCCGGTGGCCTCCGTCACCCGTCCCTGAGCGGAGCCCCGGCCGGCGCTCCGACCGGAAGGGTGCACCGCCCTCACCGCGCTCCGCCGGCTACCGCCGGGCGGTGCCCCCGGGTGCGGCACCTCGCCGCGTTGTCGGACCGTGCGAGTGCGCCGCGCAAGGGCTGAGGCCCTCCGCCTCGCGCCGTACCGCACCGGACGCCGCGAGCCGGCAGACCCTTCCGGCCAGCGCACTAGGCAGTGTCTGACAAATGATCATCTGGCTGGTTCGCGGAGCCAGAGGACCAGCGAGGCCAGCACGACTCCGGCGCGGTAGCGGTCGGCGAGCTTGTCGTACCTGGTCGCGATCGCGCGGAACTGCTTGAGTCGTGCGAAGCATCGCTCGACCACGTTGCGGTCGCGGTAGGCCTCC
>NZ_JACBGN010000240.1 GCF_013401435.1 Streptomyces sp. BR123
GCAGACCCCGGACGCCCCCGCCCCGCAGCCCGCCGCCGGGCAGGGCGGGGACGCGCCCGAGCAGGCGGCCGTGCGGGCCGGGGAGCCGTTCCGGACGAAGATGTTCAGCGTGCCGGGCCTCGGCGAGGGCGCGTCCGGCCGCCGCTCGCGCGCCCGGACCGCGCACGGCCGTACCACCGGCGCCCAACGCCCGCGCGGCCAGCTGACGAAGCTGCACCTGGCCGCGACCCTGCACGCGGCCGCACCGCACCAGAAGGCGCGCGGGCGCAGCGGCCGCGGGCTCGTCATCCGCAAGGACGACCTGCGCCAGGCCACCCGGGAGGGCCGCGAGGGCAACCTCGTGCTGTTCGTGGTCGACGCCTCCGGCTCGATGGCCGCCCGGCAGCGCATGGGCGCGGTCAAGGGTGCCGTGCTGTCACTGCTGCTGGACGCCTACCAGCGCCGCGACAAGGTCGGCCTGATCACCTTCCGGGGCACGGGCGCCGACCTCGCCCTGCCGCCGACGTCCTCGGTGGACGCGGCCGCAGCCCGGCTGGAACGGCTGCCGACCGGCGGCCGCACCCCGCTCGCCGCCGGCCTGCTGAAGGCCCGTGAGGTGCTGCGGATCGAGCGGCTGCGGGATCCCGGCCGCCGCCCGCTGCTGGTGGTCGTCACCGACGGGCGGGCCACCTCGGCCGGCGCCCTCGCCGGCGACGCCCGGGCGCTGGCGGCGCGCAGCGCCCGGCTGCTGGCGGCCGACGGGCTGGCCTCGGTGGTCGTGGACTGCGAGACGGGGCCGGTCCGGCTGGGCCTGGCCGGGGCGCTGGCCGCGGACCTCGGCGGGCCGGCCGTGACGCTGGAGGGGCTGCGGGCCGACGCGCTGGCCGGGCTCGTGAAGAACGTACGCACGTCGGCGATGTCGCCGTCGTCATCGCACACCAACAGGAGGGCCGCGTAATGCCGCAGGGACAGCCGACCGTCATCCCGAACGACGGACTCACCACCCGCCAGCGCCGCAACCGCCCGCTCGTCCTGGTCCACACCGGGCCGGGCAAGGGCAAGTCGACGGCGGCGTTCGGGCTGGCGCTGCGCGCCTGGAACCAGGGCTGGCCCATCGGGGTGTTCCAGTTCGTCAAGTCGGCCAAGTGGAAGGTCGGCGAGGAGAACGCGCTGAAGGTGCTCGGCGCCTCCGGCGAGGGCGGCAGCGTCGTCTGGCACAAGATGGGCGAGGGATGGTCCTGGGTCCAGCGGGACGCACAGCTCGACAACGAGCAGGCGGCCAAGGAGGGCTGGGAGCAGGTCAAGCGGGATCTGGCCGCCGAGACGCACCGGCTGTACGTGCTGGACGAGTTCGCGTACCCGATGAAGTGGGGGTGGATCGACGTCGACGAGGTCATCGAGGTGCTCCGCGACCGGCCGGGCACCCAGCACGTGGTGATCACGGGGCGTGACGCGCCGGAGAAGCTGATGGAGTTCGCCGACCTCGTCACGGAGATGACGAAGGTCAAGCACCCGATGGACGCGGGCCAGAAGGGCCAGAAGGGCATCGAGTGGTGACCTCGCAGGTGTTCGGCGTCCCGCGCCTGGTCATCGCCGCGCCCTCGTCGGGCAGCGGCAAGACCACCGTGGCGACGGGCCTCATGGCGGCCTTCGCGGGGCGCGGGCTGGCCGTCTCCCCGCACAAGGCCGGCCCCGACTACATCGACCCCGGCTACCACGCCCTGGCCACGGGGCGGCCGGGGCGCAACCTGGACGCGTATCTGTGCGGGCCGGAGCTGGTGGCTCCGCTGTTCGCGCACGGGGCGGCGGGCTGCGACCTCGCGATCGTCGAGGGTGTGATGGGGCTGTACGACGGGGCGGCGGGGCGCGGCGAGCTGGCGTCGACGGCGCAGGTCGCGAAGCTGCTGCGGGCGCCGGTGGTGCTCGTGGTCGACGCCTCCTCGCAGTCGCGGTCGGTGGCGGCGCTGGTGCACGGGTTCGCGTCGTTCGACCCGCAGGTGCGGCTCGGCGGGGTGATCCTGAACAAGGTCGGGTCCGACCGGCACGAGGCGATGCTGCGGGAGGCGCTGGAGGAAGCGGGCACTCCGGTGCTGGGCGTCCTGCGGCGGGCGCCGCAGGTGTCGGCGCCGTCGCGGCACCTGGGTCTGGTTCCGGTGGCCGAGCGCCGGGCGGACGCGGTGGCCTCGGTGGCGGCGCTGGCGGAGCAGGTCCGGGCCGGCTGCGACCTGGAGGCGCTGCTGGCGCTGGCCCGGTCGGCGCCGGCGCTGGACTGCGCCGTCTGGTCGCCGGAGCTGGCCCTGGCCGAGGCGGATGCCCGTGGGCGTGCCGCGGCCCCGGCCGACGGGCTTGCCCCGGCCCCGGGCGCGGGGCGGCCCGTGGTCGCCGTTGCCGGTGGCGCGGCGTTCACGTTCTCGTACGCCGAGCACGCCGAGCTGCTCACCGCGGCCGGCGCCGAGGTCGTCCCCTTCGACCCGCTGCGCGACGAGCAGCTGCCCGAGCGCACCGCGGGCCTGGTGATCGGCGGCGGCTTCCCGGAGGTGTACGCCCCCGAGCTCTCCGCGAACGAGCCGCTCCGCAAGGCCGTCGCGGACTTCGCGGCGGCGGGCGGGCCGATCGCCGCCGAGTGCGCGGGGCTGCTGTACCTGGCGCGGAGCCTCGACGGGAAGCCCATGTGCGCGGTGCTGGACGCCGACGCGCGGATGTCGGAGCGCCTGACCCTCGGCTACCGCGAGGCGGTGGCCGTGTCGGACAGCTCCCTCGCGGCGGCCGGAACCCGGCTGCGCGGCCACGAGTTCCACCGCACGGTGGTCGATCCGGGTGCCGGCGAGGCCCCCGCCTGGGGGTTCACGCATCCGGAGCGGCGTGTCGAGGGTTTCGTCCGGCAGGGTGTGCACGCCAGCTACCTGCACACCCACTGGGCGGCGGAGCCCTCCGTCGCCCGCCGCTTCACCGGAGCGGCGGCGGCCCGCCCGTGAGCTCATTCCGCCAGGCCCACCACGAGCCAGATCCCGGCCACGCCGCCCACCGTGCACAGCAGGGTGGACAGGGCGGGGTGCTCGTGGTGCGCCTCGGGCAGGATCTCGGCGGCCGCGAGGTAGAGCAGGGCACCGCCGAAGAAGCCGAGGTACGCCCCGAGCGGTTCCTCCGGAAGGGTGAACAGCAGAGTGGACGCCGCGCCCACCACCGGGGCCGCGGCGTCCGCCAGCAGCATCAGCTGGGCGCGGCGGCGGGCGTTCCCGTACACGCGGGTGAGGGTGTACGTGTTGAAGCCGTCGGCGAAATCGTGGGTGACCACGGCCAGTGCCACGGCGAGCCCCATCCCCCCGCCGACCTGGAAGGCCGCGCCCAGTGCCACCCCGTCGGCGAGGCTGTGCAGGACCATCGCCGCGGCCGCCGTGAGGCCGACCTGCGGGACGCGCCCGTTCTCGGCGCCGTGCGCAGCGTGGCGTACGGCGAGCAGCCGCTCCCCGACGTGCGCGGTGAGGAAGCCGGCCACGAAGAGCAGCAGGGCGAGCGGGACCCCGAACACCGGGTGGCCGGCGGCCTGCAGCGATTCGGGCAGCAGGTCGAGGCCGACCACGCCGAGCATCAGCCCGCCGGCCAGGCCCAGGACGAGGTGGCGGCGGTCGTTGACGCGCTGCGCCGTCCACCCGCCCGCAAGGGTCATCAGGAACGCGCCCAGCGCCACGATCACGGCCATGTGCCCCTGAATACCGACTGCGGGCCGCGCGTGCACATCCGCGCGCGGGCCGCGGGCGACGCACCATTGACGACTACGGAGGGGGCTTGATCCCGGTGGGTGACTACGCGACGCAGCTGGTGGTCGGGGTCGGCGGACGGGCCGGGGTGTCCGTGGCCGAGGTGTGCGCCCTGGTCGAGGAGACGCTGCGCGGGGCGGGGCTGTCCGCGGGTGCGGTGAAGGCGCTGGCCACGGTGGAATCGAAGGCGTGCGAGGCGGGGATCGCGGGCGCGGCGGAACGTTTCGGCGTGCCGCTGCTCAGCTACCCGGCCGAGCGGCTGGCCGGCATCGGCGTGCCGCACCCCTCGGACGCGGTGCGCGACGCCGCCGGGACCTCCTCGGTGGCGGAGGCCGCCGCGCTCGCGACCGGCGGGGAACTCCTCGTCCCGAAGCGGCGGTCGGTGGCCGCGACGTGCGCGGTGGCCACGGCGCAGGCGCACGACCTGCGGCACCACGGGGACGCGGAGGTCCGGGGCGACGGGGCGTCGCTGGTGGACCTCGCGGTGAACGTACGGGCGCACATGCCCCCGGCCTGGCTCAAGCAGCGCATCGCGGCTTCGCTGGACGCCCTCTCCGCGTACCCCGACGGGCGCGCCGCCCGCGCGGCGGTGGCGGACCGGCACGGGCTGCCGGTCGGGCGGGTGCTGTTGACGGCCGGGGCCGCGGAGGCGTTCGTCCTCATCGCGCGGGCCCTGGACGCGCAGTGGCCGGTGGTGGTGCACCCGCAGTTCACGGAGCCGGAGGCGGCACTGCGGGACGCGGGACACCGGGTGGAGCGGGTGGTGCTGCGGGCGGCGGACGGGTTCCGGCTGGACCCGTCGGCGGTGCCGGAGGAGGCGGACCTGGTGGTGGTCGGCAATCCCACCAACCCCACCTCGGTCCTGCACCCGGCGGCGGCCCTGGCCGCGCTGGCCCGGCCGGGCCGGATCCTGGTCGTGGACGAGGCGTTCATGGACGCCGTCCCGGGCGAGCGGGAGGCGCTGGCCGGGCGGACCGACATCCCGGGCCTGGTGGTGCTGCGGAGCCTGACGAAGACGTGGGGGCTGGCAGGGCTGCGGATCGGCTACGTGCTGGCCGAGCCGGAGGTGATCGCGAAGCTGGAGGCCGCGCAGCCGCTGTGGCCGGTGTCGACGCCGGCCCTGGTGGCGGCCGAGGCGTGCGTGACGCCGGAAGCGCTGGCGGAGGCGGAGGCCGCGGCCCGGCAGATCGCGGTGGACCGGGCCCATCTGCTGGCCGGGCTCGCCGAGTTCGAGGAGATCACGGTGTCCGGGGCGGCGGAGGGCCCGTTCGTGCTGATCCGGGTGCCGGGGGCGTCGGAGGTCCGCGCCCGCCTGCGGAACCTCGGCTTCGCGGTCCGCCGCGGGGACACCTTCCCCGGCCTGGACGACTCCTGGCTCCGGCTGGCGGTACGCGACCGGGCGACGACGGGCCGCCTGCTGCAGGCCCTGGACCACGCCCTCGCCCTGACGGCCCGCTGAGCCTCACCCGGACGGCCGCTGGACCTCACCCGGACGGCCCACGGAGCCGCCCTCCGCAGCCCGCCCGCGGCCTGTCCGCGGCACCGGCGGCCCGTCGGCGGCTCGTCGGTGGCCCGTCGGCGGCTCGTCGGGGCCCACGGAACGGTGGCAGGACTCTGACCTGCGGCGAAACGGAATGCGACGGGTGGGGCACGACTGGCGGTATGGGGCCGTGTGGGTGATGATCTGCGCATCGGCACGGAGTCACGGGGGGAATCCGCAATGAAGGCAGCCGCCAAGGCAGGCACGGCAGTGGCAGGACTGGCGGTGGTGGTGGGTGGCGCTGTGTTCGCCGCCCCGGCCCTGCTCGACCGGGGCGGGAAGGACGGCGGTGCGTCCGGTGAGCAGCGGCTCGCCGGCGGCAAGGCCGGCCAGGGCAAGGGGAAGGACAAGGACCGGACGGGGCCTGCCGCGCCGGCCGACGCGCGCCCGTTCACACTGCTCGCGACCGGCGACACCATCCCGTACCCGTCGATCATCCAGCAGGCGGCGGACGACGCGAAGGGCAGCGGCCAGAGCCACGACTTCCGGAAGATACTGGCCGGGGTCAAGCCCCTGGTGGCCGCGGCCGACCTGGCGATATGCCACCACGAGATACCGTACGGCCGGCCCGGCGGCCCCTACACCGGGTATCCGGCCTTCAAGGCCCCGCACCAGCTGGCCGACGCGTTGAAGGACGCCGGCTACGACAGCTGCTCGACGGGCTCGAACCACACCCTGGACGACGGCTGGGACGGTGTCGTCCGCACCCTCGACCACCTCGACCGGGTCGGCATCAAGCACGTCGGCTCGGCCCGCAGCGCCGAGGAGGCCAAGGCCCCGGCGGTGCTCTCCGCGGGCGGTGCCAAGGTCGCCCAGCTGGACTACACGTACGGCACGAACGGCATACCGGTCCCGTCCGGCAAGCCGTGGGCCGTCAATCTCCTCGACCAGAACCGGATCATCGCCGACGCGCGGGCGGCGCGGGCGGCCGGGGCGCACGTGGTCGTCCTCAGCATCCACTGGGGCACCGAGTGGCAGACGGCGCCCGACCAGCAGCAGCGCGATCTGGCGCAGGCCCTGACCGCCTCGCGCGGGCCGGACGGCCTCCCCGACATCGATCTGATCCTCGGCACGCACAACCACGTGCCGCAGCCCTACGAGAAGATCAACGGCACCTGGGTGGTCTTCGGTATGGGCGACCAGATCGCCAGCTTCTACGAGCCCGAGAAGCTGCGCGGCAACATGTCGTCGATCCCCCGGTTCACCTTCGCCCCGTCGGCCGCGCACCCGGGCCGGTGGGAGGTGGTCAAAGCCGAGTACCTGACCCAGTTCTCGGACCGGGGCGGTCCGTTCCGCGTGGTGTGCACCTCGTGCGTCGCCGACGGCGGCGGGGCCGGCGGGGCCGGGCGCTCGGAGTACGCCGCGGTCGACAGGCAGATCAGCGAGGCCGTGCTGTCCCGCGGGGCCGACAAGCAGGGCCTGCAGCACGCGACGCGCTGACCCGGCCCGCCCCCTCCAGCCGGGCCGGCGCCTCGCCGCGTGCTGCGGTGGTGCCGCGTCCGGTGCTACCGGGTGCGGCTGCGCCGGGTCAGGACGAGCGCGACCGCTCCGGTGCCGAGCAGCACCAGTGCTCCGCCGGCGACGTACGGGGTGAGCGAACCGGCGCCGGTCTCGGCCAGGTTGGCCTCAGCGGCGATGCTCGACCCGGTGCCCGAGGCTCCGGTCTGCGGCTTGATGTCGGGCTGCCCGCCCGTGTCGGCGGCGGGCCTGGGGCCGGGGCCGGCGGAGGGGGGCGGCCCGGCCGGGGACTCGCAGCGCGACTCCGCGAGGACGATCTCGCCGTCGACCTGTGCCACGTTCAGGTTCAGCGGGTTCACCGACACCTTGAGGCGGAGCGCGGCCGCGGCAGCGGTGGTGGAGGTGGTCTCCTTGGCGGAGAGCTCCAGGTCGACCAGGCCGACCCCCGGGATCTCCACCTTGGTCGGGCCGCCGGCGGACAGGGTGACCCTCTTGCCGAGCACGGTGGCCGCGCCGAACACGTTGGCGTCGGCCTGCGGCTTCTTCCCGGCCTCGCACACGGCCTTGGAGGTGACCTTCTCCACCTCGATCAGGGCGAGCGCGGGCAGCCCGGGGACGTGCACCCTGGCGTGTGCCAGGTTGGCCTCGGCGACGGCGCGCTGCCCGTCCGCGGTGGCCTTGGAGGTGGCCGCGTCGGCGCGCAGCACGCTGACCGGCTTTCCCTCCTCGGCCCCGTCCACGGCAACGGTGAGGGCGGTCTTCTCGGCGGTCGCCGGGGCGCTGACCTCGTTCAGGGTGGTCTTCAGCGGGACGTGCACGGCCTTGTTCAGCAGGCCCACGTCCAGTCCGGCGCGCAGCACGACGGCGCCGGCCTTGCCCTCGCCCCCGCCTGCGCGGGAGGCGGAGCCGCCGCCCGTGGCGGCGGCGGGCGGGGCGGTGAGCAGGGCGACCGCTCCTGCGGCGAGCAGGGCGGCCGCGGGCGTGCGGAAGGTGTTGCGGTTCACGTGGGAAACCCCCAGGGAGACGGGAGCCGCCGCGCGCCAATGGGGGACATCGCGCCCGGACGGCCTACTACCCCCGGAATCCTTTACGCACGGAGAGTGAAGGGAGAGCCACCCGAGGTGAGTTCATCCCAACGGGTGGTTTCCCTGCACGTGTTCGATTAGTTGCGCCCCGCAAGGCACGGGGGGTCATTTCCGCCACACGTACATACGAGCCACCCTCCCCCTGGAGCCACGATCGGGCACTCATAACGACCCCCGGGGCATCCGGGTCACACGACGTCAATGACGCCGTCAACCACGATGTCAACCGGCAGCGTCAACCACCGTGCGCCCCGCTCAGGCGCGAACCGTGCCGTTCACGACCACCCGGAGCGGCTGCGCCAGCGCCCGTACGTCGGCCCGCGGGTCGGTGCCGTACACCACGAGGTCCGCGGGCGCGCCCTCGGTGAGCCCCGGCCGGCCGAGCCACTCGCGCGCCGCCCACGTCGTCGCCGACAGGGCGTCCAGCGGCGGGATCCCGGCCCGCACCAGCTCCGACACCTCGTCCGCGACCAGGCCGTGCGGCAGGGAGCCGCCCGCGTCCGTGCCCACGTACACCGCGATGCCCGCGTCCCAGGCCGCGCGCACGGTGTCGTACCGGCGCTCGTGCAGCCGCCGCATGTGCGCCGACCAGCGGGGGAACTTGGCCTCGCCGCCCGCCGCCAGCTTCGGGAAGGTGGCGATGTTCACCAGGGTCGGCACGATCGCGACCCCGCGCTCCGCGAACAGCGGGATCGTGTCCTCGGTGAGCCCGGTGGCGTGCTCGATGCAGTCGATGCCCGCCTCGACCAGGTCGCGCAGCGAATCCTCCGCGAAGCAGTGCGCGGTGACCCGGGCGCCCAGCCGGTGCGCCTCGGCGATGGCCGCCTCGACCTCGGCGCGCGGCCAGCAGGCCGTCAGGTCGCCGGCGTCGCGGTCGATCCAGTCCCCGACCAGCTTCACCCAGCCGTCGCCGCGCCGCGCCTCGCGTCCGACGTACGCGACGAGGTCGGCGGGCTCGATCTCGTGGGCGTAGTTGCGGATGTAGCGGCGGGTGCGGGCGATGTGCCGGCCCGCCCGGATGATCTTCGGCAGGTCGTCCCGGTCGTCGGTCCAGCGCGTGTCGGAAGGCGAACCGGCGTCGCGGATGAGCAGGGTACCGGCGTCGCGGTCGGTCAGCGCCTGCCGTTCGGCGGTCTCCGCGTCGACCGGGCCGTGGGCGTCCAGCCCCACGTGGCAGTGCGCGTCGACCAGACCCGGCAGGACCCAGCCGGACACCGTGGTCGTCTCACGGGCACCGGCCGGGCGCTCGTAGGAGATCCGACCGCCGACCACCCAGAGCTCGTCGCGCACGTCGTCGGGTCCGACGAGCACCCGCCCCTTCACATGCAGCACGTCATCGGTCATGCCCGCACTGTACGTGCGCGGCCGACGGGCTCGTCCGGCACCCCGGCGGTCGGGCGCCGCCGGGCGGCTGTCGCCGTGCGGGAACCTCGCCCGCCAGGCCGCCCTCGGCATGAAGGCAGTGGGTATCGATCCGTCCCCCGCGCAACCGGCCAAGGCCCGTGAGCGCCGGCCGGGCGTGGACGGCATGGAACTGCACCGGGGCGACGCCGTGACCTGCCTCGGGGAGACGTCCACGGTCATCGACGCGGCCTTCAGCGTGTTCGGCGCAGCCTGGTTCACCGAACCCGTCCTCCCGGCCCCCCGTACATGACCGGCGGACCGTGGGCACACTCCTCGTCCGGGCCGTTCGGGGAGACAACCCGGACGGCCCGGACGAGAGAAGCCCCCGGAACCACCGCCCGCCCAGGGGCGGCGAGTACAGGGGCTCTTGTGGCTCGTTCAGCCGCGCAGCGGCCCGCCTTGCCGCCGAACAGGCCAGTCCGCAGGAGAAGTCGATCCGGGGTGGTGTCCGCTACCTACGCCCGGGGGACGGGGCAGGCGCCTTCCGGGGTGCAGGCGTCGGCCGTCGTCGGGGTCGGCTCGACCGGTTCCCGGCCGGCCCAGGCCTGCTCCAGGGCGCGGGTGAACACCTCGGCCGGCTGGCCGCCGGAGATCCCGTAGCGGCGGTCCAGGACGAAGAACGGGACGGCGTTGGCGCCGAGTTCGGCCGCCTCCCGCTCGTCGGCCCGTACCTGCGCGGCGTACGCGGAGCCGTCCGCGAGGACGGCACGGACCTCGGCCTCCTCCAGCCCGGCCTCGACGCCGAGCGCGAGCAGCACCTCGGGGTCGAAGACGGACCGCTCCTCGGCGAAGTTCGCGCGGAAGGCCAGGTCGAGCAGTTCCTCCTGGCGGCCGCGGGCGGCGGCCAGGTGCAGCAGCCGGTGGATGTCGAACGTGTTGCCGTGGTCGCGGCCCTCGGTGCGGTACTCCAGCCCCTCGGCACGGGCGGTCGCCGCGACGTGCTCCTCCATGCCGCGCGCCTCGTCGAGGGTGCGGCCGTACTTCTTGGCGAGCATCTCCACGACGGGCGCGGTGGCACCCTTGGCGCTGTTGGGGTCGAGCTCGAAGGACCGGAAGACGACCTCGACCTCGTCGCGGTGCGCGAACCCGGCCAGCCCCTTGGCGAAACGGGCCTTGCCGATGTAGCACCACGGGCAGGCGATGTCGCTCCAGATCTCGACGCGCATGTTCCTTCTTCTCTCGGTTCAGGTGGAGGCCCCGACGGAGGGCCGAGGCGGTTTCGCGTTCAACCACTGCCCGGAGCGTCTCATTCCCCGGACATCAGCCCGATCTTCAGCACGAGCGTGAGGTGCGTGCCGGAGCGGCGGACGGCGGGGTCCGGGCGCCAGCCGTGGCGGGCGTAGAAGGCCTGGGCGCGGAGGTTGTGCTCGTACACCTCCAGCCGGACCCGGTCGACGCCGGCGGCGCGCCAGGCGTCGAGGCAGGCGGCGTGCAGGGCGGCGCCGATGCCGCGCCGCCAGTGCACCGGGTCGACGTGGAGCTGGGTCAGGGTGGTCTCCCCCACCGCGGTGCGGAAGGCGGCGACCCCGGTGAGCCGGCCGTCCTCCTCGGCGCACAGCACCCTCCCCTCGGCCTCGCTGCGGGCCACGGCGCGGGACCAGCCCTCGCGGGACGCCGCGAGTTCGGCTGCGCCCGCGTAGGCCTGGGCGGGGAGGCGGCCCCGGTAGTAGGTGGCACGGGCCCGGGTGTGCAGGGCCGCCATGGCATCGACGTCGGCGGGCTGCGCGGTTCTGATCATGGAGCGTGAAACGCGCCGGGAACCGTGGCGGTTCCCGGCGCGCGGGGCGGTGCGGGGC
>NZ_JACBGN010000241.1 GCF_013401435.1 Streptomyces sp. BR123
GGGTGCGGGGCGCGAGGGCCAGGCGGTACACGTCCAGCAGTTGCTCCGCGCTGCGCGCGATGTCGTAGCGCCGGACCACGGGCGGCGGCGGCAGCCGGGTGGCGCCCGCCTCCATGTGCCCGCGAAGGGCGGCGACCAGTTCCTCCGGGCCGGTGCCGATCCGCCGCGCGCCCGGCGCCTGCGCGGCCGGCAGGTCGTCGATCGCCGGGCAGGTGACGTGCAGCACCGGCAGCCCGGCCGCCAGCGCCTCCACCACCGCGAGCCCGAACGCCTCCTCCCGCGACGGGGACACGAACACGTCCATCGCGGACAGCAGCGCCGGGATCCCCGGCGTGCGCCCGTCCGGGCCGTCGCCCAGCGGGTCCCGCTCGCCCAGCAGGTGGATCCGGTTCTGCGCGCCCAGCTCGGCTGCCAGCCGGCGCAGCGCGGCCCGCTCCGGCCCCTCCCCGGCCAGCAGCAGGTGGGCGCCCGGCAGCGCCGCCACCGCCCGGACCAGTGCGTCGAACCGCTTGCCCGGCACCAGCCGGCCGATCCCGCCGACGACGAACGCCCGCTCGGGCAGCCCGGTCCGGGCCCGCGCGGCCCGGCGCACCCCGCCGTCGAAGCGGAACCGGGCGGCCTCGATACCGTTCGGCACGACGTGTACCCGGGCCGCGGGCACGCCCCACCCGGTCAGCCGGTCCGCGACCGTGTCGGAGACGGCCACCGTCGCCGCGCCCAGCCGCTCGCTCGCCAGGTACAGGGCCCGGACCCCGCCCGTGAGCGGCCGGCCCTCGATCTCGGCGTCGCCGAGGGAGTGCTCGGTGGCCACGACCGCCCCGGCCCCCGCGAGCCGGGCCGCGAGCCTCCCGTACACGCAGGCCCGGTACAGGTGCGTGTGGACGAGGTCGTACCGGCCTCGCCGGACGAACCGCGCCAGCCGGGGCAGCGCCCCCAGGTCCCGGTTGCCGCGCATGCCCAGGTGCACCACCCGAACCCCGTCGGAGCGCAACCCCTCGGCGACCGGGCCCGGGTTGGTCAGGGTCAGCACGTCGCAGCGCATCGGCAGGTGCCGCAGCAGCAGCCGCAGCTGCTGCTCGGCGCCGCCGACGCCGAGCCCGGTGATGACGTGCAGCACCCGCAGGTCCTCCAGCGGCGGCAGCGGCTTCACCGGTGCACCGCCCGGCCCAGCTGCCGCACCCGGTGCCGCAGCTGCTTGATCCGCAGCCGCCCGCTGCCGTCGCCCTGGCTGACGTGCGTGCGCGGCAGGGCGTGCGGGCCGGCCAGCCGCCCGGGGTCGATGGCGCACGCGTACCCGTACCCGGCGGCCCGCGTCGCGGCGACGACCCGCGCGTCGAGGTAGCCGTACGGGTAGCAGAACCCCTCGGGCAGGGTCCCGGTCAGCTCGCGCAGCAGCTCCCGGCTGACCCGCAGCTCCTGCTGGAGCACGTCGTCGGGAACGGCGGTGAGGTCCTGGTGGAGCAGCCCGTGCGAGCCGATCTCCTGCCCTGCGGCGGCGACCTCGCGGATGCCCTCGGCGCTGAGCAGCGGTTTGCGCGGCCCCAGCGGATCCCACACGTTGTCCACGCCGAGCCGCCCGGGCAGCACGAACAGGGTGGAGGTGCAGTCGAAGCGGCGCAGCACCGGCAGCGCCCCGGTCAGGTAGTCGGTGTAGCCGTCGTCGAAGGTCAGCCCGACCAGTCCGGAGCCGCGCCCGGCGGCGCGGGCCCGCAGCAGCTCACCGACGGAGACCCCGCGCAGGCCGCGCGAGCGCAGCCACTGCAGCTGGGCCTCCAGGGCGCGGGGGGTGACGGTGATGCCGTACGGGTCCTCGGCGGGATCGGTGAACTCGGTGACCGAGTGGTACATCAGGACCCACGGCGAGGCGGCGGTCCGGCGTGCGGGAGCCTTCGCGGCGGCCGGGGCCGTGTCGGTGTCAGCGGACATTGCGGAACCTCTGGGTCGAGTGGGCGATCTGGGCGGACAGCGTGGTGATTTCGAGGGCCCGTATGGCCATGCTGGCGGCCGCGAACATGGTCGGGACCAACAGGCAGCCGAGTGCGGCGCTGAGCAGCGGGTCGGGGATCATCGGCCCTGCGATCCAGCCGGTGCCGCAGGCCGCGAACGAGGCGACGGCGAGCCGGCAGATGCTGAGGGCGACCCTGCGGGCCTGGATCGCGATGATCCGCCGGCCGATGCCGAGGAGCAGCAGCACGGCGGTGGTGGAGATGCCGGCCGCGTTGGCGGCGGCCAGGCCGTACACGCCCCACCAGCGGACGGCGGTGGCTCCGCCCGCGATGTTGACGAGGAGTCCGGCGCCCATCGCGAGCGCCGGGAACCAGGTGGGCCGGGTGGTTGCGAAGAAGGGCCGGCTGAGGGCGCCGACGAGGCAGTGGCCGAGGAGTCCGAGGCCGTAGACGCGCATGACGGCGGCGGTGGCCCGGGTGTCCTCGGGGGTGAAGGCGCCGCGCTCGAAGAGGACTTCGATGATCTGCGGGGCGTAGCCGATGACGAGGGCGGTGCCGATGAGGACGGCGAGGCAGGCCAGCGCCAGGTCCTGTTCGACGCGTCGGCGGGCCTTCTCGCGTTCGCCGCCGGCCATGGCCTGGGCGACGACCGGGAAGGTGACGGTGCAGATCATCAGGGACAGCACCATCGGCATCTGCGCGACCTTCTGCGCGTAGTTCAGGTGCGAGATGGCCCCGGAGGGCAGGGACGCGGCGAGGAACCGCTCGACGAGCACCTGCGACTGCCGGAAGACGGCGAAGCAGATGACGGGGGCGATCACGCCGACGGCGATCAGGGTGGGCCGGTCCCGGTCGCGCTGGCTGCGCGGCGCGCCCTTGGCGCGCGGCTGGCCGAAGCCCACGTTCCGGACGAACGCGGGCAGTTGGACGAGGACCATCAGCAGCCCGCCGGCCGCGACCCCGGCGGCCGCCGCCCGCACGCCCCACACGGTGTGCAGGGCGATCATCGTCCCGATGATCCCGACGTTGTACGAGACGTAGATCGCGGCCGGCGGCACGAAGGAGCGGTGGGCCCGCAGGGCGGCGCTGAAGTACCCGGCGAGCCCGAAGGACAGCACGGTCAGCGCGGTGAGCCGGGTGCACTCGACGGCGAGGCCGGGGTCG
This sequence comes from Streptomyces sp. BR123, assembly GCF_013401435.1. Taxonomy (GTDB): domain Bacteria; phylum Actinomycetota; class Actinomycetes; order Streptomycetales; family Streptomycetaceae; genus Streptomyces. The sequence goes on from NZ_JACBGN010000241.1 coordinate 3,111, forward strand.
GGCAGCCCGGGCGCGAGGACGGCGACGACGAGCGGCGCGGCGACGACCAGCAGGGACGCGACGGCGGCCAGGAACAGCGCGAGCCGCGGCAGGGTCGCCCGCACCAGCAGCCGTACGGGGTCCTGCGCCCGGGCCTCCATCCGGCTGAGCCCGGCCCGGGTGGCCGCCCGCCGGGCGAGGGCGTGGCTGAACGCGGGCACCATCAGCAGCGCCATGGCGTCCTCGATCAGCAGGGTCGAGGCCATCTCCGGGACGGTCCAGGAGATGAGGAAGGCGTCGCTGGCATGCCCGGCGCCGAAGAGGTGGGCGATGGTCTGGTCCCGGGCCAGTCCGAGCACCGAGCCCGCGGCGGTGAGTCCGGCGGTGACGGCAGCGGCCTTGGCCAGGAACCGGCCGAGCGGTGCGGGCGCGCCCCGGTCGGGACCGGAGCCCGGGCCGGGGCCGGCGGACCCGGGGGGCGCGGGCGGCCGCGGGCCCGGGGCGGGGACCTGGCCGTGGGCCGCGCCGGGCTTCGGCGGGTGCGGGGTCCGCAGAGGGTAGGGCGGACGGCCCGCAGCCGCGGCAACGTCCGTCGCCGCGGCCGCGGGCCGCCTCCAGGGCGTCGTATCGGTCACCGGCCGGCCGCACCGGAAGCGGCGCGCGGGCCGGCCGGGGACGGCAGGGCCCACCAGGCCGCCAGTCCGATGATCACTCCGGTGAGGACCGTGGACGGCCCGCCGATGTCCGCGTACAGGAAGTCGGTGAGCTGCCACACCAGCAGCCCGATCGCGATCAGCCCGCAGTCGCGGACCGCGTGGTCCGCTCCGCCCGCGCCGGCGATGCCGTACGGGTCCTGCGCGCGCCCCGCGGCGTACCGGCGGATCCCGGCCACCAGCAGCGCCGCCCAGCCGCCCGCGAGCGCGACCAGCCCGATCAGCCCCTGCTCGCCGAGGACCAGCAGGTACATGTTGTGCGGGGAGAGCAGCGGCTGGCGGACGTACCCCTGTCCGGCGCCGGCGGTGTCACTGCCGGAGGACAGCCCCAGGGAGGCGTGCCCGTCCCGGTGGGCCGGGAACCCCTTGAGCCCCACGCCCACCGCGGGCCGCTCCCGCCACATCGATTCGGCGGCGGCCCACATCGTGTACCGGTCGGTGACCGACTGGTCGGGGGCGCTGGAGACCTGCGTGATCGAGGTCAGCCGCTCGGCCACCATCGCGGACCCGACCCCGAGCCCGCCGACCAGAACGACCCCGAGCGCGGTGAGCGCCACCAGCACCCGCACCGCCCGCCGGATCCCGGCCAGCAGCATCACCAGCACCGCCGTGCCGGCCGTGGCGATCCACGCGCCCCGGCTGAACGACAGCACCAGCGGCACCACCAGCAGCAGCGCCGTGCCGCCCGCCACCCGGCGCACCGGCCGCGGCAGGCCCGGGGCCAGCGCCGCGGCCGTGGCCACGACCAGCCCGTACGCCACGACGGTGGCCATGCCCATCACGTCGCCGGGGCCGAAGGTGCCGACGGCCCGGACGTCCTCGCCCTGGTAGGAGGCGCCGGTGTGGGTCACGTACTGCACGACCCCGACCGCGCCCTGCACCAGGGCCAGCACCGTGAAGCACCCGGCGGCGAACCGGAACTGCCCGGCGTCGCGCACCAGCAGCACCACCGCCACCGGGACCAGCACGAACACCTGCAGATAGCGGACGAACCCCGGCAGGGCCGCCTGCGGATCCCCGGCGGTCGCCGTCGCCACGGCCAGCCCCACGGCGGGCGCCCCGAGCACCAGCACCGCGAGCGGGCTCAGCGCCCGCACCCGGCCGCGCAGCGCCTGCACCGCGCACACCAGCACCAGCACCAGCGAGGCCGCGTCGGCCGGGCCGACCTTGCCGGAGGCGCTCGCGTCACCGGCGGGCACCGGGACCAGCAGCGTCAGGACAGTCGCGGCGAGCGGCAGCAGCGGCCAGTGCCGCCGCAGCAGGTGGGGCACGTCCGGCCGGGCCCCGGCGCCGACGGCCGTCGTCACGGCGAGGCTCATGGTCAGCTGCCCCCCAGCCGGAAGCGGAAGAAGGAGGCCGCGGTGCGGGCGAGGATCCACAGGTCCTGCCACAACGACCAGGTGTCGATGTAGTGGTTGTCGAAGCGGGCCCGGTCCTCGATGGAGGTGTCCCCGCGCAGCCCGTTGATCTGGGCCAGCCCGGTGATCCCGACGGGCATCCGGTGCCGGGCCTCGTAGCCGGGGTGCACACTGCTGAACTTCGCGACGAAGAAGGGCCGCTCGGGCCGCGGGCCGACCAGGCTCATGTCGCCGCGCACCACGTTCCACAGCTGCGGCAGCTCGTCCAGGGAGGACTTGCGCAGGAAGGAGCCGACGGGGCTCATCCGGTGGTCGCCGGCGACGGTCCACCGGGTGGCGGACTCGTGCTCGTCGGCGCGCAGGGTGCGGAACTTCAGCAGGGTGAAGGGGCGCCCGTACAGGCCGACCCGCTCCTGACGGAAGATCACCCCGGGCCCGTCGGAGACCCGCACGGCCAGCGCGCACAGCCCCATCAGCGGTGCGGCGGCGAGCAGCGCGCACAGGGCGAGGCCGCCGTCGAGGCCCCGCTTCACCCAGCGCTCCAGCTGCCGGGCCGGGCGCGGCAGCAGCGGCTGGACGGCGTACCCCCACAGCTGGTCGGCGGGCTGGGCGACCCGCATGCCGGTGACCTTGGCGGTTCCGGCGGGGTCGGCGAGCCAGAGCCGGCAGCCGTGGTCGTGGAAGAGGCGGACGAGGGAGGCGGTGTGCTCGTCCGCCTCCGGCGGCCGGGTGAAGACGGCGGCCCGGACGGAGTTCTGGATGACCGCGCGCCGGATGTCCTCGCGGGTGGCGAGGACGGGCATAGCGCCGTCGCCGACGGGGCCGGCCGTGGTGTCGGCGAGCCCGACGGGCCGCAGCCCGTACTCGGGGTGCCCGTGCAGGGCGGCGGCGACCGCGGCGGCCCCCGCGCCGGGTCCGACGACGAGGGCCGAGGCGGGCCGGCGGCGGGCGGAGCGGCGCCGCAGCTGGTTGACGAACCCGCGGCCCGCGCACGCCAGGGCCGTCTGCAGGCAGACGGCTGCCAACAGCGCCCACCAGCCGAGGACCTGGCGGGGTTCGCCGGCGGCGGCGACGACGGCGGCGGCCCCGCACCACAGGGCGGCGGACCGCGCGGCCAGCGCGGGCAGTTCGAGCAGGGCGGACGGGGCCAGCCGCGGCCGGTACAGCCCGGCCTGCGCGTGCAGCAGGGCGAGCAGGACGGCGAGCGGTGCGGCCGCCTCGCGGGGGAGCGCCGGCCCGGGCACGGCGAGCGTGGTCAGAACGGCGGCCAGCGCGTCGGCGGCCAGCAGCGGGAGCGCCCCGTGGCGGTATCGGTCCCGCCGCTGCCGCACCAGCGGCCTGGCCTGATCGGCCCTCGGCCCCCGCGGTGGGTGGATGGCGGTGACGGTCCGTCGGACGGCGGCCGTGCCGGCGCCGCCGGCCGCGTGCCCCGTGCCGCCCTGTCCGCTGTGCCGGGGGGGTGCGCTGTCCATCGTCATCGGCTGATGCGCTCCTGGTTCGAGGGCCGGGGCCTGCCCAGCAGTTCGTGGTACAGCCCGGTGACCGCGTCTGCGGTCCGCCGCACGTCGAATTCGGTCCGGGCGTGCTGCTGGGCCTGCTCGCCGAGTTCGGCGAGCAGCCGCGGCTCGGCGAGCAACCGTCCCAGGGCCTTGGCCAGGGCCGTCGGGTCCTCCGGCGGCACCAGGCAGAGCCGTCCCTGGCCGGGCGGCAGGCTTTCCCGGGCACCGCTGACGTCGGAGACCAGGACCGGTCGGCCGCTGGCCATGGCTTCCAGCGGGGCGAGCGCCATGCCTTCCCACCGCGACGGCAGTACAACGAGATCGGCCGCCCGAAGCCACGGTCGGATGTCGTCGGCCCCACCCGCGAAAAGGACTCCGGGTGGGGCGCAGCGGCGCAGTTTCTCGGTGTCGGGACCGTCCCCGACGAGGGCGAGGCGGGCCTCGGGGAGGTTGCCGAGCACCTCCCGCCAGGCGCGCAGCAGCAGGTCCTGCCCCTTCTGCCGACAGAGCCTGCCCACGCAGACGGCGAGCGGCCCGTCGCCCAGGAAGGCGGCGGGCAGCGGGAGTCCGGCGCGGGCGGCGGTGCGGTCCTCTGCCCGGTCCGGGCCGCCGGGGCGGTAGTGGTCCAGGTCCACCCCGTTGCGGATCACCGACCAGTGGGCGGCGATCCCCTCGGCCTCGCCGACCCGCCGTTCGGCCTCGCTGACGCAGAGCACCCGGTCGGCCCAACGGACCCCGAAGCGCTCCCAGCGCCGGGCGAGGGCGCCGGTGGTCCCGCCGACCGCCTCGAACGACCAGGCGTGCGGCTGGAAGACGGTGGCGACCCGGCCGCGGGCGGCGAGCCGGCCGGCCAGCCCGGCCTTGGCGCTGTGGGCGTGCAGGACGTCGGGGCGGGCCCGGCGGATCACCCGGCGGGCACCCATGACCTCGGCGGCCAGGTCGGGTCCGGGAGCGCGGCCGGCCCGCCAGGCGAGCACCTCGGCGCCGGCGGCGCGGGCCTCCTCGGCGAGCCGGCCGCCGCGCGGGCAGCCGACGACGGCGCGCAGGCCGGCGGCGGTCTGGGCGCGCACGAGGTCGACGACGACGCGGGCGACCCCGCCGTCGACGGGCTGGACGAGGTGCAGGACGGTCAGTTCGGGTGCGGGCGGGGGCTGCGCGGGGCAGGGCTGGGCAGGGGCAGGCTGTGTCGGCACGCGGAGCGGTCTCCTACGTTCAGCGGCGCGCGTCTGTCTGAACGAAGAGCACGCCGAGGAAATGGCCCTGGCTTTCGCCCGTGAACCTGAAGTTCAGGCTGCGGGCGCCACCGGAGAGGGTGGGACTCAGGTCGAACACGTCCGCGTCATATCCGAGAGTGTTCATGTGTTCGGGCTGTCGCACGGACGAGGGTTGCCCGAATTCCGTGATCGTGGAATTCATGACATCGTTGAAAGGGTTTTCTTCGTCGCTGACGTCGGTCCGGCGCCCCGAATCGGCGGTCACGGTGAGTGAGTCTCCGAGGGTGCCCCGGTCACCGTCGTACGCCACCACCCCGGCCTTGCCCGAGGCCCCGGCCGGCGCACCCAGGCCCGCGATCACGATCGCCTCGCCCGCCGGCTCCCCGGCCCCCGCACTGAGGGCCTTGAAGCCGTCCCACAGCGAGATCCGGCGCAGCGGCTCCTGCGGGTGCTCGTAGGCGACGACCAGCGTCCAGCCGCCCCACGCCCCCACCTCGGACCGGCCCATGGCGATGTTGAGCTGGGCGACCGTCCACATCCCGGCGCCGCCCTTGCGGACCATCGGGGTCACGTCGGCCGAGGCCTGGTACGCATCGCTGCCCTCGTCCGTGCGGTGCCCGATCACGGTGTCGGCGAGCACCTCCTTGTACGCGCCGCCCGGCTCGGCGACGAGCACCCGCCCGTTGTCCTCCGGCGGCTTCTGCTCGCCGACGCGCAGGTTCCCGCCCCAGTACAGGCGGGCGTACGAGACCTGCGCGCCCGGCGGGACCTTGAGCTCGGCGCGGGTGGAGTTGTAGGTGTCCGGGTCCTTGTCGACCTCGCTGTAGAACATCTCGAAGTCGCTGTTGACCCCGACCGCGCCCTTCTTGACCTCGGCGCACGGCTCGGCGTCGGGGGCCGCCTCCCTACGGCAGCCGATCGAGGAGTTGGAGGCCCGCACCAGCCCGCCGTGCAGCACCGCCTGGTAACGCTGCGTGAACGGAACCTGGGGTGTCTCTTTCGGGCCCGGCGGGGCCTCGGCGCCCGCGGCGGGAACGGCGGCCGAAAGTGCGAGGCAGGACAGGAGGCCCAGCGTGCCGAGGATTCTGCGGGAGGAACCCATGACCCTGTCTCCATTTTCGATCAAGGGGGACAAAACAGGAGTGAACTTTGTCAGAAACCCGACCCGGAATCACGCCGGACTCGCGCGTACGGCCTTTTGGGCGATAACACGCACCCTTACAGGGGGCGAGTCGTTATGCGGATACGCCTGCGCCACCGGCACCCGGCCCCGACCGCACGCGCGACCGTCAACCGCGCCGCGCGAAACGGCGACATCCGGGTGAAGCCACGCAACCCGAGCCGACGGCGCGGCGTTGACCCGGGTGCTCAAGCACCGGGCAATCCTGCAAAAAAGGGACCACAATGATCAAGAAGATGATGGCCACGGCGGCGGTTGCGGCCTCGGTCGTGGGCATGGGTGCCGCGATGGCGCCGCAGGCGATGGCCATCGGGAACGACAACGGCATCAACACCGTCAACGGCAACGGCGCGTCGCAGATCTACGGCAACCAGGCCACCTACGGGAACATGAGCCCGCAGATGGCGCTGATCCAGGGCTCCTTCAACAAGCCCTGCATCGCCCTGCCCGCGAAGCTCAACACCCAGTCGCTCCTCGCCGGGGGCCTCGGCATCCAGGACGTCCCGATCCTGTCCAACCCGATGAACCAGCAGTGCACCGAGAACTCCACCCAGGCCAAGGGTGACGAGGCGCTCTCGCACATCCTGGACAACATCCCGATCCTCTCCGGCAACGCCTCCACCGGCAGCTGACCCCTCGCCCGCGCCACCGAGGCCGTCGCACCCCCGGGTCGCGGCGGCCTCGCCGCGTACGGAGCCGCCCCGCCCTCCCCGTTCGGAAACAGCCGCGGAAATCCGCGCCACATTTCCACCCGCCCCGACGTCCGGGGAAAATTCGGAGACGCCCGGAAAACCGGGGGTTTCCTTTCCCACACCCACTCGTTGTTGTTTCTGCAGTGGACAAGCCGCTGCGGGAAAGGATCGAAATCTCATGATGTACAAGAAGGCAGTGGTGCTGGCCGCCGGCGTTCTGATGGCCGCCGGTGCCGCCTCCCCCGCCATGGCCGACTCCACGGCCGAGGCCGCGGCCGTGGGTTCCCCCGGCGTCGCCTCCGGCAACCTGTTCCAGGTTCCGGTCCACATCCCGATCAACGTCTGCGGCAACACCTTCAACGCCGGCGGCCTGCTGAGCCCCTCGTTCGGCAACACCTGCGTCAACGCCTGACGAAGCATCTCCGCCCGCAGGGGCGAACCTCCTCGGGGTGACCTCGGAGTGCACGGCGGTGCACTCCGAGGTCACCTTGATTCAGCACCGGCCCCCGCGCCGGTAGACAGGGAAGGACCCATGCGACAGGTACTGAGCCGACAGGTACTGAGCAAGGGGGTACTCACGGCCGCGGCCGCCTCGAGCCTGCTGTCGATCGCCACCGGCGCGGCCGTCGCGCACCCCGGGGCGGTGGCCGAGGCCTCGCACTCGCCGGGCGTGCTGTCCGGCAACAGCATCTCGGTCCCGATCACCCTCTCGCCGAACGTGTGCGGCAACAGTGTGGGCGGCGGCGCGGCGCTCAACCCCTCGTTCGGCAACACCTGCGCCACCACGACCGGTTCGGACGCGCACCACCACGCAGACCGCGGCGGACACGTCCACGCCCGCCACCTGAGCCCCGAACACGCCGAGGCCTTCGAGCGCTACCTCCAGCAGCGCGGGGGACGGCACGCCCTTCCGGGGCCGCGCGGCGAGGAGGCCGGGCACGGCGGCCCCCGCGCGGAGGAGTCCCGCCCCTCAGCGCCGCGCCACGCGGCCCCGCGCCACGAGGCCCCACGCCACGCGGCCCCGCGCCACGAGGAGCCCCGCCACGACGGCCACCCGGAGGGCCGCCACGGCAAGCCGGCGGAGGAGGAGTGCGACGACCACCCCCAGGGCCGGCCGGTTCCGGAGCCCGCCCCGGTCGAGCACCACACACCCCCGGCACCGCAGCCCGCCCCCCTGGAGGAGGCGCCGCGGCCCGGGCCGCCCACCCGGCGAAGCCCT
>NZ_JACBGN010000242.1 GCF_013401435.1 Streptomyces sp. BR123
TGCCCCGCCTCTGCCCCGCCTCTGCCCCGCCTCCGCGTCCGGCCGGAGCCCTGCGGCTGCGGCAACCGCCCGGAATCCGCCAATCCGCACCTGCCCCGCGCACGGCCGTTGTGTCACCGAAGGTGACGGCCTACCGTCCCCCTCATGGGTACCCAGCCTCCCGGCGCGGCCCGGTACGGCGCCGCCGCGCTCCTCGCGGCCCTGGCCCTCGGGGCGGGCTCCGCCTGCGCCCCGGGCGGCCCGAAGTCCCCGCAGGAGGCCGCCCCGACCTCGTCCCCACCTGCCGAGATCTGCACAACTCTGGTGTCCTACTGGGCGAAAGAGGCCCTCAAGGGCAGCTACTGGGCCGGGCTGGACTGGGAGCAGAAGGGCATGTCCAATGCGCAGTACGCGATCCACGAGGAGGCCGTCGCCGCAGGTCGGTTCGAGGAGCGAACTGCCGGACAGGCCAAGGCATTTGAGCTCGTCGACCGGCTCGTCGCACAGCGGTGCGCGGAGCAGGACGGGGCCACCTGGAGCTCCGAGAACTGGCGGCCGCCCAGCCCGGCCGGGTGACCGGAATCCCGATCCCGCCGTCCGACTTCCGGGCACCCGGCGGCGTACGGCCGAACCGCAGTTCGGGGGCGTTCCGCCCGTTTCGGCCACGACCCAATCGTACGAAGTGGATCAAGGGTCGCCATTACTGCCAGTAATGCCCACGTCCGACAGAAGCCCCTTTTTCCCACAGGGAATGCCGCCCCCGGGATTCTTTCGGACACGCGCTGCGACATTCGGCCCGATTTGATCCATGACAGGACCATGAGGCCCTCAAGCCCCTTAAAGATCCGGGAAATTCTCACGATGCGGACGTTCCACGGCGTCGCCAAACGCCCGATCTGTCCGAACTCCCCCCTCACATTCTTGGCCTTGGCATAACAAGACAGTCACATCCTCCTTTCCCCGCTCCCCCGCGCTCGCCACCTCGGCCTAGAGTCACGGCCAGTCACCGCGCCACAGAGCGCAACCCAGCACGGCCGTGGAACTCCCAGTGCGGCCCGGCTCCCGTTCGGCACCCTCGACTTCGAGGGCGGCCGCGCCAGGGAAAGGAAGAATCGTGCGACACCGTTCTCTGCTTGTCCTCACGACCGTGATCACCACGGGAGCCCTCACTCTTACCGCCTGCGGCTCCCGCGATGCGGCGAAGACCGGGGACAAGGCCGACGGTTCCAAGACCGTCGTCGTCATCGGCGTTGACGCCCCCCTCACCGGCTCCCTTTCCGCTCTCGGCCAGGGCATCAAGAACTCCGTGGACCTCGCGGCCAAGACCGCAAACAAGAACAACGAGGTCCCCGGCGTTGAATTCAAGGTCGAAGCCCTTGATGACCAGGCAGTTCCTGCCTCCGGCCAGGCAAACGCCACCAAGCTCGTAGGCAACAAGGACGTTCTCGGTGTCGTCGGCCCCCTGAACTCCGGCGTCGCCCAGCAGATGCAGGGCGTCTTCGCCTCCGCCAACCTCGCCCAGGTCTCCCCGGCCAACACCAACCCGGCCCTCAGCCAGGGCGACAACTGGGGCAAGGGCGAGTACAAGCGCCCCTTCAAGACCTACTTCCGCACCGCCGCCACCGACGTCGTCCAGGGCAAGTTCGCCGCCCAGTACCTCTTCAAGGACGCCGGCAAGAAGAAGGTCTTCGTCGTCGACGACAAGCAGACCTACGGCGCCGGCCTCGCCGGCATCTTCGCCGAGGAGTTCAAGAAGCTCGGCGGCGAGGTCGTCGGCACCGACCACGTCACCGTGAAGGAGACCGACTTCTCCTCCACCGCCGACAAGGTCAAGTCCTCCGGCGCCGACTCCGTCTACTTCGGCGGCCAGTACCCCGAGGGCGGCCTCCTCTCCGACCAGATCAAGAAGACCGGCGCCAGCATCCCGCTCTTCGGCGGCGACGGCATCTACGACCCCGCCTTCATCTCCGCCTCCGCCGAGGCCAACGACGGCGACCTCGCCACCTCCATCGGCGCCCCCGTCGAGAAGCTCGACACCGCCAAGAAGTTCATCGAGGACTACAAGGCGGGCGGCTACAAGGACCCGTACGCGGCCTACGGCGGCTACTCCTACGACGCCGGCTGGGCCGTCATCCAGGCCGTCAAGGCCGTCGTCGCCGCCAACGGCGGCAAGGTCCCGACCGACGCCCGCGCCAAGGTCGTCGAGGCCCTCGGCAAGGTCTCCTTCGACGGCGTCACCGGCAAGGTCTCCTTCGACGAGTACGGCGACACCACCAACAAGCAGCTCACGGTCTACAAGGTCGAGGGCGGCAAGTGGATCGACGTCAAGAGCGACACCTTCAACCAGTAGTCGCCACGCCTGACGGCGCCACCACCTGACCCACCAAAAGAACGAAGCCGCGCGAGGGCGCAAACAGCGCCCTCGCGCGGACTCTTATCCGACACGCACATCGGAGGCCCTGCGGTGCACGAACTGCCGCAACAGCTGGCCAACGGCCTTGCCCTCGGTGCCCTTTACGGCCTCATCGCCATCGGGTACACCATGGTCTACGGCATCGTCCAGCTCATCAACTTCGCCCACGGCGAGATCTTCATGATCGGGGGCTTCGGCGCCCTCACCACCTACACCGCACTCCCGAGCGGAACCTCGCTCCTGGTGGCGATACCCCTCATGATCCTCGGAGGCGCCCTCGCCTCCGTCGCCGTGGCGACCGCGGCGGAACGCTTCGCCTACCGGCCACTGCGCAGCGCCCCCCGCCTGGCACCCCTCATCACCGCCATCGGCCTCTCGATCGCGCTCCAGCAGCTCGTCTGGCAGTTCTACCCGGACGCCAAGAAGGCAGTGAGCTTCCCCGAGTTCACCGGCAAGGCGTTCCAGATCACCGACAGCCTTGCCATCCAGCGCGCGGACGCCTTCGTCCTGGCCCTCGCCCCGCTCTGCATGCTCGCCCTCGGCGTCTTCGTCTCCAAGAGCCGCAGCGGCCGCGCCATGCAGGCCACCGCCCAGGACCCCGACACCGCCAAGCTCATGGGCATCAACACCGACCGCATCATCGTCATGGCCTTCGCCATCGGTGCCGCGTTCGCCGCCGTCGCCGCCGTCGCCTACGGCGTCGACAAGGGCCAGATCAACTTCGAGATGGGCTTCATCCTCGGACTCAAGGCCTTCACCGCCGCCGTCCTCGGCGGCATCGGAAACATCTACGGCGCCATGGTCGGCGGCGTCGTCCTCGGACTCGCCGAGTCGCTCTCGATCGCCTACATCGAGGACATCCCGGGCATGCAGCAGCTCGGCGGCGGAGCCTGGGCCAACGTCTGGGCCTTCGTCCTCCTCATCGTCGTCCTCCTCGTGCGGCCCCAAGGCCTGCTCGGCCAGCGCGTCACGGATCGGGCGTGAGAACCATGACCACCAACGAAGCCACCCTCAGCCCCGCCGCGGCCGAGAAGACCGACAACAGCACCACCCTGCTGTACGCCGTCACCGGCGGCTCCCTCCTCACCATCGTCAGCGCCTTCCTCGCCTGGACGTGGACCGCCGCCTTCCCCGGCAACCTCACCCTCTACGGGTACCCGGCGCCCCTCCAGATGCTCAGCCTCATCGGCGCCCTCCTGACCGGCCTCTACGCCCTCTCCGCCCTCGGCACCAAGGGCCTCGGCTGGCTCGCCCCCAAGGGCGCCACCAAGGCCCTGCGGTTCCTCGCCCTCGGCACCGCGGCCACCACCTGGTTCACCGCCGCCGCCATCTCCGTCGAACTCGGCGGCATCGTCCACCTCGAACCCGGTGCCTGGCTCGCCCTCGTCGCCTCCCTGATCCCGGCCCTGGCCGCGTTCAAGCTCACCGACGACACCCGCAAGGCCGCCGCCACCACCACGAAGCTGCCCTCCTGGGCCGAGATCCTGATCATCGTCGGCGTCTACGCCCTCGCCCTCTTCGTGATCACCTTCGGCATCGACACCGATGACAAGGAACCGCAGCTCTTCATCGCGTACCTGATCACGGTCAGCCTCGCCGCCACCGGTCTCCTCAAGTCCGGCATCACCGACCGCTTCGCCGAGATCACCGCGAACCACCGCCAGGTCGCCCTCATCGCGACCATGGCCGCCTTCGTCGCCTTCCCCTTCATCCAGCAGAGCGGCGACACCTACACCCTCATCGCGGTCAACATCCTGATCTTCGCGACCGTCGCCCTCGGCCTCAACGTCGTCGTCGGCCTCGCCGGCCTCCTCGACCTCGGCTACGTCGCCTTCCTCGGCGTCGGCGCCTACACCGCCGCCCTGGTCTCCGGAAGCACCGCATCCGCCTTCGGCCTCCACCTCCCCTTCTGGGCCGCCGTCATCGTCGGCGCCCTCGCCTCCCTGGTCTTCGGCGTCGCCATCGGCGCCCCGACCCTCCGCCTGCGCGGCGACTACCTCGCCATCGTCACCCTCGGCTTCGGAGAAATCTTCCGCATCGCCATGGGCAACCTCGACGGCACCTCCGGCCCCCAGATCACCAACGGCCCCAACGGCATCCCCAACATCCCCCACCTCGAACTCTTCGGGTGGAACTTCGGGGAGGCCCACAACGTCCTCGGCATCACCCTCGGCGCCTACGCCAACTACTACCTCCTGATGCTGCTGGTCATGGCCCTGGTCATCGTGGTCTTCGCCCGCGCCGGCAACAGCCGCATCGGACGCGCCTGGATCGCCATCCGCGAAGACGAGACCGCCGCCGAAGCCATGGGCATCAACGGCTTCCGCGTCAAGCTCATCGCCTTCGCCCTCGGCGCCACCCTCGCCGGCCTCGCCGGCACCGTCCAGGCCCACGTCAACACCACGGTCGTCCCCGAGAACTACGTCTTCGCCGGACCCGTACCCCCCAACTCCGCGTTCCTCCTCGCCGCCGTCATCCTCGGCGGCATGGGAACCATCCGCGGACCCATCCTCGGCTCCGCACTCCTCTTCCTGATCCCCGCGAAGCTGCAGTTCCTCCAGGACTACCAGCTCCTCGGATTCGGCATCGCCCTCATCCTGCTCATGCGCCTGCGCCCCGAAGGCCTCATCGCCGACAAGCGCGCACAGCTCGAGTTCCACGACGACACCGCCGACCAGGCTCCCACCGACCTGGCCACGGCCAAGGCGGGTGCGTGAACACCATGACGACCACCACCGACACCACCACCAAGCCCGCCGCCGCCCCGGCCGGCGAGACGGTCCTCCAGGCCAGCGGCGTCACCATGCGCTTCGGCGGCCTCACCGCCGTCAAGGGCGTCGACCTCCACGTCAACTCCGGCGAGATCGTCGGTCTCATCGGCCCCAACGGCGCCGGCAAGACCACCTTCTTCAACTGCCTCACCGGCCTGTACGTCCCCACCGAGGGCACCGTCAGCTACAAGGGCACCGTCCTGCCGCCCAGGCCGCACCTGGTCACCAAGGCAGGCATCGCCCGCACCTTCCAGAACATCCGGCTCTTCGCCAACATGACCGTGCTGGAGAACGTCCTCGTCGGACGCCACACCCGCACCAAGGAAGGCCTCTGGTCCGCCCTCCTGCGCGGCCCCGGCTTCAAGAAGGCCGAAGCCGCCTCCGAGGCCCGCGCCATGGAACTCCTCGAGTTCATCGGCCTGGAGCACAAGGCCCAGCACCTGGCGAAGAACCTCCCCTACGGCGAGCAGCGCAAGCTCGAAATCGCCCGCGCCCTCGCCAGCGACCCCGGCCTCCTGCTCCTCGACGAGCCGACCGCCGGCATGAACCCACAGGAGACCCGCGCCGCGGAAGAGCTCATCTTCGCCATCCGCGACAAGGGCATCGCCGTCCTCGTCATCGAGCACGACATGCGGTTCATCTTCAACCTCTGCGACCGCGTCGCCTGTCTCGTCCAGGGCGAGAAGCTCATCGAGGGCACCGCCGCCGAGGTCCAGGGCGACGAGCGCGTCATCGCCGCCTACCTCGGCGAGCCCTTCGAGCCCCCGGCCGCCGAAGCCGAGGCCGAGGCCGCCGAGGTCGAGGCCGCCGAGGCTGCAGCCGCCGAGGCCGACGCCGAGCCGGCCGCCGTGGCCGCCGAGGCCGACGCCGATGAGGCCGACGCCGAGCCGGCCGCCGACGCGGAAGCCGACACGGCGGACACCGAAGCCACGGAAACCGAGGCGACGGAAGCCGCCGACACCACGGACGCCGACACGGCCGAGGCGACGGAGACCGAGACGGAGGCCGACACCACGGACGCCCCCGCCCCGGCCGCCGACACCGAGGCCGAGGCTGCAGCCGCGGACAGCACCACCAGCAAGGACGGAGAAGCCAAGTGACCGCACTCCTCGAGGTCAACGACCTCAAGGTGGCCTACGGCAAGATCGAAGCCGTCAAGGGCATCTCCTTCACCGTCGAAGAAGGCCAGATCGTCTGCCTCGTCGGCACCAACGGCGCCGGCAAGACGACCACCCTGCGCACCCTGTCGGGACTCATCAAGCCCCGCTCCGGCAGCATCACCTTCGACGGCCAGCCCCTCGGCTCCGTTCCCGCCCACAAGATCGTCTCCCTGGGCCTCGCCCACTCCCCCGAGGGACGCCACATCTTCCCCCGGCTGACGATCGCCGAGAACCTCCAGCTCGGAGCCTTCCTCCGCAGCGACAAGGACGGCATCGAGAAGGACGTCCAGCGCGCCTACGAGATGTTCCCCATCCTGGGCGAACGCCGCAAGCAGGCCGCCGGCACCCTCTCGGGCGGTGAGCAGCAGATGCTCGCCATGGGACGGGCCCTCATGTCCCGCCCCAAGCTCCTCATGCTGGACGAGCCCTCCATGGGTCTCTCCCCGCTGATGATGCACAAGATCATGGCCACCATCTCCGAGCTCAAGTCCACGGGCACCACCATCCTGCTCGTCGAGCAGAACGCCCAGGCCGCCCTCTCGCTGGCCGACCAGGCCCACGTGATGGAGATCGGCAAGATCGTGCTCTCGGGCACCGGCCAGGAGCTCCTCCACAACGAGGACGTCCGCAAGGCCTACCTCGGCGAGGACTGACCCCCGCCACCCACCGCACCATGCGTGAGGCCCGCCACCGGAACCCGGTGGCGGGCCTCACGCATCGCGTGCCGTGCACGCAGACGGGGCGGACTACCCCTTGCCGGCGTTCCTCTTCTCCTCGGCGTCCTCGATGACCGCCTCCGCGACCTGCTGCATCGACATGCGCCGGTCCATCGACGTCTTCTGGATCCACCGGAACGCCGCGGGCTCCGTCAGCCCGTACTGCGTCTGCAGGATGCTCTTCGCCCGGTCCACCAGCTTCCGGGTCTCCAGCCGCAGGGAGAGGTCCGCGACCTCCTTCTCCAGCGCGCGCAGCTCCGCGAAACGCGAGACCGCCATCTCGATGGCCGGCACCACGTCGCTCTTGCTGAACGGCTTCACCAGGTACGCCATGGCCCCGGCGTCCCGCGCCCGCTCGACCAGGTCGCGCTGCGAGAACGCGGTCAGCATCAGCACCGGCGCGATGGACTCCTGCGCGATCTTCTCCGCCGCGGAGATCCCGTCCAGGACGGGCATCTTCACGTCGAGGATGACGAGGTCGGGCCGGTGCTCACGGGCCAGCTCGACGGCGCTCTGGCCGTCGCCGGCCTCGCCGACCACCGAGTAGCCCTCTTCCTCCAGCATCTCTTTGAGGTCGAGACGGATGAGCGCCTCGTCCTCGGCGATGACGACGCGCGTCGTCAGCGGCGGAACGTGCGACTGGTCGGCGTCGGGCGTGGGCGTCGACTCGTGCTCGGCGGTCACGGTGGGCTCCTCGATGCGGGGCAGACAAGCTCCCCCGAGCCTACCTAGCTGCGGTAAGGTGGACACGCAGCGGGTCGAGGGTAACCTTCGATTCGTTGGGCCCCGGTAGCCCAATTGGCAGCAGGCGATGGATTCAAAACCCATACAGTGTCGGTTCGAGTCCGACCCGGGGCACTTTTCCTTAATTTCCATGGTCGCGAGAAAATCCGCGACCATCACCCTTTCCAGTGAAAGCCCCACGTTTACGCCATCCGGGCCCGCTTTGTTGAGCCACTGTCGCGTGCATGTACGACATGGCGACTCGCCGACAGGCCCTCGCACTGGTGGCGGAAGGCCGCAGCCTGAACTCAGTGAGCACGGAGACAGGCATCTCCCGTTCCGCACTGCGCGCTTGGAAGATCCGCATCGAACCGCTCCCCCGCATGGTGCGGAGTGACGAGTGCCCCGGCCCCGCCGACCAGGAGGCCTACGTCTACCTGCTCGGCCTCTACTTGGGCGACGGCTGCATCAGCCCTCACCCACACGGGGGACATCACCTGCGCATCGCCTGCGCAGACGCCTGGCCTGGCCTGATCGCACAGTGCCGCGCCGCGATCACCGCCGTCCACCCGGACAGTCGGGTCTACATCCTGCAGCGGTCCGGCTGTGTCGCCGTGACCAGCTATGGAAACCACTGGACCTGCCTGTTCCCCCAGCACGCCCCGGGCAAGAAGCACGACCGCCGGATCCACCTACGGCCCTGGCAGCAGGCTCTGGTCGACGCCCACCCCTGGGCCTTCGTCCGGGGCCTGATCCACTCCGACGGCTGCCGGACCACCAACTGGACTGTCCGCAACGGCAAGCGGTACGAATACCCCCGCTACTTCTTCACCAACAAGTCGTCGGACATCACCGCCCTCCTCACGACCACCTTGGACCGCCTCGGAGTGGGCTGGACCCGCGCCAACCGGCACAACGTCTCCATCGCCCGCAAGGAGTCCGTGGCTCTCATGGACCTCCACGTCGGGCCGAAGCACTAGGGGGCCCGGTCAGCCTCCTCCCCCGGGCTCCGCACAAATCAGTGGCGTGGGACCGATGGGGTTTGTAGCGTGGCAGAGCGATCGTGCCTGGCGATGCGCTCGGCTGCGGCTACTTCCTTCTGACAACCAAGTGACGCCGCCGCCCTCTTGGATCTCGGCAGGCGCGGTCGTCCTGACCCGTCCGGCTCTTTTCGCTCTTCCGGCGGGCCGTTCCGTTGTTGAATCCGGGGGGATTCGCTGCCTCGTTACACCCCACGCGTCTCCAAGGTCTGGTCCGAGATGCTCGTGGCCCCGCATGTCTCGGCGGCCGCCCGTTCCCTGCCCCCGCCGCAGCTCCGGTACGGGCCCGCCTGGCCGGGGTGGCGTACCCACGGGGGCGGCGCGGGCTTCGTCCGGGAGCCCCGGGAGGAGCTCTTCCTCCTTGCGGTCGGCAACTTCGTCACGCAGCGGACGTTCTACGAGAGCGGCGAGGAGCGGGACGAACGGTACGCCCGTCTCGTCGGCGAACTCGCCGTCCGGGACCCGGTGTGGACGGCCGGTCTGCTGCGCTGGCTTCGCGGCGAGGGCAACATGCGTACGGCGTCCCTGGTGGGTGCCGCCGCGTACGTACGGGCCCGGCTGGAGGCCGGGGTGTCCGGAGGTCCGTCCAACCGGTCCGTGATCGACTCGGTGCTCCAGCGTGCCGACGAGCCCGGTGAGCTGTTGGCCCACTGGGTCTCGGCGTACGGGCGGAACGTGCCGCAAGCCGTGAAGCGGGGTATCGCGGACGGTGTGCGCCGGCTGTACACGTCCCGGTCGCTGCTCAAGTACGACACCGCGTCCAAGGCCTTCCGCTTCGGTGACGTGCTCAATCTGGTGCATGCCTCTCCCGACCCCGGCAAGCCGTGGCAGGGGGCGCTGTTCCGGTATGCCCTGGACCGCCGGCACCACCCCGAGCGGGCTGTGCCGCCGGTTTTGGACCGGTTGTTGACCGCGCACCGGGTGTTGGTGGAGTCGGCTGTGGAGGATCGGCGGGCGGTGGTGACGGGGCCGGGGGGCTCCGAGCGGCTGGCTGCGGCGGGGGTGACGTGGGAGGCGTTGGCAGGTTGGCTCCACGGGCCGATGGATGCCGCTGTGTGGGAGGCCGTGATTCCTTCCATGGGGTTGATGGCGCTGCTGCGGAACCTGCGGAACTTCGACGGGGCGGGGGTGTCGGACGAGGTGGCGGCCGGGGTTGCCGCGCGGCTTTCGGATGCCTCTGAGGTGGCCCGGTCGCGACAGTTCCCCTTCCGCTATCTGGCTGCCCATCGGCATGCGCCCTCGCAGCGCTGGGCGGCCGCGCTGGAACGGGCGCTGGGTCATTCCCTGGCGAACGTGCCGTCCCTGCCCGGCCGGAGCCTGATCCTGGTGGACCGGTCCGATTCGATGTTCTGGGACACCGTGTCCGAGCGGTCCGAGTTGACGCGGGCTGATGCTGCGGCGGTTTTCGGTGCGGCTCTGGCCATGCGTGCCGAGCGGGCGGATCTGGTGGAGTTCGGCTGGGGCAGTCGGGTGGTGCCGTTCGAGCCGGGCGAGCCGGTGCTCGATGTGCTGAAACGGTTCCACAGTCTTGGGGGTACCGAGACCGCGAAGGCGGTGCGGGCCCATTTCCGGGAGCACGACCGGGTCCTGATCGTCACGGACGAGCAGGCCGCGCCCCACGGGCCTCGGGGACCGGCCGAGCAGGTGTCGGCCGGTGTTCCGGTCTATACGTGGAACCTGGCGGGGTACCGGCCTGCGCACGGGCCGGCGGGTCCCCGCCGGTACACCTTCGGCGGTCTGACGGATGCCGCGTTCCGGGTGGTCGGTCTCGTCGAGGCCGGGCGGGAGGCCGCTTGGCCGTGGGATGCCGAGCCGGTTTGATCGGCGTGGTCAGGGGCGGGCGTAGGAGCCCATGCCGACGAGGCAGTAGACGTATTCGTTGATGGGGACGCCGTTGCGGGTGTAGCGGTGGGAGAAGGCGTACTGGGTTTTGGGGTTGGCGTCGCAGCGGTTCATGTCGGAGGTGAAGGAGAAGCGCTGGATGACGCGGTAGTGGGCGTCGGGGGCGGAGCAGGGGACTTCGTCGACGTTGTTGACGCGGGTGGCGGTGGTGGAGTCGGGGAGGGTGCCGTTGAGGCAGGTGCCCTCGTCGTAGGGGCTGGGG
>NZ_JACBGN010000243.1 GCF_013401435.1 Streptomyces sp. BR123
CGCCGTGCCTGCCGCCCCCGCCGCGCCCGTCGCGCCTGCCGCGTCGGCCGTGTCCGTCGACCCCGCCCCCATCGCCCGGGCGTTGCGCGAGGAGCTGGCGCGGACCCTGTACTGCGAGCCCGGCGACATCGACGACGAGGCGAGCTTCAACACCCTCGGCCTGGACTCGATCCTCGGCGTGGAGTTCGTGGCGTTCGTCAACCGGACCTACGGGCTCGACGAGAAGGCCGGCATCCTCTACGACCACCCCAGCCTGACCGCGCTGAGCCGCCACGTCGCCGGACGCGCCGCCCCGGCCCCGGCCACGGCCGCCGCTGCGGAGCCCGCAGCCCTCCCGCTGCCGGTGCCCGGCGCCGGGGAGCCCTCCCAGGCGGACCTGGACGCGCTGCTCAGCGCCGTCCGCGACAACCGGCTCTCCATCGAGCAGGCGGTCACCCTGCTCACCCCGCGGCGCTGACCCCGCCCTCCCGCACCACACCCCTGCCGTCCGACCCGTACGAAACCGAGGAACCAGACACCATGACCCCCGACGAGATCTTCGCCGTCGTCCGCCGCAACCTGCTCGACGTGCTCCCGGAGCTGACCGAGTCGCAGATCACGCTGGACCACAGCATGCGGGAGCTGGGCGCCAACTCCATCGACCGGATGGACGTGGTCATCGCCACCCAGGACGACCTCGGCGTCCGGGTGCCCGCCGAGCAGCTGACCCGCGCCAACGACCTGCGGTCCCTGGTCGCGGTGCTGAGCGAGCACGTGTGAGCGGCGACGCGCCCGAGGCAGCCGCAGCGCAGCCGGTGGCGGTCACCGCGGCGGCCGTTCTCAGCCCGCTCGGCGACCGGCTGGACGGCTTCACCGCCGCCCTGCTGGCGGGGCGCAGCGCGGTGCGGATGCCGTCCGGCGACGCCGACGGCTCCGCGGACGGCGGGCCGCTGCCCGTCGCGGCCCTCGACGACTTCGTCCTCGGGAGCTGGGCCGAGCGCCACCTCGCCGGCAACGGCCCGGCCGCCGCCCTCCTGCGGCGGGTCGCCGGCCGGGCCGCACTGCCGGCGAGGACCGCGGCCTGCGCGGCGCTGCGGGCCGTGCTGGACGCCGGACTCGAACCCGGCGGCGCGTGGGGCGAGGAGACCGCACTGCTGGTCGCCGGCAGCAACCTCGCCCTCGCGCACCAGGCCGCCACCGTGCTCGGACACCACAGCTCGCCGGGACGGCTGCGGGCCTCGTACGCGCTGACCCACCTCGACGTGGACGTGGTCGGCGCCGTCAGCGAGGTCACCGGCGTCCGCGGCGAGGGCTGGACGGTGGGCGGCGCGTCCGCCAGCGGCACGATCGCACTGCTCCAGGGCGCCCGGATGATCGCCTCGGGATGGGCGCGCCGGGTCCTGGTGGTGGCACCGGCCGCCGAGCTGTCCCCGGTCGAGGCGGAGGCGTTCCGCCGGACCGGGGCCATGGCCCACGAGGCGCTGCGCGGTACGCCGGAGCGGATGTGCCGGCCGTTCGACCGCGACCGCCAGGGGTTCGTCCGGGGCGAGGCCGCCGCGGCGGTCGTCCTGGAGTCCGCGGCCGGCGCCCGCTCCCGCGGCGCCGAGGTGCTCGCCGAGGTCGCCGGCCACGGGCAGCGGCTGGACGCCCGCCGGGGCACCGAGCCGGACGCCCGGGGCCAGGCCGCGGCGATGCGGGCGGCGCTCCGCTCGGCCGGCCTGACCGCGGAGGACGTCGACTACGTCAACGCGCACGGCACCGGTTCGGTCCTCGGCGACGAGGTGGAGGCCGCGTCGCTGCGCGAGGTGTTCGGCGAGCGCCGGTCGCTGCGGATCAACTCCACCAAGCCCCTGACCGGTCACTGCCTGAGCGCCGCCGGGCTGGTCGAAGCGGTCGCCGTCATCGGCCAGCTGCGGGCCGGCCACGCCCACCCCAACCCCAACCTCGACCACCCGCTGGACCCCGGACTGCCGCTGGTCGGCACCCGCGCCGAACGCCACCCGATGCGCACCGCCCTCAGCAACAGCTTCGCCTTCGGCGGCGTCAACGCCTCCGTCGTCCTGCGCCTGCCGGGCACCGCGCGCACGGCCGCCCCGGCCCACCCGAACCCTGACCACACCTGACCTACGGAGACCACCCCATGAAGCCGGTCGGCATCGAAGCCATCAACGTCTACTGCGGAGAGACCTACGTCGACGTCCCGACCCTGTTCGCGGCCCGGCAGCTCGACGACAGCCGGATCGACAACCTGATGATGGCCCGCAAGAGCGTCGCCCTGCACTGCGAGGACGCCGTCTCGTTCGCGGTCAACGCCGCCAAGCCCATCGTGGACGCGCTGTCCGAGGAGGAGCGCGGCCGCATCGAACTGCTGATCGTCGGCACGGAGTCCGGCGTCGACTTCGGCAAGTCGCTCGCCACCTACGTCCACGACCACCTCGGACTGCCCCGCTCCTGCCGCCTCTTCGAGACCAAGCAGGCGTGCTACAGCGGCACGGCGGCGACGCAGATGGCCGCGGCCGTGGTCGCCGCCAGCCCGTTCGACGGCGCCAAGGCCCTGGTGATCAGCAGCGACGTCGCCCGTCCCGTGCCGCACACCTACGTCGAGCCGAGCCAGGGCGCCGGCGCGGTCGCCATGCTGATCAGCGACCGGCCGGTCGTCGCCTCCTTCGACCGGGGCGCCAACGGCTTCCACAGCTACGAGGTGATGGACACCTGCCGCCCCGACCCGGAGGCGGAGGCCGGCGACGTCGACCTGTCCCTGCTCACCTACATCGACTGCCTCAAGGGCTCCTTCACCGACTACGCGCGCAAGGTCGAGGGCGCGGACCTCGTGGACAGCTTCGACCTGCTGGCGATGCACACGCCGTTCCCCGGCATGGTCAAGGGCGCGCACCGGGCCGTCCTGCGCAAGCTCAAGCGGATGTCCCCGCAGGCCATCGAGGACGACTTCACCGCCCGCCTGTCCGCGGCGGTCGAGTACCCGCGGCAGGTCGGCAACATCTACGCCGGCACCGTCTTCCTGGCGCTTGCCAGCACCGTCGACAACGCCGTCATCGACCGGGAGCGCCGCGTCGGGATCTTCTCCTACGGCTCCGGGTGCAGCTCCGAGTTCTACAGCGCCGTCGTCACCCCCGAGTCGCAGGCCGCGGTGCGCGCCATGGGCATCCGCGAGGCCCTGGACGACCGCTACGAGCTGTCCGTACCGGAGTACGACGAACTGCTCACCGCCACCGCCGAGCTGAAGTTCGGCACCCGCGACTTCACCTTCGACCTGAACCGCTTCCCGCAGATCACCAAGGCCCGCTTCGACGGGGGCACGGCCCGCCCCCGGCTGGTCCTGGAGGCCGTGCGCAACTACCACCGCGAGTACGTCTGGCTGGGGGCCGGCCGATGAACCACACCGACGCCGTACGCGTCGTCCGCGGCCGCGGGCTGCTGCGGGCCGTGCTCGACCGCCCCGAGCGGCGCAACCCGATCGACACCGACCTGCTCACCTCGCTCGGCCGGGCCCTCGACCAGGCCGAGAGCGACCCGGACTGCCGGGTGTTCGTCCTGTCGTCCACGGGCGGGGACTTCTGCGCGGGCACCGACCTGTCCGGCGGCGACCCGGCTCCCGAGCCGCTGCCGGACGGCGCCGAACTGCCCTACTGGACCCTGCTGGAGCGGCTGACCCGCAGCCCGCTCGCCACCGTCGCGGTCGTCGACGGCCGGGCCACCGCGGGCGGGGCCGGCCTGGCCGCGGCCTGCGACCTCGTCCTCGCGGGGGAGCAGGCCCGCTTCCGGCTCACCGAGGTGCTGGCCGGACTCGTCCCGGCGATGGCGCTGCCGTTCGTCGCCCGCCGCATCGGCGAGCAGCGGGCGTTCGCCGCGACCCTGCGCGCCGAGGAGTTCGACGCCGACGCCGCCCACCGGGCGGGCCTCGCCGACCTCGCAGGCCCGCGCGCCGAGGACCTGCTGCCCCCGGTGCTGGCCGGACTCGGCCGGACCGACCGGAGCACCACCGCAGCGCTCAAGGACTACCGCGCCCGGCTGTTCCCCAGGGACGCCCGCCTGGGCCACGACGCCTCGCGGTTGCTGATCGAGCGGTTCGCCGCCCCGGGGACCGGGCAGCTGCTGGCACGGCTGCGCGAGGCCGGAGCGGCGGCATGAGCGCGGTCACGGCGCCCACCGGCGCCGCCGACGACGTGGTCCACCTGTCCTGGCAGGGACCGGTGGCCGTGGTCCGGATGGCCGACCACGAGGGCCGCAACACCTTCGGCCCGGCGCTCAGCCGCGGCCTGGTCGACGCCGTCGACCGGGCGGTCGCCGAGGAGCGCACCCGCGTCCTGGTCGTCGAGGGCATGCCCGAGCTGTTCTGCGCCGGCGGGTCCCAGCGGGAGCTGGTCCACTTCGCCCGGGGCGACGGCAGCTTCGACACCGACGACTTCTTCCGGGTCTTCGCCCGCTGCCCCCTGCCGGTGGTGGCCGCGGTGCAGGGGCACGCGATCGGCGGCGGCCTGGTGCTGGCGCTCTACGCGGACCTCGCCGTGTTCAGCGAGCGGTCGGTGTACGCGGCCAACTTCATGCGCTACGGCTTCACACCCGGCATGGGCGCGACCCACCTCCTGCCCGCCCGCTTCGGCCACCAGCTCGGCACCGAGATGCTCTACACCGCGCGCAACCACCGCGGCGCCGAACTCCGCGAACGCGGGGCGCCGGTCCGGGTCGTGGCGCACGACGAGGTGCCGTCCACCGCCCGCGCGCTGGCCGCCGGCATCGCGAACGCGCCGCGCGCCTCGCTGGAACTGCTCAAGCAGGACCTGGCCGCACCGCTGCTCGCCGCCACCGACGCGGCGATCGCGCGGGAGGCGGCCATGCACCGCACCTCCTTCCGGCTGCCCGAAGTGATGGACCGCATCGTCGGCGGCTACGGCGCCGCCGACCGCCGACACCCCTGACCCCCGCCGCCCCAGGGCCGGACCGCCGCCCGACCAGACCGACACCGCCGACGCGAGGACCGCGAGAACTGATGGACGCGAAAGAGATCCTGACCCGATTCAAGGACGGGGGCCTGGACCGGGCCGCCGCCCAGGCGCTGCTCGCCGGCCGGAGCCCGGCGGCCGCACCGCGCCCGTCCGAGCCCGCAGCCGCGCCCACCCGGCCCGCCGCCGAGCCCCCGGCCGGGACGACCGCGCCGGCCGGGACGACCGCGCCGGCCGCGCCCGCCGCCGGACCCGCGGCGGGCCGGCCCGAGCCCGTCGCGGTGATCGGCTACAGCGCGCGCTTCCCCGGCGCCGCCGACGCGGACACGTTCTGGCAGCGGATCCTCGACGGCGACGACCTGGTCACCGAGGTACCGCCGGAGCGCTGGCGCACCGAGGAGTTCTACGACCCGGACCCGGCCGCCGAGGGCCGCTCGGTCTCCCGCTGGGGCGCCTACGTCGCGGACGCCGACCGCTTCGACGCGGACTTCTTCCGGATGACGCCCCGCGAGGCCGAGCTGACCGACCCCCAGGCACGCCTCTTCCTCCAGGAGGCGTGGCGCGCGCTGGAGCACGCCGGCCGGGACGCCCGCTCGCTCGCCGGCACCCGCTGCGGCGTCTACGCGGGGGTCATGCTCAACGACTACCAGGACCTGGTCGAGCGGGAGAGCCCGTACAAGCGGCTCCCCCAGGTGATGCAGGGCAACTCCAACTCCATCCTCGCCGCCCGGATCGCCTACCACCTGGACCTCAAGGGCCCCGCCGTCACGGTGGACACCGCCTGCTCCTCCTCGCTGACCGCCCTGCACCTGGCCTGCCAGTCGCTGTGGCTCGGCGAGACCGAACTGACGGTGGTCGGCGGCGTCACGCTGTACCTGACCGAGCTCCCGCACGTGTTCATGAGCGCGGCCGGGATGCTGTCCCCCAACGGGCGCTGCCGCCCGTTCGACGCGGCCGCCGACGGCATCGTGCCGGGGGAGGGCTGCGCCGTCGTGGTGCTCAAGCCGCTGTCGAAGGCGCTCGCCGACGGCGACCCCGTGCACGCGGTGATCCGCGCGTCGGGGCTCAACCAGGACGGGCGCACCAACGGCATCACCGCGCCCAGCGCCCGCTCGCAGGCCGCACTGGTCCGCGACACGCTGCAGCGCTTCGAGGTGGACCCCGCCGGCATCGACTACGTCGAGTGCCACGGCACCGGCACCCCGCTGGGCGACCCGATCGAGGTCACCGCCCTCAACGAGGCGTTCGCCGGCGCCGGGCTGGCGCCCGCCAGCGTGCCGATCGGATCGGTCAAGGGAAACATCGGCCACACCTCGGCGGCGGCCGGCCTGGCCGGGCTGCTGAAGGCGGCGGGCGTGGTGCGCACCGGGCAGGTCCCGCCGTCGCTCCACTACACCCGGGCCAACCCGCAGATCCCGTTCGACCAGGGGCCGTTCACGGTCGCGGCGGAGCGCCGCGAGCTGGCCCGACCCGGCGGCGGCCGGCCCCGCCGGGCCAGTGTCAGCTCCTTCGGTTTCAGCGGCACCAACGCCTACGTCGTCGTCGAGGAGGCCCCCCAGCCGGCCGCCCGGCCCACTGCCGGCGACGGCGCCTCGCCCGTCCTGGTCCCGCTGTCCGGCCGGCGCGCCGACGCGCCCGCCGCCCACGCCGCCGACCTCGCCCGCTGGCTGCGCGGCCCGGGCTCCGACGCGACGCCCGCCGACGTCGCCCACACCCTGGCCGTCGCCCGCACCCACCACCCGTACCGCTCCGCGCTGCTGGTCTCCGGCCGGGACGAACTGCTGGAATCGCTGGACCTGCTCGCCGCCGGTTCGGCCGACCCGCGGCGCACCGACACCGCGCCCGACGCCGCCGCGCCCGACCCGGCCGTCCGCCGCGCGCAGGCCGCGCTGCTGGCCCGGCTGGTCGAGCGGGCAGGCGAGAACCCCGGGCCGGCCGAGCTGGCGGCCCTGGCCAAGCTCTACGCGCAGGGCCACACGGTGGACTGGGCCGCGGTCAGCCCGGCCACCCGGCACCGGCGGCTCTCGCTGCCGGCGTACCCCTTCGCCCCGGAGCGCCACTACGTCGAGCGCCCCGCCTCCCCGGCGCCCGCACCCGCCGCGCCCCCGGCGTCTGCCGTGACTTCGTCTGCCGTGGCTTCGGCGCCTGCCGCGCCCGCGGCACCTGCCGTGACTTCGGCGCCGGCGCCGGCCCCGGCAGTCGCCGCGGCCCCCGCGTCCGCCCCGCACGGGACTCCGGCCGAGTCGGCCGGGGCCCGCACCCCGGACGGGATCCCGGCCGCCGCGCCGCTCACCGACCCGGTGCTGCACCGGCAGGAGTGGATCGCCGCCCCGCTGCCGGCCGCCGCGTCCGCGCCCACCGCCCCGCTGCTCGTACACGACCCGGCCGGTGACCTGGCGGCCGCCCTGGCCGCCACCGGGCTCGACGTCCACCGGCTGGGCACGGACCGGACGGCCGCCGAGGCGCTGCGGGCCACCGGCGCGCAGGCCGTCACCGTCGTGCTGCGGCTCACCGCTCCCGCCGACGGAGCCTCCGCGACCGCCGCGGACCTGGAGGTGTTCGAAGCCGCCCGTGCGGCGCTGGCCGTCCTGCGCACCCAGCAGCTCACCCTGCTGGCCGTCACCGCGGACCCCACCCGCGCCGACGCGGCCGGAGCGCTCGTCCAGACCCTCCGCCAGGAGAACCCCCGGCTGTCCGGCCGGGCGGTGCTGACCGCCGGCGGCACGCCGGACGCGAGGCGGCTGCTCGCCGAGATCGCCGCCCCGGGCGCCGAGCACGGGCACCTGGCCGACCTCCGCTCCACCGGGCGGCTGCGCCGGGTGCTCGCCCCCGTCCCGCTGCCCGGGACCCGCCCCGCCGTGCGCCAGGACGGCGTGTACCTGGTCAGCGGCGGCGCGGGCGGCATCGGCCTCGCGCTGGCCCGGCACCTGACGGACCGTCCGGGCACCCGCGTGGTCCTCTGCGGACGGACCGCATGGGACGACCTCGCCGCCGCGGCCCGCAGCGCCGTGGCCGACAGCGACCGCCTGCGCTACGTCCGGGCCGACGTCACCGACCCCGAGGCGGCCGCCGCTCTCGTGGCGGAGATCGTCCGGACCGAGGGCGCCCTGCACGGCGTCTTCCACGCCGCCGGCGTGGTGCGCGACGGCTACCTGGTGCGCAAGGACGCCCGGGACGTCGCCGACGTGCTGGCGCCCAAGATCCTCGGTGCGCTGGCACTGGACGAGGCGACCGCGGCCCTCCCGCTGGACGCGTTCGTGCTGTTCTCCTCCGTGGCCGCGGTGACCGGCAACCTCGGCCAGAGCGACTACGCGTTCGCCAACGGCTTCCTGGACGGCTTCGCCACCCGCCGCGCCGGGCAGGTGTCGCGCGGCGAGCGGCACGGCCGGACGCTGTCGGTGCAGTGGCCGCTCTGGGACGTCCCCGGCATGAGCATTCCGGAGCCGGTCCTGGAGGTCGTCGCCCAGCACACCGGCATGGCGCCGCTGCCCGCCGCCGCCGGGCTCGCGGCCCTGGACCGCCTGCTGGCCGCGGACGGCCCCGAGGTGGTCTCGCTCTTCCACGGCGACGGGGCCGCATGGCGGGCCCACCTGGCCGACCTCCACCTGGAGCACCGTCCCGAGGCCGGGCCGGGCGCGCCCGCCCGGGCGACCGCCGCCGCTCCCGCCGCCCCCGCTGCTCCCGCCGTTCCCGTCGTCGCACCGGCCGAGTCCGCCGCGGCGGATGCCGGCCGGCGCGCCGAACTGGCCGACCGGGTCAGCCGGACGGTGGCCGACACCATCGGCCGCCCCGCGGGCAGCATCGGCGGCCACACCTCGCTGGAGTCGATGGGCCTGGACTCCGTCATGATCCGCACCCTCGCCTCCCGGCTCAGCGCCGAAGTGGCACCGGTCGGGCCGGAGATGCTCTTCGGCCTGCGCGACCTGGACGAGCTGGTCGACCACCTGGCCGCCGCCAAGGCAGTCCCTGCTGCGACCTCGGCGACCTCGGCGACCCCGGCGGCACCGGCCGCCGCGGCGGTGCCGGCAGCTCCGGCGGCGTCGACGGTCCCGGTCGCACCGGCGGCGGCCGACGACGACGACGACCGCTTCGCGATCATCGGCATCAGCGGCCGCTACCCGCAGGCGCCCGACCTGGACGCCTTCTGGCAGAACCTGCTGAACGGCAAGGACACCACCTCCGACCTGCCGACCGACCGCTGGCCGGACGCGGGCGGCGTCAGGGCCCGGGGCCACTTCCTCGACGGCGTGGACGCGTTCGACCCGACGTTCTTCGGACTGTCCGCCCACGACGGCACCCTCCTCGACCCGCAGGAGCGGCTGTTCCTGGAGGTCGCCTGGGAGGTACTGGAGGACGCCGGATACACCGGCTCGCGCCTGGACGACCTGGTCGCTCCGGACGGCGAGCGCCGCAGCGTCGGCGTCTTCGCCGGGATCACCTCCAGCGACTACAAGCTGCTGGGCGCCGAGCGCTGGGCCGCCGGACACCGGGAGATGCCGTCCGGGCACTACTGGACCCTGCCCAACCGGCTGTCCTATCTGCTCGACCTGCGCGGTCCGAGCCAGCCGGTCGACACCGCCTGCTCCTCGTCCCTGGTCGCGCTGCACCTGGCGCTCGACGCGCTCCGCCGCGGCGAGTGCGCGGCCGCCCTGGTCGGCGGGGTGAACCTGTACGTCCACCCCTCCCGGTTCCGGATGCTGCGCCAGTCCGGCTTCCTGGCCGAGGACGGCCTGTGCCGCAGCTTCGGCGCCGGCGGAGCCGGCTTCGGCCCCGGCGAGGGCGGCGGAGCCGTCCTGGTGAAGCCGCTCGCCGCCGCCCTGGCCGACGGCGACACCGTGCACGCGGTGGTCCGCGGCAGCGCCGTCGCGCACGGCGGGCGGACCAACGGCTTCACCGCGCCGAGCCCGTGGGCGCAGGCCCGGGTGATCCGTGCCGCGCTGCGCGACTCCGGCACCGACCCGGCGACCGTCAACGTGATCGAGGCGCACGGCACCGGCACGGAGCTCGGGGACCCGGTGGAGCTGGCCGGCCTCCAGGACGCGTACGGCTCCGGCTCCGTGCCCTGCTCGCTGGGGTCGGTCAAGTCCGCGGTGGGGCACGGCGAGTCGGCGGCCGGCATCGCCGCGCTGACCAAGGTGCTGCTCCAGCTGCGCCACGGCGAGCTGGTCCCCACCCTGCACGCCGACCCGGTCAACCCGGGCCTGCGCCTGGAGGACACCCGCTTCGTCCTCCAGCACACCCCCGGCCGGTGGGAGCGGCTGACCGGCGCGGACGGCAGCGCGCTGCCGCGGCGGGCGGGCATCAGCTCCTTCGGCGCCGGCGGGGTCAACGCCCACGTCATCGTCGAGGAGTACCTGCCCGAGCGGCACGGCCGGGCCGCCGGCGCCGCCGCCGAGCCGGGCCGCCCGGAACTGGTCCTGCTCTCCGCTCCGACACGGGAGCACCTGGCGGCCACCGCCGACCGCCTCGCGCGCCGGCTGGAGGGCCCCCAGGCGCCCGCCGACCTGCGGGCGGTGGCGTACAGCCTGCGCACCGGCCGGGCCGCCATGGACTGCCGCCTCGCCGTGGTGGCGGACGACACCGCCGGCCTGGCGGCCGCGCTCGGCGCCTTCGCCCGCTCGGCCCGCACCGGCGGGGGCGAGGAGGAGACCGCCGTACGGTACGCCGACCTGCGGGACGGCCGCGGCGCCCACCGGGACCTGGACACGCTGCCGGAGACCACGGCCTTCCTCGCGGACCTGTGGCGCAACCGGCGACTGCACCAGCTCGGCGAGCTCTGGCTGTCGGGCCTCGACATCGAGCGTGCCGCGCCCCGCGAGCCGGGCACCCGGCTGGTGCCGCTCCCCCCGTCGGTGTTCCTGCGGCGCCGGCTGTGGATCACCGACCCGGTCACGGCGGACAGCGCGCCCGCACCGGACCCCCTGCCCACGCCGGTGTCCGCTCCGGCCCCGGC
>NZ_JACBGN010000244.1 GCF_013401435.1 Streptomyces sp. BR123
CCGCGGGGCCGCTGCTCGCCGCGGGCGCCGTCTACGGTTGGGCCCACTGGTGCTTCACCGGCGCCTCCGCGCCGTCCGCCGGCATCGCCCTGGCGGGCGGAGGCACCCTGATCGCCCTGCTCTGCGCGGTGTACTGGACGGCCGTCGCAGGCACCCGCGGGTTCTTCGGGGCCGTCGCGCTGGCCCTGGCGCTCCTGGCGGCCGTGGCCGCCGCCGACCGGGTGGCAGCGCGCAGCGAGGTCGCCCTCTGCGTCGTCCGCGCCGTCGAGAGCACCGTCCAGCAGTCCTACGGCGAGGGCGCCCCCGGGCCGAAGACCGTCCACCGCCACACGCTGGACTGCCCCGGCGGATACCCGTCCGAGCTCAAGGACGACCGGCGCGCCGCCCCCGTGGGCAGTGAGGTCCGCGTCGCCCACGATCCGCGGCGGCGCGTGGCACCGGAGGCCGAGGGCCGCACCTCGCCGTGGGGATCCGCCCTGAGCACCGCGGTGCTCCTCGCGGTCGCGACGGTGATCGCCGCGAGCCGGCAGCCCCGGGGGGACCGGGACGCCTGAGCGTCCGCCCGCCGGAGGCGGTTTGCCCCGCGGGTGCCGGGGCAGGCGCGGGCCGTGGTTGGTTCCGCCGCTTTGGAGTGCCGTCATGAACTCGCATCCCGCTCCGCCGGACCCGGGCCAGGACCCGGACGTCCCGGAGGTCCCGCCCCGGCCGCCGGGCTCCCCGCCCTCGTCCGACCCGCCGAAGTCCCCCGACCTGCCGCCTTCCGACGCGCCGCCGGAAGAGCCCGGTCCACCCGCGGGCCCGTCGGAGCCCGCCCGGGAACCGCGGCCGCAGGAACCGCCCGACTGACCTTCCCTCACCCGTATCCCCTCCCGCCCCCATCGGGCAGGATGCGGGCATGCGCACGAGGGGAGCCAGATGACCAGCCCGAACCTCCCGAACGACCACGACCTGAACGACCCGAGCGCCGTCACCGACCGGGCGCCGGGCCGGCCCGACTATCCCGTTCGGACCGGGCGGCTCGCCCTGCGCCCCGTACGGGCCGGGGACCTCGACGCGATCCACGCCCACCGGTCCCTTCCCGAGGTCGCGCGGTACCTCCCGCACGAGCCGCACACGCGCGAGGCCACGCAGCGGGCCCTGGAACGGATGCTGGCCGGCGAGGCGCTCGCGGAGCCCGGCGACCGGCTCGGCCTCGCCGTCGAGACCGGGACCGGGCGGGTCGTCGGCGAGGTCCTGCTCAAGCGGGACGGGCGGGCTCCGCTGACCGGCGAGGTCGGCTTCGCCTTCCATCCCGACGTGCACGGCACCGGGATCCCCACGGAGGCCGTCACGGCCGCCCTCGGCCTGGCCTTCGACACCTTCGGATGGCACCGCGTCTTCGGCGTGTGCGCGGTGCAGAACACGGCCTCGGCGGCCCTGATGCGCCGCGTCGGCATGCGCCACGAGGCCGTCGCACGCGACGACGTCCACCGGAAGGGGGCCTGGCAGAGCACCTCGCAGTTCGCGGTCCTCGCCGCCGAATGGCGCGGGGGCAGGCCGCAGTCGGCCGACGAGAAGGCCGTAGACGCACTCGTCGCGGCGTTCTACGCGGCGTTCACCCGCGTCGGGGGAGGCCCCGTGGCCCTGGACGCCGCCCGCGCGGTGCTCGCACCCGATGCGGTGATCGAGCGGGTGGCCGAGGACGGCACCGTCGACCGCATGGACGTGGACGCCTTCCTCGCGCCCCGCGAGGCACTGCTCAACGGGCCTGGGCTGACCGACTTCACCGAGGCCGAGGTCGCCGCCACGACCCTGGTGGCGGACGGGCGCGCGACCCGCTCGGGGCAGTACTTCAAGTGGGGCGTGCGGGACGGTGTCCCCTTCTCCGCCTGGGGCCGCAAGACCTTCCGCTTCGGCACCGCCTCCGGGACCTGGCTCATCGACTCCTTCACCTGGACCGACGAACCCGAGACCGACACCGCCGCCTGATCCGCCGGGCCACCGGAGTCCCCGCACGCCCGTTGCGGGGACCCGGCGGCAGCCGTTCGACCCGGTCCGTTACTGCTTGTTCTTGGCCAGGTCTTCCTGGAAGGCCTTCGCGCACGTGGGGCCGTTGTCCGTGGCGACGAACTGGACCACCAGCAGTGCCCCGGCCTTGCCCGCGTGGCTCGCCTTCACGGTCCAGCCGCTCTTGTCCAGTGACTTGATGACCGATCCCTGCTGGTCGAAGGTCCGGGACTCCTTCCACCCGCCCTTGGCCAGGGCGGCGACCGTGTCGTCGTAGGACTTCTTCGAGTCGGTGGCCTTCTTGGCGTCCGCGACCCATGACACCATGCAGGACTTGAGGTTCGCAGGGACGTCGTCCCCCGGCTTCTCCGCGTAGCCGGCCCCCGTGGCCGCGGCGTCGATTTCCTTCTTCACCGCCGCGGCATCCAGAGCCCCGCCCGAATCCTTGCCCGCCGCCGGCGAGGAAGCCGGAGCCGAGGAACCGGACGTGGGCGCGTCGGCGCCCTTGCCCTGGTCCGTACCGCCCTTGCTGCCACAGCCCGCGACCAACAGCACCACACCGGCAGCCGCGGCCGCCCACTTCGCCTTGCGCACTACTCTCCCAAGATCCGCATGTCGAACACACGCGGGCCCGACGCCCCCGTGATCAAGGACGGAGTCTGCCACGTCCCCCCGACAACAAGCGGACGGCACGCGGCCGCGTCGGACAACTCACCGTCCGCAGCCGGAACTTCACCACCGGTACGGCCGCCTCACTCCACCACGAGATCGGCGCGGGACCGCCCCGGCGCGATCAGGCGGGCGTTCGCCTCGTCGGAGCAGGCGACCCACTCGCGCGCGTACGGCCGCGCCCTGCCGTGGCGCACATGCCGGTCGACCAGCCGCCGCACCCGCAGCCCGTCGTCCGGGGCCAGGAACCACGCCTCGTCCAGGAGCGGACGCACCGCCGCCCACGGACCCGCCTCGTACAGCAGGTAGTTCCCCTCGGTGATCACCAGCGGCACGCCCGGCCCGACCGGGACGCTCCCGGCCACCGGCTCCTCCAGCGCACGGTCGAAAGAGGGCGCGTGGGCCCGCCCTTCCACTTCTGCCGTGTCCATCCGCTCATCCTCCTCGAACCGCGCACGGTGATCGAAGCGACCGAGGACCTGACCGTGCGCACCCGGTCGGTCAGGAGCCGGAGCCCGGCGCGCGCGATCAGCGACGCGGCACGGGCCGGGTTCTGGACCATGCCGGAGTACGAGGCCCGGTGGTACGGGAGCGGCGTGCGGCATGCTCGTCGGGAGCACGCCGCTTCGCGGCCGCACGTGAACGTGCGGCCGCGGCACGACCCACGACCGGACGTGAACGCCGCGCGGAACCTGTCGGCCGCCGTTCAGACGGCTTCCGGCTCGGCCGTCGGCGCCGGGACCAGCCGGCGCCGCAGGAACGCCACCGTCCGCTCGCGGACGGCCAGGGCGGGGTGTCCGGGCGCCTCGCGCACCTCGCGGGTCAGCACCGAGTGGGCGCTCCTGCCGAAGCCGCCGGTGTTGCCGGGCCGGGAGTCGAGCTCGATGTACTCGAAGGCGTCACCGAGCCGGCGGCGCAGGGTCTCGAAGCGCTGCCCGGGAACCAGCGGGTCTGCGGTGAACCGCATGCCGAGGACGCACAGCCCGTCGTCCCGCATGCGCCGGGTGACGTCACCCAGCTCCTCCTCCGACAGGCCCGGGTCCGCGCGGTGAGCCGCGGTGACCGGGAGGGGCAGCGAGGGCTGGCCCATCACGGCGGCGAGCACCGCGTCGTCCACGGCCACCGCCAGGGCGAACCCGCCCGTGAAGCACAGCCCGATGACCCCGACGCCCGTCCCCGGCGTCCGCGCGTCGAGGCTGCGGGCCAGCGCCCGCAGCCATTCGGTCACGGGCCGCCGGGCGTTGGTGGCGAAGGCGAGGAACTCCCGGGAGACACAGGCCCGTGCGACGGCCGCGAACGATCCGGCGGATACGGACGGCGTGCCCGGGCTGCCGAACAGCGACGGCATGACGACCGTGAACCCGCTGTCGACCAAGTGCTGTGCGAGGCCCAGCACTTCCGGCGTGATCCCGGGCAGTTCCGGCATCAGGACGACGCCGGGTCCCTCGCCCCGCTCGAAGCAGTCGTGGGTGATGCCGCGCCAGGAGAACTGCTCCCGGCGCCATCCGTCCAGGGTGGATACGGGCGCGGCGGCTGCGCTCATCGTGACCTCTCAGGGGAAGGCGTGCGGTGGGGGTTGCGTGCCGTCGGCAGTATCCCCGCTCCGGCCGTCGCCGCCACCTCGCGCCGGGCGTCGGGACGGCATCGGCGATCGTCCGCAGCCGCGTCTCCACGGCCGCTTCGGACCGCTTCCGGTCCGTACCCGGCAGCGCCCGTCCGAAGCGTCCGGCCGGCGTCGCCGCCCGCCCGTCGGCGAGGGCCGGCCGCACCGACCGGTTCGGGGCGAGGTTCCCAGGCCGGCCGCCGGTCCAGGCGCTGCAAGGGCGGCCCCGCAGCCGCCCCGGCTCCCACGAGCGAGCGCCACACCACCGGCACCGGTCGGCGGTGGCGCACCCAGGTGCCGGCGAGCCCGGCCAGGGGCAGTGCGGGGCCGGTCCCTGGAGCCCCCGGCGGCCCCGAGGGGCCGGAAACCCCCGGACGCCTCCGTCGGCGCGGCGGTCGGCGCGCCGGTACCGGGGCCGGGTGGGCCCGAGCGGCGCGAATTCGCCCGTACGGGCGCCCGGCGCCCGCCCGCCCGCATCCCGAGGCATGTGGCGGGACGGACCGGGTAGGGGCCGAATGGACCGGGGACGTCGGGGGCCGAATTCCGCAGGAGGCTTGCCATGGTGTCGACAGCGGCCGGAAGCCAGGAGCGAGCGCACGGCGACGGCTCCGGCAACCAGTTCGCGGTCGAGGTCAGGCCGATGTCCGGCGCAGTCGTCCTCCTGCTGTCCGGAGAACTCGACCACGACACGGCCGAGCCGCTGCGCGCGGCACTGGACGCCGCACTCGCGGCCGGCGGCCCGGTACGGCTGATCGTCGACTGCGGGGGACTGTCCTTCTGCGACTCCACCGGCCTGAACATGCTGCTGCGGGCCAGGCTCGCGGCCGAGGCGGCCGGAGGCAGCGTGGAGCTGGCCTCGCTCGGCCGGCAGGTGGCGCGGATGCTGCGTCTCACCGGCGCGGACGGGGTCTTCGCCATCCACCCGGACCTCTCCGCGGCCCTGCCGTCCGGCGGCGAGGGCCGGGGTGGCGACGGCCGCGGCAGCGGCCCCAGCGCCCCCGGCAACCCCGGCGACCGCGCAGAGCCCGCAGGGGCCTCACAGCCCGAGCCGTGAGCCGCAGGACCCGTACCCCTCCCGCCGGTCAGGAGACGTGCACGACCACCAGGCAGGTGTCGTCGTCCGTGTCCCCGCTGACCGACCCCAGCAGCCGGTCCGCCAGCTCCTCCACGCCGCCCGCGCCGAGCCGCTCCGCCGCCTCCAGCAGGGCGGCCAGGCTCTCGTCCAGCCCGGTGTGTCGCCGTTCCACCAGCCCGTCCGTGTACAGCATCAGCGTGTCACCGGCCCGCAGACCGCTGGTGGTCTCCTCGTACGCGGCCCCCGGCAGCGCCCCCAGCAGCACGTTCGGCGGGCCCTCCAGGAAGCGGGCCCGTCCGCCGCGCAGGAGCAGCGGCGGCGGGTGCCCGGCACCGGCCCAGCACAGCGAGCGGTCCGAGGGGTCGAACAGGGCGCACACCGCGGTCGCGGTCGGCTGGTGCGGCGTACCCGAGGCGACCTCGTTGAGCCAGCCCATCAGCGTCCCCGGGGTGCCGCCGGTGAACGCCAGCCCGTGCAGGGCCCCGCGCAGCGTGACCATCGCCGTCGCCGCGCCGATGCCGTGCCCCGCGATGTCCCCGACGGTGACGAGCACCTGTCCGCCGGGCAGCTGGAACACGTCGTACCAGTCGCCGCCGACCCGGTACTCCACGACGGCGGGCCGGTAGCGGGCCGCGACCTCCAGCCCGGCCGCGGCCTGCAGGCCCGAGGTCTCGGGGACGATGGTCTGCTGGAGCCGGAGCACCACCTGGTTGCGGACGAGCGCGTCGGCCTGGGCCGCGGAGAGCCGGTCGAAAGTGGCGCTGAGCGCGAGCTCGGTGTGGTGCTGGGCGGAGACGTCCTGGTAGACCCCGGTGACACCGACCAGGGCCGCGCCCGCGAGGACGGGTTCGGCGGAGATCCGGACGTGCCGCACGCCGCCGTCCGGGCGGTACACCCGTACCAGCGCCTGGCCGCCGGTGTGCCGGTCGGCGAGCGAGGCCAGCAGCTCGTCCAGGCTGCCCGTGTCGTCCTGGTGCAGCCGGGTGCCGAGTTCCCGGAGCGGCACGGGCGGCTCGTCCGGACCGAGTCCGAAGATCGGGTACACCGACGGGCTCCACCGGGATCCGCCCACGGCGTCGTCCTCGAAGGCGGCCAGCCGCTCCAGCCGCTCCAGGGCACGCGCGATCAGCGGGCCGAGCCGGACCCCCGCACGCCACAGCACGGCCGCGCGCCCGCCGCCCAGCGGCAGCACCCGGACCTCGGCCATGGCCGGCCCGGTGGTCGCTGACAGGTCGGAGACGCCCTCCGGGGGCGCGGGCAGGGCGGCTGCGTACTGCGGGGCGCCGGCCGCGCAGGCCTGGGCGACCAGGCCGACCAGCTCCTGGTGGAGGCCGGGATACAGCTGGGCGACGGGCCGCCCGGCCGCACCGGGCGGGAGCTCCCGCTCGCGCAGGGCGGCCGGGTTGAGGTGGTCGACGGTGTGCGGGGCCCTGACGCCCCCGGGGGACCGGTCGTCGGCGGCGGCGAGCCTGACCACGATCGCGGGATGGTCGAGCTGCGCCAGTACGGCCGCCAGCTGCGCCGGCGTCACGTCCGCGGCGTCGCCGACCTGGTCCAGGACCAGACCGGACGGCTGGCACAGGGCCTCCACGGACGCCCGTACCTCCGCGTCGAGGACGGCCGGGGCGGGCCAGACGACCAGCGCCAGCCCCACCACCCTGCCCCCGTGCTCCAGCGGCAGCACCGCCCGCGCCGCGTCGGCCCGCGGGCCGGGCAGTGGCCCCGCCCCGCCCGGCCCCTCGGGGAACCACAGGGCGCGTCCGCCCGCCAGCGCCCGGTGCAGCGGGCCGTCGGTCTCGGGCGGGACCCACCGCCAGTGCGAGGCCTCCTGGGGATCGGCCCCGGCCCGGCCCGAGAGCTCCAGGCAGTCGGTCGGGGTCCGCCGCCACAGGTAGAGGGCCTCCACGCCCAGGCGGTGCAGACCGTCCTCCATCAGGCTCTCCGCGGCCTCGGAGGCGGTGTCGGCAGTGAGCGCCGCGGCGATGCCGCGCCGGGTCCGCCGGGCCTGTACCGCCGGAGGTGCGCCGGGGTCCGCGATGCCGGCGGCGGCTGCTCGCGCGGCACCGGCGGCCACCTCCTCCGGGGCGGAGCCGCCCGGCGGCGTTCCGGAGGCCGCGTTGACGATGTCCGCCGCCAGGTCGACGACGTTCAGCGAGGAGGACGAGGCCATGCGCAGCAGGTGGTCGCCCGCCTCGGCCGGGGCCAGGCCGAGCTGCGCGGCCAGTACCCCCGAGGCCAGGTCGAGCAGGCGTCGCCGGGCCCGGTCCGCGCGCAGGGCGGCGAGCTCGGCCGTGAGCTCCGCGACGGCCGAGGCCAGTTCGCTCTCGGGTACGCCCATCCCCGCTCCCGATCAGGACCCGGCCGTGCCCAGCCAGGTGCGCACGGTGGTGAGCAGCAGGTCCGGGTCCACCGGCTTGGTCAGGTAGTCGGAGGCGCCGGCGGCCATGGCCTCCGACCGGTCGTCGGGCATGGCTTTGGCCGTGACCACGACGACGGGTACGTGTGCGTGCCCGGCCATGCCGCGGATGGCGCGGGTGGCCGCGTACCCGTCGAGGCCGGCCATCATCAGGTCCATGATCACGAGGTCCACTTCGGGGTGGTCGGCGAGCAGCCGGATGCCGTCCGTGCCGTTGTCGGCCGTGAGCACCTGCAGTCCGGCGGACTTCAGGGTCTCGGTGAGGGCGTAGACGTTGCGGTGGTCGTCGTCGACGACGAGGACGGTCCGGTCCCTCAGGTCCTCCGGCCCGTACCCGCCGCCGGTCGGGGCCGCGCGCGCTCCCGCATCGCTCCTGTCGGCCTCGGCCCTCGGCTTCTCCGCCCGGCCGCCTGCGCGTTCCGGCAGGTAGAGCGTGAAGCAGCTGCCCTCGCCGACCTGGCTCTCGACGGTGATGGTCCCGCCGAGGAGGCGGGCCACCTCGCGGCTGATGGAAAGGCCGAGCCCGGTGCCGCCGTACGCGCGGGCGGTGCCGCTGTGGCCCTGCTGGAACGCCCCGAAGACGGACTCCAGCCGGTCGGCGGGGATGCCGATGCCGGTGTCGGAGACGCGGAACGCCAGCACGGTGCCGGCGCCGCCGATCTCGGCGGGGGTCTCCGCCTCGGTGGCCGGCTCGACGCGGAGCGAGACGCTGCCCTCCTCGGTGAACTTCAGGGCGTTCGCGAGCAGGTTGCGCAGCACCTGGCGCAGTCGGCTCTCGTCGGTGACCAGCCCGGCCCCGGCCCGCGGCGCCGCGCTGACGCCGAACTCCAGGCCCCGCTCGTCGGCGACGGGCCGGAAGGTGGCGTCGGCGTAGTCCAGGACGCGCTGGATGGAGACGGGTTCGCGGTGCACGTCCATACGGCCCGCCTCGACCTTCGACAGGTCCAGGATGTCGTTGATGAGCTGCAGCAGGTCCGAGCCGGCGGAGTGGATGACGGTCGCGTAGTCCACCTGCTTGTCGGTCAGGTTGCCCTCGCCGTTCTGGGCGAGCAGCTGGGCGAGGATGAGCAGGCTGTTGAGCGGGGTGCGCAGCTCGTGGCTCATGTTGGCCAGGAACTCCGACTTGTACAGGGAGGCCTGGGCCAGCTGCCGGGCCCGCTCCTCCAGCTCCTGGCGGGCCTGCTCGATCTGCAGGTTCTTCCGCTCGATGTCCCGGTTCCGGTCGGCCAGCAGGGCCGCCTTCTCCTTCAGCTCCGCGTTGCTGTCCTGCAGTTCCCGCTGGCGGGCTTGCAACTCCTGGGATCGGGCACTGAGTTCGGCGGTCAGCTGCTGCGACCGCCCCAGCAGCTCGTCGGTCCGGGCGTTGGCGACGAGGGCGCCGACGATGGCCCCGAGCAGCTCCGTGAACTGGTCCAGGAAATCGCGGTGCAGGGGCGCGAACGGCTGGACGGCGGCGAGTTCCAGCGCGCCGAGGACCTGCCCCTCCACCACGATGGGCAGCACGATCAGCGTGGACGGGTCAGCGGACCCGGTACCGCTGGCGATCCGTGCGTACCCGGGGGGCAGGTCCTCCACGACGAGGGTGCGGCCATCGGCGGCGGCCTGGCCCACCAGGGACCGGCCGACGCGCACCCGCCGCACACCGTCCGCCGGGTCGTCCGGCAGCCCGTACGAGGCGATGGCGACGAGCTCGGGCCCGTCGGGCCCTTCCTGGGTGAGGAAGAAGCAGCCGTACTGGGCGCGCACCAGCGGGGGCACCTCGCGCATGACCAGCTCGGCCACCGTGGGCAGGCTGCGCCGCCCCTGGATGCCGCCGGAGACCCGGGCGAGGTTGGTCTTCAGCCAGTCCTTCTCCTCGTTGGCGCGGGTGGTGGCGCGCAGCGACTCGACCATGGCGTTGATGTTGTCCTTCAGCTCCCCGACCTCACCGGGGGCGTCGACGGCCACCGTCCGGGTCAGGTCCCCGTGGGCCACGGCGCTGGTGACCTCGGCGATCGCACGGACCTGGCGGGTCAGGTTGCCCGCCAGCTCGTTGACGTTCTCGGTGAGCCGCCGCCAGGTGCCGGAGACGTCCGCGACCTCGGCCTGCCCGCCGAGCCGTCCCTCGCTGCCCACCTCCCGGGCCACGCGGGTGACCTCGGCGGCGAACGAGCCGAGCTGGTCGACCATGGTGTTGATGGTCGTCTTCAGCGCGAGGATCTCCCCGCGGGCGTCCACGTCGATCTTGCGGGTGAGGTCGCCGCGGGCGACGGCCGTGGTGACCTGGGCGATGTTGCGGACCTGGTTGGTCAGGTTGTCCGCCATCGAGTTCACGTTCTCCGTGAGGTCCTTCCAGGTGCCGGAGACGCCGTGCACGGTGGCCTGGCCGCCCAGCTTGCCGTCCGTGCCCACCTCGCGGGCGACCCGGGTGACCTCCTCGGCGAACGCGGACAGCCGCTCGACCATGGTGTTGATGGTCTTCATCAGCTCCAGGATCTCCCCGCGGGCGTCGACCGGGATCTTCTGCGTCAGGTCGCCGCGGGCGACGGCCGTGGCCACCTGGGAGATGTTGCGGACCTGCGAGGTCAGGTTGTCGGCCATGCTGTTCACGCCGGCGGTCAGTTCCCGCCACACACCGCCGACGGGAGGCACCCGGGCCTGGCCGCCGAGCAGCCCCTGGCGGCCGACCTCCTCGGCGACCCGGGTGACCTCGGTGGTC
Organism: Streptomyces sp. BR123; assembly: GCF_013401435.1. GTDB lineage: Bacteria > Actinomycetota > Actinomycetes > Streptomycetales > Streptomycetaceae > Streptomyces. The sequence goes on from NZ_JACBGN010000244.1 coordinate 10,448, forward strand.
ACGAGGGAGAGCTGCGCCACCATCCCGTTGTAGACGACCGCGATCTTGCCGGGCAGGCCGCCCACGTCCTCGGGCAGGCGCGTGTCGAGGTTGCCGTCGCGTACGGCGGTCAGCCCCGCGAGCAGTTGTTCGAGTGTCCGGTCGGTCTCGTCCATGTGTACACCCATGCCGTGCCGTCGATTCCACTGTTGCACGCGCCCCGGCAACCGGTCTCCTCCGGTCTCCTTCCGCTCCCGCCCCGCTCCGGCCGGTGGACGGCCGCTCAGGCGCCGGGCCGGGAGGCCGCCCCGGCGGAGGCGTCCGCCGGGGCGGGGGCGAGGCGGAGGACGAAGCCGCTGTGCGGGCGGGTGG
>NZ_JACBGN010000245.1 GCF_013401435.1 Streptomyces sp. BR123
CCTCCGCGGCGGCCAACGCCGCGGTCAGCCGCCGGGCCTCGGCGCGCCAACGCCCCGCATACCCGTCACCCCCGCCCCGCGGGCCCCCGGCGGCGCCGGCGGTGCGGGCGGTGCGCCATGCCGCCACGAGGTCGTCCCCGTAATCCCGCGGCGGCTCCTCGCTCAGCAGCGCCACCACCTCCGCCACCCGCCGCCGGTCCACGTCCGGAGCCGCCGCCCCGTCCAGCAGGGCGCGGGCCAGCCGCGGGTGCAGGCCGAGCCGGGACATCGCCGTGCCCCGCGGCGTGACCCGCCCGGTCGCGTCCAGCGCCCCCACCGCGGACAGCACGGTCCTCGCCGCCGCCATCGCCCCCGCCGGCGGCGGGTCGAGCAGCGCCAGCCCGGACGCGTCGGGATCGCCCCAGCAGGCCGCGTGCAGCGCGAACGCGGTCAGGTCGGCGAGCCGTATCTCCGGGGCCGGGAACGCCGGCAGCCGCCCGTGCTCCGCCTCCGCCCAACACCGGTACACCACGCCCGGCGCCTCGCGCCCCGCACGCCCCGCCCGCTGCCGGGCCGCCGCGCGGGAGGCCCGTACGGTCGTCAGCGCGCCGAGGCCCCGCGCGTGATCCATCCGCGGCTCGCGGGCCAGCCCGGAGTCCACCACCACCCGCACCCCGGGCACGGTCAGGCTCGACTCCGCCACCGCCGTGGAGAGGATCACCCTGCGGTGGCCGGTCGGCGTCAGCGCCGCGTCCTGGACCGCCGCCGGAGCCCGCCCGTGGACCTGCAGCACCTCCGCGCCGACCCCGGTCAGCAGCCCGGCCACCCGGCCGATCTCGCCGACGCCGGGCAGGAAGCACAGCACGTCCCCGGACCGCTCCGCCAGCGCCCGCCGCACCACCCCGGCCACGTGCGCCAGCTGCGCCGGATCCACCCGCATCCCGTGCGGCGGCCGCACCGGCCGGGCCGGCGGGGCCCAGACCGTCTCCACCGGGTACGAGACCCCGTCCGCCCGCACCACCGGCGCACCGCCCAGCAGCCGCGCCCAGCCCTGCGCGTCGGTGGTCGCCGACGCCGCGACCAGCCGCAGCTCCGGGCGCAGGGTCTCCCGTACGTCCAGCAGGAACGCGGCGACCGCGTCGGCGTCGAGGTGCCGCTCGTGGCACTCGTCCAGGACGACCACGTCCACTCCGGCCAGCTCCTGGTCCCGCTGCAGGCGCTGCAGCAGGACACCGGTGGTGACCACCTCCACCACGGTGCCGGGGCCCACCGCCCGCTCCCCCCGCACCGTGTAGCCGACCGCGCCCCCCACCGGCTCGCCCAGCAGCCAGGCCATCCGCCGCGCCGCGGCCCGGGCGGCGATCCGCCGGGGCTCGGCGACGACGACCCGGCGCGGGGGGCCGCCGCCGACCAGCCCGGCCAGGGCGAGCGGCACGAGCGTGGTCTTGCCGGTGCCGGGCGGGGCGCACAGCACCGCGGTGCCGTGGCCCTCCAGGGCCGAGGCGAGTGCGGGCAGCGCCTCCCGTACGGGGAGGGCGTCGAGGGCGTCGGTTCGCGGCGAAGGCGAAGGCGAAGGCGGCGGCGACTGCGGCGGCGGTGTCATGCTCTGCTCAGTCCCGCCCCGGGCGTTCGGCCGGGGGTGCCCCCATCTCGCCTCGCTCGCACACGAAGATCGCGGTGCCCGGGATCAGGTTGCCGCGCAGCGGGGACCAGCCGCCCCACTCCTGGCTGTTCCAGTCGGGCCATTCCGGTTCCACCAGGTCGAGCAGGCGGAAGCCGCCCGCCACCACGTCCCGGACCCGGTCGCCGAGGGTCCGGTGGTGTTCGACGTACACGGCCCGTCCCTGCTCGTCCTGCTCGACGTACGGGGTCCGGTCGAAGTAGGAGGCGGCCACGGACAGCCCCTCCGGGCCGGGCTCGTCGGGGAAGGCCCAGCGGATGGGATGGGTGACGGAGAAGACCCAGCGGCCGCCGGGGCGCAGGACGCGGTGCACCTCCCGCATGACGTTCACCGGGTCGGCGACGAAGGGGACGGCGCCGTACGCGGAAAAGGCCAGGTCGAAGGAGCCGTCGCGGAACGGCAGGCGCCCGGCGTCCGCCTCCACCAGGGGGACCGCGCCGCCGTCGATGCGCAGGGCGTGCTGGAGCTGGCGGTGGGACAGGTCGAGCGCCACCGGGCGGGCACCCTGGGCGGCCAGCCAGCGGGAGCACTGGGCGGCGCCGGCTCCGATCTCCAGGACGTCCTTGCCCCTCAGGGCGTCCGTCGGGCCGAGGAGGGCGGCGTCGGCCTCGTCGAGGCCCTCGGGGCCCCACACGAAGCGGTCGTCGCCGAGGAAGGCGCCGTGCTCGCGCTGGTAGTCGTCCGCATTGCGGTCCCACCAGGAGCGGCTGGCCCGGCTGCTCTCCGTTTCGCCGGCATCACGCCGCGTGGCGACGGCTTCGTCCCCGGTGTTCCCGTGGGTGCCGTGCGCGTTTTCGGGGGCGTAGTCCTCTTGGTTCATGGGGCCCGTCGTCGTAGTCTGCGAAAGAAGTCGGGAGGGCCATCCGTGCTTGCCCGCCCATGAATTGTGCCGGTTGTGCGGTGATCCGCCCCGGGTGTGCGCCTTCGCGCATTGACCCTGTCCGGCCATCCCCGTATGCTACAAGTTGCGCTGCGAGCCTGTGCTCCTCAGACCTAGCAGGCTGCGCTTGCATCTGTTGATGTCCCCTCGGTTCTCGAGGCCCTGCCGCCTTCGGCGGATTTGGGCTTCCTAGGCTGTCCGGCTTCTTCGGCAGATGCCGATAAGGGCTCCCGGCGTAGCAGTACCTACGACTTCATGTCCGTACCGGAGCCCTTTCCCACATGACGAGCAGCACCGAGACCACCGCCACCACTCCGCAGGTTGCGGTCAACGACATCGGTAACGAGGAAGCCTTCCTCGCCGCGATCGACGAGACGATCAAGTACTTCAACGACGGCGACATCGTCGACGGCGTCATCGTGAAGGTCGACCGGGACGAGGTCCTGCTCGACATCGGCTACAAGACCGAAGGCGTCATCCCGAGCCGCGAGCTCTCGATCAAGCACGACGTCGACCCGAACGAGGTCGTCAAGGTCGGTGACGAGATCGAGGCCCTGGTTCTCCAGAAGGAGGACAAGGAAGGCCGCCTGATCCTCTCGAAGAAGCGCGCCCAGTACGAGCGTGCCTGGGGCACCATCGAGAAGATCAAGGAAGAGGACGGCATCGTCACCGGTACCGTCATCGAGGTCGTCAAGGGTGGTCTCATCCTCGACATCGGCCTCCGCGGCTTCCTCCCGGCCTCCCTGGTCGAGATGCGCCGCGTCCGCGACCTCCAGCCCTACGTGGGCAAGGAGCTCGAGGCGAAGATCATCGAGCTGGACAAGAACCGCAACAACGTGGTCCTGTCCCGCCGCGCCTGGCTGGAGCAGACCCAGTCCGAGGTCCGCCAGACGTTCCTCACCACCCTGCAGAAGGGTCAGGTCCGCTCCGGCGTCGTCTCCTCGATCGTCAACTTCGGTGCCTTCGTGGACCTGGGTGGCGTCGACGGTCTGGTCCACGTCTCCGAGCTGTCCTGGAAGCACATCGACCACCCGTCCGAGGTCGTCGAGGTCGGCCAGGAGGTCACCGTCGAGGTCCTCGACGTCGACATGGACCGCGAGCGCGTCTCCCTGTCGCTGAAGGCGACCCAGGAGGACCCGTGGCAGCAGTTCGCCCGGACCCACCAGATCGGTCAGGTCGTCCCGGGTAAGGTCACCAAGCTGGTTCCGTTCGGTGCGTTCGTCCGCGTGGACGAGGGCATCGAGGGCCTGGTCCACATCTCCGAGCTGGCCGAGCGCCACGTGGAGATCCCGGAGCAGGTCGTCCAGGTCAACGACGAGATCTTCGTCAAGGTCATCGACATCGACCTCGAGCGTCGCCGGATCTCGCTGTCCCTCAAGCAGGCCAACGAGTCCTTCGGTGCCGACCCGGCGTCGGTCGAGTTCGACCCGACCCTGTACGGCATGGCCGCGTCCTACGACGACCAGGGCAACTACATCTACCCCGAGGGCTTCGACCCCGAGACCAACGACTGGCTCGAGGGCTACGAGGCTCAGCGCGAGGCCTGGGAGCGCCAGTACGCCGAGGCGCAGGCTCGCTTCGAGCAGCACCAGGCCCAGGTCATCAAGTCCCGCGAGGCCGACGAGGCCGCCGCTGCCGAGGGTGCTGCCGCCCCGGCCGCCGGCAACGCCGGTGCGGGCATCTCGGGTGGCTCCTACTCCTCGGAGTCGGACGAGACCTCGGGCGCCCTGGCCTCCGACGAGGCCCTGGCCGCGCTCCGCGAGAAGCTGGCCGGCGGCCAGAGCTGATCGCAGGATCGCAGCGCACCGCGCACACCCGGAGCGATCCGGGAGTGAGCTGAGCTGAAAGCAAGGCCCGTCCCCCTCTCGGGGGGGCGGGCCTTGCTGCTGTCCCGGCCCTGCCCCGCGCCCGCCCCCTTCCGCCGTGCGTTCCCGTGAATCGCCCGGACGGACGGGGAATGGTGCGGCCCCCCTCGTACGTTCACGGCAGAGAACGCGGCGAGGAGGAGCGGTGACGGTGCTTGATCCAAAGGATCCGAAGGGTTTGTACGAGTGGGACGCCAAGGGCTTGGCGGTGGCCGACCTGGCCCTCGCCCAGGACTCGGCCGGACTGGTCATGCTCTACCACTTCGAGGGGTACATCGACGCCGGCGAAACCGGGCAGCAGATCGTCGAGCGGCTGCTCGACAGCCTGCCCCACCAGGTCGTCGCCCGGTTCGACGCCGACCGCCTGATCGACTACCGGGCGCGGCGCCCACTGCTCACCTTCCGCCGCGACCACTGGACGGAGTTCGAGGAGCCCCGCCTGGACGTCCGCCTCGTCCAGGACGCCACCGGCGCCCCGTTCCTGCTGCTGTCCGGCCCCGAGCCGGACGTGGAGTGGGAGCGCTTCTCCGTCGCCGTCCGGCAGATCGTCGAACGCCTCGGCGTCCGGCTGTCGGTCAACTTCCACGGCATCCCCATGGGCGTCCCGCACACCCGGCCCGTCGGCATCACCCCGCACGGCAACCGGACCGACCTCACGCCGGGCCACACCAGCCCCTTCGACGAGGCCCAGGTGCCCGGGAGCGCGGAATCGCTCCTGGAGTTCCGCCTCGGCCAGGCCGGTCACGACGTGCTGGGCGTCGCCGCGCACGTGCCGCACTACATCGCCCGGTCCCCGTACCCGGACGCTGCGCTGACCGTACTGGAGACGATCACCGCAGCCACCGGGCTGGTCCTGCCGGCCGTGGCCCACGCCCTGCGCACCGAGGCTCACCGCACCCAGACCGAGATCGACCGGCAGATCCGGGAGGGCGACGAGGAGCTCGTCTCCCTGGTCCAGGGCCTGGAGCACCAGTACGACGCGGCGGCCGGCGCCGAGACCCGGGGCAACATGATCGCCGAGCCGGTGGAGATCCCGTCCGCCGACGAGATCGGCCGCGAGTTCGAGCGGTTCCTCGCAGAACGCGAGGGCGAGGGCTGATCGCCCGGCACTGATCGGCTAGCCTGGGCGCTCGCGGGCGCCGGAAGCTGCTTCCCGCACGGGCGGGGACGAGGGGCGGAGGCAGAGGGGTGCTCAGAGTAGGACTCACCGGCGGCATCGGCGCCGGGAAGAGCGAGGTCTCGCGACTGCTCGCGGGATACGGGGCGATCCTCGTCGACTCCGACCGCATCGCGCGGGAGGTCGTCGAACCGGGCACGCCCGGCCTCGCGGGCATCGTCGCTGCCTTCGGGGAGTCGGTGCTCACGTCGGAGGGGACGCTCGACCGGCCGAAGCTCGGATCGATCGTCTTCGCCGACCAGGAGAAGCTCCGGACCCTCAACGGCATCGTCCACCCTCTGGTGCGGGCCAGATCGGCCGAGCTGGAGGCCGCCGCCGGCCCCGACGCGATCGTGGTGCACGACGTACCGCTGCTCACGGAGAACGGCCTCGCCCCGCTGTACGACCTCGTGGTCGTCGTCGACGCGGCCCCGCCTACGCAGCTCGCCCGGCTGACCGCCCTGCGCGGGATGGCCGAGGACGAGGCCCGGGCCCGGATGGCCGCGCAGGCCACCCGGGAACAGCGGCTCGCCGTGGCGACCCTCGTGATCGACAACGACGGGCCGCTGGAGGCGCTGGAACCGCAGGTACGCGCGGTGTGGGACGAGCTGACCACCCGGGCGAAGGCGGCGGCCGCCGGAGACTGACCGGCACACGGTCGCGTGCATCGCGCGCATCGCGTGGACCGAGCGAGGAGAGGGAAGGAGCAGACCGTGACAGACCCCGTGCCGCAGGCTCCCCCGCCCGGATCGGCGCCCTCGTCCCCGGAGACGCACGTCATCGACTTCCGGGCCGCCGAGCAGCTGCTGGCCGCCCGCGATCCCCGCGGCGCCGTGAAACTCCTCGACTCGGTCATCGCCGCCCACCCGGAGAGCGGTGCGGCCCGGCTGCTGCGCGCCCGGGCGTACTTCGCCTCCGCCCAACTGGGGAGCGCGACCCGGGAGCTGGAGCTGATCGTGGAGCGGGAGCCGGACAACGCGTTCGCGCACTTCGCACTGGCCCGTACCCATGAGCGCGCCGGCCGGCCCGACCGGGCCCGCAGGCACTTCCGGCTCGCCGCGGCCCTGGACCCCCGGCCGGACTACGTGGCGGCCGCCCGCTTCGACGACCCGAGGCCTTCCTGACCCGGGTCCCGCACACGGCCCCACGGGGCCTGCGGGTCCCGCGGGCCCTACGGATCCGGACACTGTGCCCGGCCGGCTACCGGTGCGGAGGCTCGTACGGGGGGATGTCCCGGCCCGGCTGGTAGTGCGGGCCCTGGTGGATGTGACGGGCCACCACGGCCACGTCGACCGCAGCCAGTACCGCGACCACTCCGCACGCCGCCGCCCACCCCGGGCGGCCGGCCAGGGAGAACAGAACCGTTCCGGCGGCGGCCCACACCAGCCCCCACATGCTCAGCCAGAACCTCAGCCGCAGCGGACTGCGGGCGGTAGCCGGCTCGTTTCCGGTACGCATGGGCACATCGCCTCATCGCCTGACTGCCCGGCCGTGCCGTTCGTGCACGGCCTACGTCCCATGGTGCCACCGGCCCTCCCGGCACCGGCTGACACGCAGGTCAGCGGGGATTGTCACTGTGCGCGCCTAGACTCGGCGGAAAGACGTGGTCCGACCGACGGAAACGGCAGGGAAGGGGGCATGGTGACACCGCAACCGCCGCAGCAGGCACTGCTGCGCCACGCCGCCGTCTTCCTGCCCGCTCCCGTCCCGCGCCAGGGCCGGATCGCGTTCTGGGCACCGGACGGCGACCCGCTCCCCGAGGTGCCGCAGGGGGCGCAGACCCGGATCGAGGTGGTGCGCCCGCACGGCAGCGGCGTGCGCACGCGGACCGTGCCCGCCGTGGCCCTCGCCGTCGTCGACGCGCTGCCCCTGCTGGTCCACGCACCGCGCGCCGCCGTCACCCATCCGGCCACCCGGGCCTGGGGCACCGCCGCCACTCACGCGCTCACCCTCGCCGCCCGCGGCCGGCTGCTGCCCGGGCTCACCCCCGACGACGTCGACGCCTGGCGGGCCGGCCCGCTCGACGCCGAGGACGTCGGCCACCTCCGCGCGGTCGCCACCGCGCTCCCGTACGAGGGGTACGCCACCCCCCTGCCCGGCCGCCGCCCGCTCCGGCTGCCCGAGCCGGAGGCCCTGGTCCGGGCGTTCCTCGACGCCGTCACCGACTGCCTGCCCCGGACCCCGGCCGCGCCCGTGGCCGCCGGGGAGCCGTTCGCCGCCCAGGAGCCGCAGCGGGTGCCCGGGATACGGGACTGGGCGGCGCAGGTCGCGGCCGGTGCCGATGCCGGGGTGGGGATCTCGCTCCTGCTGGACCTTTCCTCCTTCAGCCTCTTCGACTCCGGCGACGGGGCGGACGCGGACGCAGAAGGGTATGCCGAAGCGGAGGCCGCCCCCGGCATGCGCGAGAGCGCGGGTCCCGGCGCGGCCGGTGCCGGGCGGGCGGAGCTCCGCCGGGCGGGCGCCGCCGTCGTCCAGGTGCACAGCCTGGCCGACCCCACACTCGTCACCGACGCCGCACAGCTGTGGGCCGGTACCGCCCCCGCCGGCTTCGGGCCGCGCGCCCGCATCGACGCCGTCCTCGCGCTGCGCCGCGCCGCCCGCGTCTGGCCGCCGCTGCTGCGTCTGCTGGACCGGTCGGTCCCCGACCTGCTGCCGCTGTCCGACCCGGAGCTCGAAGACCTCCTCGGCACCGCCGCGACCCGCCTGGCGGCCGCCGGGGTCCCGGTCCACTGGCCGCGCGAGCTGGCCCGTACGCTCTCCGCGACCGCCGTCGTCCGCTCCACCGCGCCCGGCTCCGCCATCGACGGCACCGCGTTCTTCGACGCCGACCAGCTCTTCGCTTTCTCCTGGGAACTCGCCCTGGGCGGCGACCGGCTCACCCCGTCCGAGATGGAGGCGCTCGCCCAGGCGCACCGGCCGGTGGTGCGGCTGCGCGACCAGTGGGTGCGCGTCGACCCCGAGCTGGTCCGCAAGGCCCGCAAGCGGGACCTGGGCCTGCTGGACCCGGTGGACGCGCTGGCGACCGTACTGACGGGCACGGCCGAGGTCGACGGGCAGCAGGTGGAGGCGGTGCCCGTCGGCGCCCTGGCCGCCCTGCGCGAGCGGCTGACCGGCGACCTCGTCCCGCTGCCGCAGCCCGTCGGGCTGAAGGCCGTCCTGCGCGACTACCAGGCGCGCGGCCTGGCCTGGCTGGACCTGATGACCTCGCTCGGCCTCGGCGGGTGCCTCGCCGACGACATGGGCCTGGGCAAGACCGTCACGCTGATCGCGCTCCACCTGCACCGCGACCGCCCCGAGCCCACCCTCGTCGTGTGTCCGGCGTCGCTGCTGGGCAACTGGCAGCGGGAGATCGAGAAGTTCGCGCCCGGGGTCCCGGTGCGCCGCTTCCACGGCGGCGGCCGCAGCCTCGACGGGCTGGCCGGGGGATTCGTCCTCACCACGTACGGGACGATGCGCGCCAGCGCGGCCCGGCTGGCCGGGCAGGCCTGGGGCATGGTCGTCGCCGACGAGGCGCAGCACGTGAAGAACCCGCACTCGGCGACCGCGAAGGCGCTGCGCACCATCCCCGCCCCCGCCCGGGTGGCGCTCACCGGCACCCCGGTGGAGAACAACCTCTCCGAGCTGTGGGCGCTGCTCGACTGGACCACGCCCGGCCTGCTCGGGCCGCTGACGGCGTTCCGGGCCCGCCACGCCCGGCCGGTGGAGCACCAGCAGGAGGAGGACGGGGGCAACGAGGCGGCCGTGGCCCGGCTGGCAGCGCTCGTCCGGCCGTTCCTGCTGCGGCGCCGCAAGTCCGACCCGGGCATCGCCCCCGAACTGCCGCCGAAGACGGAGACCGACCACCCGGTGTCCCTCACCCGCGAGCAGGCCTCGTTGTACCAGGCCGCGGTGGACGAGGCGATGGCCGCGATCGGAGCCAGCGAGGGGATGGAGCGGCGCGGCATGATCATGAAGCTGCTGGCCTCGCTGAAGCAGATATGCAACCACCCGGCGCAGTACCTGAAGGAGGAGCGGCCCCGGATCCCGCACCGCTCCGGCAAGCTGGCCCTCCTGGACGAGCTGCTCGACACGATCCTCGCGGAGAAGGGCTCGGTGCTGGTCTTCACCCAGTACGTGACGATGGGCCGGATCATCGAGCGGCACCTGTCGGCGCGCGGGATCTCCCACCAGTTCCTGCACGGCGGGACCCCGGTCGTGCAGCGCGAGGACCTCGTCGACCGCTTCCAGTCCGGGGAGGTCCCGGTCTTCGTGCTGTCCCTGAAGGCGGCCGGCACCGGGCTGAACCTCACCCGTGCCGGACACGTCGTCCACTTCGACCGCTGGTGGAACCCGGCCGTCGAGGAACAGGCCACGGACCGCGCCTACCGCATCGGCCAGGAGCAGCCCGTCCAGGTACACCGGATCATCGCCGAGGGCACCGTGGAGGACCGGATCGCGGAACTGCTGGAGTCCAAGCGGGCCCTGGCCGACGCCGTCCTCGGCTCGGGGGAGGCGGCCCTGACGGAGCTGACCGACCGCGAACTCGCCGACCTCGTCTCCCTGAGGAGGCCCGCGTGATCACCACACGGGAGGACCGCCGCCGCACCTTCGAGTCCGTGCCCTCCGACGGGGACGCCGCCAGCTGGTGGGGCCGGGCCTGGGTGTCGGCCCTGGAGCGCACGGCCCGGGACCCGGCGCGTCTGGCTCGGGGCCGCGCGTACGCGGCGGAGGGGCACGTCGAGGCGGTCACGGTCACGCCCGGCCGGATCGTCGCCTACGTACGGGGCACCCGGGCCCGCCCGTACCGCACGGAACTGGCCCTGGCCCCGTTCGACGCCGCCGGATGGGACGAGCTGCTGGAGGCGGCCGCCGCCGACCCGGCGGCCCTGGCCGCCCTGCTGGAGCGGGAGGTTCCGCAGTCCCTGGCGGGGCGGATCCTGCCGGGGCCCGGCGAGCTGCTGCCGCGCTGCTCCTGCCCGGACCCGGCCCGTCCGCCGTGCAAGCACGCCGCGGCCCTGTGCTACCGGGCCGCCCGCCTCCTCGACGAGGACCCCTTCCTGCTGCTGCTCCTGCGCGGCCGGGGCGAGCGGGAGCTCCTCGACGAGCTCGGCCGCCGCAACGCCGCCCATGCCGCGCGCGAACAGCCAGCTGCCGCACCGGACTTCCCCGGCGTCCCGGCGCGCGCCGCGCTGGCCCGCACCACCCTGCCCCCGCGGTCTCTTATACACA
>NZ_JACBGN010000246.1 GCF_013401435.1 Streptomyces sp. BR123
CCCCCATCCCGACCCCAGCCCTGACCCCGAGCCCGTCCCCGGCCGCGCTCTCCGCCACCGGACCCGGTCCGGTCCGCCGGTCCCGGCCGGCCCGTTCGGCGGCGAGGGCGTCCGCGCTCGCCTGGCTCAAGTCGACGCTCATGGACACCAGGTGTACGAACCGGCCACATCGCACCTCTATATCGGCCGGGCAGCCGGGCCGCCCCCACCCGGCCTGGGTGACAACCAAAGGTTGACACTCCAGGGACTGTCAACCTACGGTTGCACTCATGACGAACCCTTCAGAGGAACCCGTTCGCATGACCAACCCGGTACGCCTCGACGACCTGATCGAGGTCATCAAGCAGTCCCACAACGACGCCCTCGGCCAGCTCAGCGGTGCCGTCGTCGCCGCCGAGCACCTCGGCGACGTCGCCGACCACCTCATCGGCCACTTCGTCGACCAGGCCCGCCGCTCCGGCGCCTCCTGGACCGACATCGGCCGCAGCATGGGCGTCACCCGCCAGGCGGCCCAGAAGCGCTTCGTGCCGAAGGCCGACAAGGAGGGCGAGGGCGGCGACGTCCGGTCCGCCCAGGGCTTCGGCCGGTTCACCCCCCGCGCCCGCAACGTCGTGGTGTCCGCGCAGAACGAGGCCCGCGCCGCGGGCAACACCGAGATCCGCACCGAGCACCTCGTCCTCGGCCTGCTCGCCGAGGAGCAGGGCCTCGCGGTCCTCGCCCTGCGCTCCCAGGACGTCACACCGGACGCCGTGCGCGCAGCGGCGACCGCCGCACTGCCCGCCCCGGCCGAAGGCGCCGTCCCCGACCTGGTCCCCTTCGACGCCTCCGCCAAGAAGGCCCTGGAGCTGACCTTCCGCGAGGCCCTCCGGCTGGGCCACGACTACGTCGGGACCGAGCACATCCTGCTCGCACTCCTCGAACTGGAGCACGGCGAGGGCGTGCTCAGCGGCCTCGGCCTGGAGAAGGCCGCCGTGGAGGGGGCCCTCAGCGAAGCCCTGGCAGCCGTACTCGGCCCGGCCGGCGGGAAGCAGGAGTAGCGGAGTCCGCCTCCTGGGTCAGCTCGTACCGCTTGACGTACGCGCCGAGGAAGGCCTGCAGGGTGGCGACGGCCGGGATCGCGACGAGGGCGCCGACCGCACCCAGCAGGGCGGTCCCCGCGATGACCGACCCGAAGGCCACGGCCGGGTGGATGTCCACGCTCCGCGAGGTCAGCTTGGGCTGCAGCACGTAGTTCTCGAACTGCTGGTAGACCACGACGAACCCGAGGACGTACAGCGCGTACCAGGGGTTGACGGTGAAGGCGATCAGCGTGGGCAGTGCGCCCGCCAGGTAGGTGCCGATGGTGGGGATGAACTGGGAGACCAGGCCCACCCACACCGCGAGCGCGGGCGCGTACGGCACGCCCAGCACCGCGAAGAGCACGTAGTGCGCGATCCCGGACGCCAGGGCCATCAGCCCGCGCGAGTAGAGGTAGCCGCCCGTCTTGGCCACGGCGATCTCCCACGCGCGCAGCACCTCCGACTGCTTGGCGGGGGGCAGCACGGAGCACAGCGCGCGCCGCAGCCGCGGACCGTCCGCGGCGAAGTAGAACGAGAACAGGCCGACGGTCAGCAGTCGGAAGAGTCCGCCGAGCAGGGTGGCGGACACGTCGAGCACGCCGCTCGCGCTGTCCTGGACGTACTTCTGCAGCCAGTCCGAGCGCAGCAGGCTGTCCTGGATCTCCAGCCGGGACAGCTCGGTGTGGAAGGTCGCGTTGATCGTGTTGATCACGGAGTCGAGATAGCGGGGGAAGTCCTCCACCATGTCGACGATCTGCCCGGCGAGCATCGAGCCGAGCAGGACGACGAAGCCGACGGACGCGACGAACACCCCGAGGAACACCAGGAAGGTGGCGAGCCCGCGGCGCATGCCGCGGGCCGCCATCCGGGAGACGGCGGGTTCGATCGCGAGGGCCAGGAAGAACGCGATCAGGATGTTGACCAGCAGCCCGATCAGCTGGTGGAAGGCCCAGCTGCCGAGCTGGTAGCAGGCGACCAGCCCGAGGACGAGCAGGACGGCGCGGGGCAGCCACCGCGGCATGCGGTCAGCTGCGGAACCCGCCCGCCCGGCCGCGGAAACCGCCCGGTCCCCCGCGGAACCTGCCCGGCCCGCAGGGCGATGGCCCGCGTCGTCGGCAGGACCGACCCGGCCGGCGGGTACGGCCGCGTCCGGCGCCCCGGCCCGTTCGGCCGACGCCGCGCGGTCGGCCGGCTGGGTGTTCTCGGTCGTCTCATCGGTGGCTGCCACGCCGCCCAGTCTGTCCCACCCGGCCCGTATACGGGGAAACGGGGCGCCCCGCCCTCAGCGCAGCGACGCCGGGACGTCCATCGCCGCGCACACGGCGCGCCACACGTCCTTGGCCTCCCAGCCGGCCTCCAGCGCCTGGTGGACGGTGCGTCCGCCGAGCTCCGACATGACGTGGTCCCGTGCGAAGGAGTCCGCGTAGCCCGCACCGAAGTGCTCGGCCATCCGCTCCCAGAAAATCGTCAACCGCATGCATCCAGTATCCAGCCCGGCCGGGGACACCCCGGACGGCGCTACCCGCCCAGTGCCCGCACGGCCGCGGTGACCGCGACGGCGGCCCCGACCACCACGAGGAAGGGGGCCCGCAGGACCAGCGCCAGCCCCGCGGCGACCAGCCCGGCGGCCCGCGCGTCGAGCACGAGCTCCTGCCCGGTGGCGAAGGTCTGCTGGGCGGTGAGCGCTGCCAGCAGGGCGACCGGCAGCAACTCGGCGAGCCGGCGCACGAGCGGCCGCTCCAGCGCGCCGGCGGGCACGAGGAGCCCGGCCAGCTTGACGGCGTAGCAGCCGACGGCGGTCAGCGCGATGGCGATCCACACGTTCACGGGCGTCGTCCCTTCAGCCAGAGGACCGCGGGAGCGGCGAGCGCGGCGACGAGCACGGGCAGTCCGGCGGGCAGGAAGGGCAGCAGGCCCAGCCCGAGGACGAGCGCCAGCGCGGCGACGGCCCGCTCGGTGGTGCCCTTCAGCATCGGCGCGAGCAGGGCGAGGAAGACGGCGGGCCCGGCGGCGTCCAGCCCCCAGGCGGCGGTGTCCCCGATGGCCTCGGCGCCGAGCGCGCCCAGCACGGTGGTGAGGTTCCACAGGACGAAGAGGGCCAGCCCGGTCACTGTGAAGCCGAGCCGCGCCGACCTGCGGTCCGGCTGCGCCAGTGACACGGCGGTGGTCTCGTCGATCACCCAGTGGGCGGCGAAGGGCTTCGCGGCCCGGGGCAGGGCGAGCAACTGCGACAGCCGCAGCCCGTAGAAGGCGTTCCGGGTGCCGAGGAAGAAGGCCCCGGCGGCGGCCGTGAACGGGTTCCCGCCCGCGGCCAGCGCCCCGACCAGGGCGAACTGCGAGGCGCCGGTGAACACCAGCAGGCTCAGCGCACCGGCCTGCAGGGCGCTGAGGCCGGACCCCGCGGCGGTCACGCCGAACGCGAAGCCGGACAGGCCGACCGCCACCCCGACCCCGAGTGCGTCCCTCACGACGGCGGAGCGCGGCCGTCCGGCGACCTCCGCGGGGGCCTCCCGCGTCTCCCGTATGACTGCCTGGTGTTCTCCCACGCCGCGACCGTACGCAGGACCGCCCGCCCCGGTCTTGTACGTTCTTGCAGGCGACGCCCCCGCCGGGCGCGGACCCGGCCCGACACGGACGGCGGCCCGACACGGACGGCGGCCCGATACGGACGGCGGCCCGACACCGGCGACACGGACGGCCGCCCTGCCCCTCGCGCCGCCGGACGGCCCCGTACGCTACCCGGCCCGCCGCTCCCGCCGGTAGGCCCCCGGGGTCACCCCCACGATGCGGGTGAAATGCCGGTTGAGGTGCGGCTGGTCCGTGAAGCCGACGGCGGCCGCCGCCTCGGCCGGGGCGGTCCCCGCGTCCAGCAGCCGGCGCGCCCGCCTGACCCGGGCGTCGGTCAGCCAGGTGTGCGGCGGCATCCCGTACCGCTGCCGGAAGGCCCGCAGCAGGGCGAACGGGCCGGTCCCGAGCTCCGCGGCGAGCTGCTCCAGCGACGGCGGGTCCGCCATGCGCTCCTGGAGCACCGCGCGGGCCCGTGCCGCGTCCGAGGCTCCGGCGCTCTTCGCCATGCGGGCGGGCAGCGGCCCGGCGTGCCGGGTCAGGATCCGCGCCACCACGGTGCGCAGCAGGGTGTCGGCGGCGAGCGCGTCTCCCTCCTCGGCGGCCCGGTGGATCTCCGTGATGGCGTGCGCGGTCTGCGGGTCGGCGACCGAGTCGACGGTGAAGCCGGGGGTGCCGCGCAGCCCTGCGATCTCGGCGGCCACGTCGGCGATCAGCTCCCGGGAGGGGTAGAGCGTGGCGTACGCCCAGCCCTCCGGGACACCGGCGCGGGCGGAGTGCGGCACCTCCGGGTTGATCAGGACGACGCTGCCGGGTCCGGCGTGGACGGTGCCGCCGGGCAGGCCGACCTCCTCGATGCCGCCGGTGACGGCGGCGATCACGTATCCGTCATGCGCGTGGCGCGGGAAGGCGTGGCGGATGTAGTGGGCGCGCAGCAGGTCCAGGCCGGGCAGTTCCGCGTACTGCCAGTGCCGCGCCCACTCCCTGTCCCCGCCGTCAGCCATTCCCCCATTCTGCGCCCCGGCGCGCCGGGCCCGCGCGCCGCCTCCGGACGCCCTCCCCGGGCCTGTACGGCACGTCCTCCCTGGTCCGGGGCCGTTGTCGGTGCCGGGGTGGAGGATGGGGGCATGGCCGGCTCTGCGCTCGATTCGTTCTCCCCCGCGACCCGTTCCTGGTTCTCGGGGGCCTTCCGTACGCCCACCGCCGCGCAGGAGGGAGCCTGGCGGGCCATCCGGGAGGGCTCGGACGTACTGGTCGTGGCGCCCACCGGCTCCGGCAAGACGCTGGCCGCCTTCCTCGCCGCCCTGGACCGGCTGGCGGCCGAGCCGCTGCCCGCGGAGCCGAAGAAGCGCTGCCGCGTGCTGTACGTGTCCCCGCTGAAGGCCCTCGCCGTCGACGTGGAGCGGAACCTGCGCAGCCCGCTGACCGGGATCCGGCAGGAGTCGGTGCGTCTGGGCCTGCCCGAGCCGGACATCCGGGTCGGGATCCGCTCGGGCGACACCCCGGCAGCCGAGCGGCGGGGGCTGGCGAACCGGCCGCCGGACATCCTGATCACCACGCCCGAGTCGCTGTTCCTGATGCTGACGTCGGCGACGCGCGAGGCGCTCTCCGGCGTCGAGACGGTGATCCTGGACGAGGTGCACGCGGTGGCGGGGACCAAGCGCGGGGCGCACCTGGCCCTGTCGCTGGAGCGGCTGGACGAGCTGCTGCCGCGCCCGGCGCGCCGGATCGGGCTGTCGGCGACGGTCCGGCCGGTGGAGGAGGTGGCACGCTACCTGGCACCGCGGGGCCGGGTGGAGATCGTGCAGCCGCCCTCTGCCAAGGAGTTCGACCTGTCGGTGGTCGTCCCGGTCGAGGACATGGGCGTGCTGGGCGGTTCGCCGGCCACGGAGGACCGGGAGGGCGGCGACAAGCCGTCGATCTGGCCGCATGTGGAGGAGCGGATCGCCGACCTGGTCCAGGCGCACCGCTCCACGATCGTGTTCGCCAACTCCCGCCGCCTCGCGGAGCGGCTGTGCAACCGGCTCAACGAGATCGCGTACGAGCGCGCCACGGGCGAGCAGCTGCCCGAAGGCCCGCCGCCGGCCGACATCATGGCCCAGTCGGGTGCCGCGCGGGGGGCCCCGTCGCTGCTGGCCCGCGCGCACCACGGCTCGGTGTCCAAGGAGCAGCGGGCGCTGGTGGAGGAGGACCTGAAGGCGGGCCGGCTCCCCGCCGTGGTCGCCACGTCCAGTCTGGAGCTGGGCATCGACATGGGTGCCGTGGACCTGGTCGTGCAGGTGGAGTCCCCGCCGTCGGTGGCCTCGGGGCTGCAGCGGGTGGGCCGGGCCGGGCACCAGGTGGGCGCGGTCTCCACGGGCGTCGTCTTCCCGAAGTACCGCGGTGACCTGGTGCAGGCGGCAGTGGTCACGGAGCGGATGCGCAGCGGGGCCATCGAGTCGCTGCGCATCCCGTCGAACCCGCTGGACGTGCTCGCGCAGCAGCTGGTGGCGATGACCGCGATGGACACCTGGCAGCTGGACGAGCTGCTGGCCCTGGTGCGGCGGGCGGCGCCGTTCGCGGCGCTGCCGGAGTCGGCGTTCACCGGGGTGCTGGACATGCTGGCGGGCCGCTACCCGTCGGACGCGTTCGCCGAGCTCCGGCCGCGGGTGGTGTGGGACCGGGTCGCGGGGACGGTCACGGGCCGGCCGGGGGCGCAGCGCCTGGCGGTCACCTCGGGCGGCACCATCCCCGACCGCGGGCTGTTCGGCGTCTTCCTCGCCGGGGCCGACCCGAAGAAGGGCGGCGGCCGGGTCGGCGAGCTCGACGAGGAGATGGTGTACGAGTCGCGGGTGGGCGACGTGTTCACCCTGGGCACCAGCTCGTGGCGGATCGAGGACATCACCCGCGACCGGGTGCTGGTCTCCCCCGCGCCCGGGGTGCCGGGCCGGCTGCCGTTCTGGAAGGGCGACCAGCTGGGCCGCCCCCTCGAACTGGGCCGTGCGGTGGGCGCGTTCCTGCGGGAGTTGGGCGCGCTGCGCGCGCAGGACGCGCGGTTGCGGCTGCTGGCGGCCGGGCTGGACGACTGGGCCGCGGAGAACGTGCTGGCGTACCTGGCGGAGCAGCGGGAGGCCTGCGGGCACGTGCCGGACGACCGGACGGTCGTGGTCGAACGGTTCCGCGACGAGCTGGGCGACTGGCGGGTCGTGGTGCACTCCCCGTTCGGGGCGCAGGTGCACGCCCCGTGGGCGCTGGCGCTCGGCGCCCGGCTCGCCGAGCGGTACGGCATGGACGCCCAGGTGATGCATGCGGACGACGGCATCGTGCTGCGGCTGCCGGACGCTGACCTGCTGTCGATGGACCTGCTGGACCACGATCCGGCCGCCGTCCGCTCCTTCGAGTTCGACGAGGGGCAGGCCCCGCTGGGCGCGGCGGACGTGGTCTTCGACCACGGCGAGGTCGGCGGGATCGTCACCGAGCAGGTCGGCGGCTCCGCCCTGTTCGCGTCCCGGTTCCGGGAGTGCGCGGCGCGGGCGCTGCTGCTGCCGCGCCGCAGTCCCGGCCGGCGCACGCCGTTGTGGCAGCAGCGCCAGCGCGCCTCGCAACTGCTGCAGGTGGCCTCGGAGTTCGGGTCGTTCCCCATCGTGCTGGAGGCCGTACGGGAGTGCCTGCAGGACGTCTTCGACGTGCCGGGCCTGACGGAGCTGATGGGGGACATCGAGGCCCGCCGGGTCCGCCTGGTCGAGGTGACCACGCCCGAGCCGTCCCCCTTCGCCCGCTCGCTGCTGTTCGGGTACGTCGCCCAGTTCCTGTACGAGGGGGACTCGCCGCTCGCCGAGCGGAGGGCGGCCGCGCTGTCCCTGGACTCGCGTCTGCTGGCGGAGCTGCTGGGCCAGGCGGAGCTGCGCGAGCTGCTGGACGCCGAGGTGCTGGCGGAGCTGGAGCGGGAGCTGCAGTGGCTCACCGAGGACCGGCGGGCCAAGGACGCGGAGTCGGTAGCCGACCTGCTGCGGCTGCTGGGCCCGCTGACGGGGGCCGAGCTGGCCGAGCGGGGCGCAGACGCGGCCTGGCCGCAGGAGCTCGCGGACGCCCGGCGGGCCATCCGGGTGCGGATCGGCGGGGCGGAGCACTGGGCGGCGGTGGAGGACGCGGGCCGCCTGCGCGACGCGCTGGGCACGGCGCTGCCGGTCGGGGTGCCGGAGGCGTTCACCGAGCCGGTCAAGGACCCGCTGGGCGATCTCCTGGCCCGGTACGCGCGGACGCACGGGCCGTTCACCACGGCGGCGGCCGCGGCCCGCTTCGGGCTGGGCGCGGCGGTAACCGAGGGCGCACTGCAGCGGCTCGCGGCGGCCGGGCGGGTGGTGCAGGGCGAGTTCCATCCGGCGGGCATCGGGCAGGAGTGGTGCGACGCGGCCGTCCTGCGCAGGCTGCGCAGGCGTTCGCTGGCCGCGCTGCGCCAGGAGCTGGAGCCGGTGCCGCCGACCTCGCTGGCGACGTTCCTGCCGCAGTGGCAGCACCTGGGCGGGAGCCTGCGCGGCATCGACGGCCTGGCGCGGGCGGTCGAGCAGTTGCAGGGCGCGCCGGTGCCGGCCTCGGCGCTGGAGCGGCTGGTCCTGCCGTCGCGGGTGGCGGGGTACGCGCCGACCCTGCTGGACGAGTTGACGACGACCGGTGAGGTGGTGTGGGCGGGGGCAGGGGCGCTGCCGGGGAAGGACGGCTGGGTATCGCTGTACCTGGCGGACGCGGCGCCGCTGTTGCTGCCCGAGCCGCATCCGCTGGAGCTGACGCCCCTGCACCAGGCGGTCCTTGACGCCTTGTCGGGCGGGTACGGCCTGTTCTTCCGTCAGCTGGCGCAGTCGGTCCGCGCGCTGCACCCGGAGGCCACCGACCTCGAACTGTCCGAGGCGGTCTGGGACCTGGCCTGGTCGGGCCGGCTGACGAACGACAGCCTGGCCCCGCTGCGCTCGCTGCTGGGCTCGGGCCGCACCGCCGGGGCAACCGCGCACCGGGCCCGGCGCACGGTGCCGCGCGGGCGGTACGGGACGCTCGGCGCTCAGGTCTCCCGGCCGGGGCCGCCGACGGTGTCGGGGCGCTGGTCGCTGCTGCCCGGCCGGGCCGCCGACCCCACGCACCGGGCGCACGCGCTGGCCCGCACCCTGTTGGACCGGCACGGGGTGGTCACCCGGGGCGCGGTGGCCGCCGAGGGCGTGGAGGGCGGTTTCAGCGCGGTGTACCGGGTGCTGTCGGCGTTCGAGGACAGCGGCCAGGCCCGCCGCGGCTATGTGGTGGAGGGGCTGGGCGCGGCCCAGTTCGCGATGGACGGCGCCGTGGACCGGCTGCGGTCGGCCGAGCGGAACCCTCCGCCGCTGGCGGCGGTGGTGCTGGCGGCCGCCGACCCGGCGAATGCGTACGGGGCGGCCCTGCCGTGGCCGGAGCCCCCGGCGGGGGCCTCGCACAAGCCGGGCCGGAAAGCGGGCTCCCTGGTGGTCCTGGTCGACGGCGAGCTGGTGCTGTACCTGGAGCGCGGGGGCAAGACCCTGCTGGCATGGCCCGCACCGGAGGACCCGCGTCTGGCGGCGGCGACGGCCGCGCTGACGGAGGCGTCCCGTTCGGGCATGCTGCCTGCGCTCACGGTGGAGCGGATCAATGCGGCGCCGGCGCTGACGTCCGTACTGGGCGGGGTCCTGGAGACGGCGGGCTTCCATGCCACTCCGCGGGGGCTGCGGCTGCGGCACTGATGAGGCAGTGCCGAGACGGTGCCGGGTACGGCACTGCCGCGCCCCGGGGCCGCACCGAAACCGCACCCCGTTCAGCGGGCGTAAGGCTGCGGAGCTGTATCGACCATCGCGCTTACGTCGCGCTTATGTATTGAGCATGTCACGGGACCGGTTCCGACTGGCATCACCGATCGTTTCTGCACTATCAAGATCCACGCAGGCATCGCTCACGGCGGTGCCGCCTCGAAGAAGCACCTACATGGGGGACGAAGAATGAGCACCATGCGACGGACCACCACGGGCGTCATCGGTCTGGCGGTCGCGGGCACCCTGAGCCTGACGGGTTGCAAGAACGGCAACGAGGAGATCCCCGCCGCGCCGTCCGGCCCGGCCTCGTCCGCGCCCGCCGCCCCGGCGGAGCAGCCCGGCAGCGCGGCCCCGAGCTCGCCGTCGGGCTACGGCTCCAGCGCGCCCGCCGCCGGCGCGGCCGGCCAGGCCAAGTCGGGCCAGACCTTCAAGCTCGGCGAGACGGCGACCGTCCCGTTCGACTACGGCAGCACCAAGGGCGGCACGATCGCCCTCACCGTCACCGCGATCGAGCAGGGCAACCCGGCCGACCTGGACGTCTTCAAGCTCGGCGACCAGGTCAAGGGCAAGGTTCCCTACTACATCCGCTACACGGTGAAGAACGTCGGCAGCACCGACCTCTCCTTCGCCTCCGTCGGCCACATGAAGGGCCTGCTCGGCGACGGCTCCGAGGCCGGCAAGCTGTCCGTCATCGGCAAGTTCGACAAGTGCCCGGCCGAGTCCCTGCCGAAGGGCTTCACCAACGGCCAGACCCAGACCGGCTGTGCGGTCGCGCTGGCCCCGTCGGCCGAGACCAAGGTCTCCGCGGCCGAGTACTGGGGCGACCCGTACAACTCCCTGAACAAGGGCAAGGGCCTCGTCTGGAAGTAAGCGGCCGCGAGGCGGCGGGCGGCCCACCGGCCCCCGTCCCGCCCCGGGCGGATGCGCCGACGGCGATCCGCGGGCAGCCACTGGAGGCGGTTCGCTGCGGACGCGGTCGTCCGCAGCGAAGGCAGGGCCGTCACCACGGGGTCGACCGTGGCGGCAGATCGCCACGGTGACGAGGGCCATCGCCAGAAGCCACATCCGAGCCCCTGCGACGCCACCCCGTCGCAGGGGCTCGCACCGTTTCCCGGCCGCCTTGTTCCCCGGCCCGCCCCGTTCCCCGGTCCTGTCTCTTATACACGTCT
>NZ_JACBGN010000247.1 GCF_013401435.1 Streptomyces sp. BR123
CACCCTCCCGGCTCCGGCTCCGCCGGGTGCCCCCGGCGGCCAGGGGCACCCGGCCCCGCCGCCCGCGGGCGGACCTGCCGCCGCGCCCGCGGCGGTGCCGGCTCCCGCCGCCACCCGGGAGCCGTCGGCCGGGCCGGCGGCACCGGCCGCGGACGGATACCCCCTCGCGGGTCCCGAGCCAGGGTGGGCCGCGGCCGCGGCCGCTGCGCCCCGGTCCGCTCCTGCGGGACCGGCGCCGCAGGGCGCGGTGTTCGGCGGCGGCGAGACCCGCCACGACCGCCCGGTCGCCGGCCCGCACTGGGGCGCGGACGAAGCCCCGTACGGCAGCGCGGCCGCAGACCGGGAGGGCCCGTACGGCACCTCGGCCGCGGCCGGGCACGAACCCCGGCGCACCGGTGTCCCCGCCGGGCACGAGGACCCGTACGCGGCGGCCCCGCCCGCGCCGGAGTCCGCGTACGCCGGCGCCCCGCAGGGCCAGGAGAGCCCGTACGGTCCCCCCGCGGCGGGCGGCGAGCCCCCGCGGGGCAGCGGCCCCGCCGTGTACGACGCCCCGTACGGCGGAACGCCCGCCGGCCAGGAGAACCCGTACGGCACGGGCGCCCCGCAGGGGGCCGGCGGGAAGACGTGCGTCGCCTGCCGGGCCGGGCAGGTGGACACCGACGGGTACTGCGAGCACTGCGGGCACGCCCAGCCCCGGGAGCGGGACCACGTCGAGGAGGCGCTGGGCAGCGTGGCCGCAGTCAGCGACCGCGGGCTGCGCCACCACCGCAACGAGGACTCGTTCGCGGTGGCGGCCACCGCCCTGCCCGACGGCTCCACCGCCACCGTGGCCGTCGTCTGCGACGGGGTGTCCTCCGCCAGCCGCCCCGACGACGCGTCGGCCGCGGCGGCCGCCGCGGCCAACGAGGCCCTGCTGGACGCCCTCCCCCGCGGCACCCACCCCCAGGAGGCCATGCACGGGGCCATCCTGGCCGCGGCGGCCTCGGTGACCGCCCTGGCCCCGGAGGTCCCGGGAGCCCAGAACGCCCCGGCCTGCACGCTGGTCGGCGCGGTCGTCTGCGGCGGCCTGCTGACCGTCGGCTGGGTCGGCGACAGCCGCGCCTACTGGGTGCCGGACGACCGCAGCGCGCTCCCCCGCCGTCTGACCGAGGACGACTCCTGGGCCGCCCAGATGGTCGCGGCGGGCCTGATGGGCGAGGCCGAGGCGTACGCCGACGTCCGCGCGCACGCCATCACCGGCTGGCTGGGGGCCGACGCGTACGATCTGGAGCCGCACACGGCGACTTTCAAACCGGACCACGGGGGAGTCGTCGTCGTCTGCACGGACGGCCTGTGGAACTACGCCGAGTCCGCGCTGGAGATGGCCCGGGTCCTGCCCGCGGACGCCGCGTGCCGGCCGCTGCACAGTGCGCAGGTCCTGGTGGGTCACGCCCTCGACGGGGGCGGCCACGACAACATCACCGTGGCCGTGGTGCCGTTCGCGGCGCCGCCCGGCGGGGAGCCGGAGGCCGGCCCGGCCGGCACCGCGCGCACGGACTCGGACACGACCACGGCCACGGACGCGCGCACCGACGCGGAAGCCGAAGCGGAAGCGGCACGCCCCCAGGCCTGACAGGACCGACCCACCTGCCACCTGCCGGCCCGGAACGGGCCGGCTCGGAACGGGCCTGAGCCGATCAGGCGCCGACCGGCCGGAGCCGATCAGGCCCGTTCCGACCGGGTCGGAGCCGGCCCGCTCCCCCGACCCCCTGCTCTAGGAGTCCCCCCGATGGCGAACTTCGCGAAGCCGAGCGCCCCGCGCTTCAGCGTGGAGGTGTACCAGAACGAGTTCCTCCCCGAGGGCGGGAGCGAGGTCCACGCCATCGTCACGGTGACCTCCACCGGCGGGGCCACCGCCACCCGCGCGGCGGCCGGCCGCGGCCCCGCAGCCGTCGTGATCATGGTCGACTGCTCGGGGTCCATGGAGCACCCGCCGGAGAAGATGCGCGGTGCCCGCGAGGCCACCGCCGCCGCGATCGACACCCTGCGCGACGGCACCTCGTTCGCCGTCGTCGCCGGGAACCATGCGGCCAAGGAGGTCTACCCCGGGCGGGGCCGCCTCGCCGTCGCCGGCCCGGCCACCCGCGCGGAGGCCAAGGAGGCCCTGCGCGGCCTCCAGGCGGGCGGCGGCACCGCCATCGGCACCTGGCTCCGCCTCACCGACGGCCTGCTGCGCGGGTCCACGGCCCCCATCCGGCACGGCATCCTGCTGACCGACGGCCGCAACGAGCACGAGGACCCGGCCGTGCTGCGGGCCACCCTCGACGCCTGCGCCGGCCGCTTCACCTGCGACGCCCGCGGGGTGGGCACCGACTGGGAGGTGCAGGAGGTCAGGGGCATCGCGAGCGCGCTGCTCGGGTCCGCCGACATCGTGGCCGATCCGGCGCACCTCACCGAGGACTTCACGCACATGATGGAGAAGGTCATGGGCAAGGAGGTCGCGGACGTCGCGCTGCGGCTGTGGACCCCGGTCGGCGCGGAGATCCAGTACGTCAAGCAGGTGGCCCCCGCCGTCCAGGACCTGACCGGCCGCCGCTCCGGGGCCGGCCCGCGCGCCGGGGACTACCCGACGGGCTCCTGGGGCGACGAGTGTCGCGAGTACCACGTGTGCGTGCGCGTGCCTCCCGCGGCTGTGGGGCAGGAGATGCTGGCGGCGCGGGCCTCGATGGTCCTGCCGGGCCCGCCGGACGGGCAGCCGGCCGTGCTCGGCCAGGGGCTGGTCCGGGCGGT
This sequence comes from Streptomyces sp. BR123, assembly GCF_013401435.1. Taxonomy (GTDB): domain Bacteria; phylum Actinomycetota; class Actinomycetes; order Streptomycetales; family Streptomycetaceae; genus Streptomyces. The sequence goes on from NZ_JACBGN010000247.1 coordinate 2,770, forward strand.
GTGGACCTCCGATCCGGCCGCCTCCACCGCCATCCACCCGCAGGTCGCCCACTACACGGGACAGGCGGAGCTCGCGCAGGCTATCCAGCAGGGCCTCCAGGCACGCAAACTGGGCGATGTCGGCGGTGCCACGGCCAAGCTGGGGCGAGCGGTGCAGCTGGCGAGCGTTTCCGGGAACGCGGACACGGCCAGACTGCTGGCAAAGGTGGTGGATGTGGTCGACGCCGCGGCGGGTACTGTGCGGCTGAAGGCGAAGGTCGCGGATGCCGACGAGATGACTCTTGAAACACGTTCGATCCGGACCGTCCGAGTGAAGAAAATCTGACGAGACCTGAGCAGGCCTGACGCGACGACGCAGGCTGAAGGGGGAAGAGCCGCCATGCCGACCTGCCCGAACGGGCACCAGTCCGCCTCCGACGACTGGTGCGAGGTCTGCGGCCACCGCATGTCTGCCGCCCAGGGCGCGCCCGCCGCGTCCACCGCGTCCGCCGCTCCCTCCTATGGCTACGGCTACCCTCCCACCACGGGCGAGCCGACCGCCCAGGCCGAGCTCTGCCCGCAGTGCCGGACCCCGCGCGAGGCCATGGCGCCCTTCTGCGAGGAGTGCCGGTACAACTTCCTGACGCGGTCGGCGACCTCGTACGCCCCGGCGGGGCAGGAGGCGGGGGCCGCCGCCGTGCCGCCGCCCCCGCCGCCACCGGCTCCCGCCTCGTCGCCGTTCCCGCAGGACCCCTTCGACTACCAGGGCTCGCGGCCGTCCCGGGTGAACCGTCCGGCCGAGCCGCTGCAGCGGGAGGACGACTGGCTGCTGCCGCCGCCGTCGCACGAGCCGCAGCAGGCTCCGCAGCAGCAGTACCGGCAGCCGGAGTACCAGCAGCACCCCGGGTACCAGCAGCCCCACCAGCCTCAGCAGCACACGTCGCCCCAGCCTCAACAGCACCAGGCACAGCGCCACTCCCAGGTCCAGCACCAGTCCCAGCCGCACCCGTCGCGGCCCTTCCCCTCGCAGGGCGGCGGCTCCTGGACCGCTACGATCGGCCCCGACCGCTCGTACTTCCTGGCGATGATGCAGCGCAGCGGCCCCGAGGCGGCCGCCCTCAGCCTGCCCGCCTACTCCCCGGAGCAGCACCTTCCGCTCACCGGCGGCCAGATCACCATCGGCCGCCGCCGCGCCTCCACGGGCGAGTCCCCCGACATCGACCTGTCCGTGCCGCCGGAGGACCCGGGCGTCTCCCACCAGCACGCGGTGCTCGTCCAGCAGCCCGATCTGAGCTGGGCGGTGGTGGACCAGAACTCCACCAACGGCACCACCATCAACGGCGGCGAGGACCCGATCCAGCCCTACGTGCCCGTCTCCCTCTCCGACGGCGACCGCGTGCACGTCGGCGCCTGGACCACGATCACCATCCGCCGGGGCTGACCCCGGCCGCATCGGTTCCGTCCGCCTCCCCCAGGGGCCACACGTAGGGGCCCTGGGGGTCGTCGAGCCACGACCACTGCCCCTCGGCGCTGACCGTCACCCCGAACCGCTCCCGGGCCGGCCGGCCCTCGCCGCGCCACAGGTCCAGGGCCTCCCGGGGGTGCAGGGCGCCCGCGGTCAGCATCAGCATGAACTGGAACCGCTCGTTCTGCACCAGTTCGTACGGGAGTCCGTGCGCGGTCCACGCCCCCGCTCCGGCTGCGGCCCCGGATCCGGGCCCGGCTCCCGGGGCAGGCGCCGCCACGGCGGCCGTGGCCCCGCGCAGCGGGACGAAGTACGCCGCGGTGTGCAGGAAGCGGCCCTCCGCGAAGTCGGCGTCCCGTACGCGCAGCGCGATCAGTCCGGTCGACAGCGGGGCCAGGATCCGCGCCCCGGGACGGCACTGGCCCAGCCACGCGAGCGGGATCGTCGCCAGCGTGCACGTCACCAGGATCCGGTCGAACGGTGCACGGGCGGGGCAGCCGCGCGCCCCGTCCCCGGTGACCACGGTCGGCCGGTAGCCGAGCCGGGCCAGGTGGGACCGGGCGGACTCGGTGATCTCCTCGTCCAGGTCGACGGTGGTGACGTGGTCGTCGCCGAGGCGGTGGCAGAGCAGGGCCGCGTTGTAGCCGGTGCCCGTGCCGATCTCCAGCACGTTGTCCCCGCCGCGCACGTCCAGCGCGTCGAGCATCTTCGCCATCAGGGACGGCTGGCTGCTGGAGGACACCAGCTCGCCGTCGCGCAGCCGGGTCGCGAGCGGCGCGTCCGTGTAGACCCCGCGCAGCCACCGGGCCCGGTGGGCCGGGTCCGGATCCTCGCCCCACAGCCGCTCGTACCCGGCCCCCCGGCCGGTGAAGAACCAGGGGACGAAGAGGTGCCGGGGCACCGCCGCGAACGCCGCCCGCCAGGCGGGGTCCTCCAGAACCCCGGCCGCGGCCAGCTCGCGCACCTGGGCGGCGTGCGCGGTGGCCGACAGGTCCCGCGCCTCGGTGTGCTCGGGCCGCGCGGACCTCGCGGACCTCGCGGACCTCGCGGACCTCGGAGTATGTGCGCCCATGGCTCCACTGTCCTGCGGCGGCCCCCGGGAAGCGAACCGTGGTCCGCAGCCGGTCCGCCGGGGTCCTAAGACCTCCGTCCTCCGTCCGGGTGTCTGAGACGATGGTCGGGTGAATGAGATTCCGCGGGACACGCTTCAGGAGCAGACCTTCTACGAGCAGGTGGGCGGCGAGGAGACGTTCCGCCGTCTGGTCCGGCGCTTCTACGAGGGGGTGGCGCAGGACCCGCTGCTGCGCCCGATGTACCCGGAGGAGGACCTCGGACCCGCCGAGGAGCGGTTCGCGCTGTTCCTGATGCAGTACTGGGGCGGCCCGAACACGTACAGCGAGAACCGGGGCCACCCGCGCCTGCGGATGCGGCACTCCCCCTTCCGCGTGGACGCGGCCGCGCACGACGCCTGGCTCTCGCACATGCGGGTCGCGGTGGACGAGCTGGGCCTGGCGCCGGAGCACGAAGCGCAGCTGTGGCGGTACCTGACGTACGCGGCCGCGTCGATGGTCAACACCGCGGACTGACCGACCGGGCCGACGGCGTCGCGCGCCCGCGCCCGTACCGGTCCTGCGCCTGCCGTGTGCGCGGGCCCGTGCAAGCGGCCGTACAGGGGCCTCCGTACGAGCGCCCGCGCCGGGCCCGTACGGGGCACCGGCCCACCGGTCCCGGTACACCGCGCCTCCTCCAGGGAACCTTTCCGCCGGACCGAACCGACGGAGATTGGAGGTCCCATGTCCGAGGAGACGACCGAAGCGGTGGCTCCCAAGACCGACGCGGACGAGAAGGCGTTCGAGCGTGCCGTGGCAGCCGGCCAGTCCGGCGCTGCCCCCGGCCGCATGGACAACTCGAGCCCGAAAGAGGCCCTGACCCGGCCCGACGGAAGCCCCGCTGCCCGCCGGCAGCCGGGCGGAGAGTAGGAGCATGCCATGCCGCTGAGGTTCAAGAACCACCACGACCGCGAGATCTGGGCGATGTTCGAGCGCTACCAGCCGAACTGCTCCTCCAGCAGCAACTGGTTCAAGGCGGGCTGGTGGAAGATCGCCCCCCAGCAGAGCGTCGTCGTCTACGGCGGTAACCCGCAGGCCGACAATCCCATCTGGTACTGCTACGCGTTCGACAACAACGGCACCGAATGGCGGGACAAGTACCAGGAGTCGGTCCCGCACAAGGCATTCGAGTGGTGTTCGAACGTGTCGGACTCGACCTGCCGGACGATCCTCATGACCGAGTTCACCGTGACCTCCCCGGACCACACGATGAACTTCCGGTAGGAGCCGCTCCTCCGGACCGACGCCGACGCGATCCGCCCGCTCCCGCTCCCGCAGTCGGCGGGGCGGGGCGGGCGGACCGTCGCAGCACTAGACGGGACGGACCTGGAGCGCGCCGAGTCCGGCCGCGCCGCCGGGGCGGCGCAGGGCGATCGAGCCGTACGGGGTGCGCAGGCGCAGCCAGCCGCCGGCCGCGAGCAGTGCCACCGGGTCGGGCGCAGCCGCGGGCGCGGGCCCGGCGGGCCCGGCTGCGACGGCGGAGCGGACGGGGCGCAGGAAGCCCAGGGACTGCGCGGCGTGCACGGCGCGCAGCGGGAGCTCGGTGTCGCCGAGCGTCCTGGACCAGATGTCGCGGCCGATCCGGTCCCGCTCGGACCGGGTGCGGTGCTGTGGGGGCAGGGCCTCGTCGCGGGCCCGGAACTCGGCGACCGCCTCGGCCACGGCGGCCCGCATCGCCTCGGGGCCGGGCATCCCGGGAAGCTGCCGCCAGCCGCCGCGGGGCGGGAGCACCCCGGCCCAGGGCGGGCCGGTCACGGCTGCGGGAACGACCGCGGCCGCGGCGCCCTCGTCCACGGATTCCAGCAGTTCACCGGCGGACACGGTGACGTCCAGCGGTGTCCCGACGGGCGCGGCGAGCCGCACCGTGCGGATGGCCAGGACGTCGAACGACGGCGGCCGTCCGAAGACGGCCAGCGCGCCGCCGCCCGCCTGGAGGCGGACCGCGGCGGCGCGGTCGTAGTGCACCAGCCGGCCCAGGAAGGCGGCCAGGTCGGCCGCCTCCCCGGAATCGGCGAAGCGCAGCTGCCCGGTCATGCCGCCAGGCGCCCTTCGGAACGCTTCGCGGACGACCCCTTGGGGGCGGGCTCGTCGAGGTACTCCTCCAGGAAGCGGCGCTCCTCGTCGGTGATGCGGCGGGGTCGCCCCTCGGCGAGGTTGTAGGGCACGACGACGGTCTCGGCGCGCACGTACACCGTCTCGGGCCGGTCCTCGGCCGCCTCGTCCTTGACCTCGTAGCGGATGGTCAGGGACGCGGCGCCGATCCGGGTCACCCAGGACTCGATGAGCACCGGCTCGTGGCGGTGGACGAGGGGCAGCTTGTAGTCGATCTCGTGGCGGGCGACGACGGAGCCGCCCGTGAACGAGTCGCTGCCCTCGCCCGGTGCCAGGCGGAACATGAAGTCGATCCGCGCCTCCTCCAGATAGCGGAGGAAGACGACGTTGTTGACGTGCCCGAAGGCATCCATGTCCGCCCAGCGCAGGGGGCACCGGTAGTGATGTCTGGCCATTGCCGACTCAGCCCCGGGTGAGCTTCTTGTAGGTCGCGCGGTGCGGACGGGTCGCGTCCGGGCCGAGCCGCTCGATCTTGTTCTTCTCGTAGGACTCGAAGTTGCCCTCGAACCAGAACCACTTCGAGTCGCCCTCGTACGCCAGGATGTGCGTGGCGACCCGGTCCAGGAACCAGCGGTCGTGGGAGACGACCACGGCGCAGCCCGGGAAGTCGAGCAGCGCGTTCTCCAGCGAGGACAGGGTTTCGACGTCGAGGTCGTTCGTCGGCTCGTCGAGGAGCAGCAGGTTGCCGCCCTGCTTGAGGGTGAGCGCCAGGTTCAGGCGGTTGCGCTCACCGCCGGAGAGCACGCCGGCCGGCTTCTGCTGGTCCGGGCCCTTGAAGCCGAAAGCGGAGACGTAGGCGCGGGAGGGCATCTCGACCTGGCCGACGTTGATGTAGTCCAGCTCGTCCGAGACGACCGCCCACAGGGTCTTCTTCGGGTCGATGTTGGCGCGGCCCTGGTCGACGTAGGAGATCTTGACGGTCTCGCCGACCTTGATGTCGCCGGCGTCCGGCTTCTCCAGGCCCTGGATCATCTTGAACAGCGTGGTCTTGCCGGCGCCGTTCGGGCCGATGATGCCGACGATGCCGTTGCGCGGCAGGGTGAAGGACAGGTCGTCGATGAGGACCTTCTCACCGAAGGCCTTGGAGAGGTTGTTGACCTCGACCACGATGGAGCCCAGGCGGGGGCCCGGCGGGATCTGGATCTCCTCGAAGTCCAGCTTCCGCATCTTCTCGGCCTCGGCGGCCATCTCCTCGTAGCGGGCCAGACGCGCCTTGGACTTGGCCTGGCGGCCCTTGGCGTTGGAGCGGACCCACTCCAGCTCTTCCTTGAGGCGCTTCTGGCGCTTCTCGTCCTTCTTGCCCTCGACCTTGAGGCGCTCGGCCTTCTTCTCCAGGTACGTGGAGTAGTTGCCCTCGTACGGGTGGGCGCGGCCGCGGTCGAGCTCCAGGATCCACTCGGCGACGTTGTCGAGGAAGTAGCGGTCGTGGGTGACGGCCACGACGGCGCCCTTGTACTGGGCCAGGTGCTGCTCCAGCCAGTTCACGGACTCGGCGTCGAGGTGGTTGGTGGGCTCGTCGAGGAGCAGCAGGTCAGGGGCCTCCAGCAGGAGCTTGCAGAGGGCGACGCGGCGCTTCTCACCACCGGAGAGGGTGGTCACCGGCCAGTCGCCGGGCGGGCAGCCCAGCGCGTCCATGGCCTGCTCCAGCTGGGCGTCGAGGTCCCAGGCGTTGGCGTGGTCCAGGTCGTCCTGGAGCTTGCCCATCTCCTCCATCAGCTCGTCGGTGTAGTTGGTCGCCATTTCCTCGGCGATCGCGTTGAACCGGTTGAGCTTGCCCTTGATCTCCGCGACGCCGTCCTCGACGTTCTCCAGGACCGTCTTGGACTCGTCGAGCTTGGGCTCCTGCATGAGGATGCCGACGGAGTAGCCGGGCGCCAGGAAGGCGTCACCGTTGGACGGCTGCTCGAGGCCCGCCATGATCTTCAGGACGGTGGACTTGCCGGCGCCGTTCGGGCCGACCACGCCGATCTTCGCCCCCGGCAGGAAGTTCAGGAAGACGTCGTCGAGGATCACCTTGTCACCGTGCGCCTTGCGCGCCTTGCGCATGGTGTAGATGTACTCAGCCAAGAGAAACCGTCCGGCAGATCGATGGATGGGCAGATACACCCCATAGTGCCAGCCGTCCACCCCGGGGCGGAAACCCGTATGGTCAGCGCCCCTGATCAGCGGCGCAGCGGCCGTCGGCCGGGATCGGCGGCCGGCCCCCGGCGCCGGTCGCGGTACACGGTCAGCGCGCCCGGGAGGTTGTCGAGGCGGAGCGAGCCGGGGGCCGGGGCGTACTCGCCGTCGTACGCGAGCGGGGTGCCGGGCGGGATCGCGCCGATGCTCAGGCTGCGCAGGCGGGTGGCGGTGTGCACGGGGGACCGCGAGAGCGGCCCCGCGAGCGCCGCGGCCAGGAGGCGGGGGCCGGGGCGGCCGCCGCCGTGGACGACGCGGACGTCGAGCAGGGCCTCGCCGAGGCCGTCCCGGCGGCGCGGGGCCGCACCGGTGCCGTGGTAGGTGCCGTTGCCCGCGAAGAGCAGCCAGACGCTTTGGGGCCGCCCGGCCAGCCGGAGCCGTACGGGACGCTGGGTGCGCAGCACGCGCCAGGCGGCCAGCAGTGCGGCGGGCAGGTACCCCAGCCGCGGCTCCCAGCGCAGCCGGTACCGCAGCAGCTCGGGGTAGACCCCGATGCTGAAGGTGTTCAGGAAGTACCCGGCCCCGTCGCTCCCGCCCGCGTCGGTACCGCCCTCCCCGGGGCCCTCGGCGGGGAAGCCCGCGCCGTCCGCGCCGTCCCGCCGCTCCCCGGCCGCGGTCGCGCCGCCCGCGACCGGGGCCACCCCGCCGAGCGGGGTCCCTGCCCCGGGCAGGGGCCCTGGCCCGAGCGGCAGCCCCGACCCCGCCGGCGGCACCGGTCCCAGCGGGGTCACCGGTCCCAGCGGTCCCAGCGGGGACGGCGGTCCCAGCGGGGACGCCGGATCAGGCAGGGGTGCCGGCCCCGGTGGTGGCACCGGACCGGGCAGCGGCCCCGGGCCGAACGGCGGGACGGGACCCGGCGGGCGCATCGGCCCCGGCGGGGACGCCTGATCGGGCAGGGGCTCCGGACCCGCCGGAGGGGTCGGACCGGATGGCGGGGCGCCACCGGGTGGCGGAGATGCCGGG
>NZ_JACBGN010000248.1 GCF_013401435.1 Streptomyces sp. BR123
CACCCGGCCCCCGAGCTGACGGACTCCCCCGTCGGCCCGTGATCCTGCCGCCGCGCCCGTCCTACCGTGCACCGCATGGGCAGAGCGCGGGGAGCAGGGGAACAGCCGAGGGCCAGGCGGCCCTGGGCCCGTGCCGTGACCTGGTTGCGGTGCTGGCGCACCGGGCCGCAGCCCGACACGCCGGGCCGCGTCTGGCCACTCCGCTAGGGCGTGGGGTTCCCCAGGGTTCCTGCCCGCCCCCAGTGCCCTTCGTCGTCCTCACGCCTGGAGCTTCCGCATGCCCGCACCCACCAGCCTGATCGACGTCCACCACCACGCCGTCCCGCCCCTGTACGCCGAGGCCCTCGGTGCCCGGAAGGCCATTCCGGGGGTGGACTACCCCACGTCGTGGACCCCGGAGCGCAGCCTGGAGGTCATGGACGCGCACGGGATCGCCGCCGCCGTCCTGTCCATCACCGCTCCCGGGGTCACCTTCCTCGACGGCCCGGACGCTTCGAAGCTGGCCCGCCAGGTGAACGAGTACTTCGCGGAGCTGGTCCGCGAACACCCGACCCGGTTCGGCGCGTTCGCGATCCTGCCGCTGCCCGACGTGGCCGCCGCGCGGGCGGAACTCGACTATGCACTCGGCGAGTTGGGGCTGGACGGGGTGGGGGTGTTGACCTCGTACGGGCAGCGCTACCTCGGCGATCCGGAGTTCGAGCCGCTGTTCGCGGAGATCGCCGAGCGGGGCACGGCCGTCCACGTCCACCCGGCCACCCCGCCGAACCGGGACCTGGCGACCTTCGACCTGCCCGCGTCCCTCTACGAGTTCACCTTCGAGACGACCCGTACGGCGGCGAGCCTGCTCTTCAACGGCGTCCTCGACCGGCTGCCGGACCTGCGGCTGATCCTCTCGCACGCGGGCGGCACGCTGCCGTTCCTGGCCCGCCGGCTCACGTACGGCCCCACCATCGGCGCCTACCTGAAGGACCGGGCCCCGCAGGACGTGATCAGTGCGCTGGGTCGGCTGCACTACGACATCGCCATGTCCGCCAACGAGTTCGCGCTGCCCGCCCTGACCCGCCTCGCGGGGACCGGCCGCATCCTCTACGGCAGCGACTACCCCTTCATGCCCGCCTCCCACACCACCGAGAACACGGCCGGCTTCGCCGCGTACGACGGGTGGACGGAGGCCGAGCGGGCGGAGATCGGCCGGGCCAACGCGCTCCGCCTGCTGCCGACCCTGGCGGCCCGCCTCACCCCCTGAGGCATCGCCGTCGGCCGCCTCCGGACCGCCCGCCCACGTCGCCGGGTTCACCCCCGCCCGACCCCACAGGTAAGCCCCGTCCCCTCCCCTTGCGGGAGGAGACGGGGCTTCGTCACGAGGGGGCGGAGCGGTGGGTGCTCCGCGGCTCAGCGTTCGTCGCGGAGCCGGCCGGCGACCTCGGTGGCCCAGTACGTGAGGATGGTGTCGGCGCCGGCCCGCTTGATGCCCGTCAGGGTCTCCAGGATGGCCCGGTCGCGCTCGATCCAGCCCTTCTCGGCGGCGGCCTCGATCATCGCGTACTCGCCGCTGATCTGGTACGCCGCGACCGGCACGTCCACGGCCTGCGCGACCCGGTACAGGATGTCCAGGTAGGGGCCGGCCGGCTTGACCATGACCATGTCGGCGCCCTCCTCCAGGTCGAGGGCCAGCTCCCGCAGGGACTCCCGGGCGTTGGCCGGGTCCTGCTGGTAGGTCTTGCGGTCGCCCTGCAGGCTGGAGGCGACGGCCTCGCGGAACGGCCCGTAGAAGGCGGAGGAGTACTTCGCCGTGTAGGCGAGGATCGACACGTCCTCGTGGCCGGTCTCGTCGAGCGCGTCGCGGATCACGCCGACCTGGCCGTCCATCATGCCGCTGGGGCCGACGACGTGGACGCCGGCGTCGGCCTGGACCTGGGCCATCTCCGCGTACCGCTCCAGCGTGGCGTCGTTGTCGACGCGGCCCTGCGCGTCGAGGACGCCGCAGTGTCCGTGGTCGGTGTACTCGTCGAGGCAGAGGTCGGACATGATGACGAGGTCGTCGCCGACCTCGGCCTTCACGTCGCGGATGGCGACCTGGAGGATGCCGTCCGGCTCGGTGCCGGCCGTGCCGAGCGCGTCCTTGTTCTCGTCCGCCGGAACGCCGAACAGCATGATCCCGGCGACGCCGGCCTCGACCGCCTCGACGGCGGCCTTCCGCAGCGTGTCCCGGGTGTGCTGGACCACGCCCGGCATGGCCGAGATCGCCAGCGGCTCGCTGATGCCTTCCCGGACGAACGCCGGGAGGATCAGGTCCGAGGGGTGCAGCCGGGTCTCCGCGACCATCCGCCGCATCGCCGGGGTGGTGCGCAGCCGGCGGGGCCGCGAGCCGGGGAAGGATCCGTACGCGCTCATCTTCAGTCGCCTCTTCGAGCTTCGACAGCAGTCGGCACCAGCCTAGGGCCCGGCCCCGCCGGGGTACGGCAAAGGGCCCGGGGGAAGCCCCCGGGCCCTTTGCCGGCTACAGCCCGCAGTCCGTCAGGTGGTGCGCCGGCGGCGGGCGCCGGGGCGGCGCTCGCTCGGCCGGGACACGGTCTCCCCGGCCTCCCGGGCCGCCTCGCGGCGGGCCGCGCCGTACTCGGCGAGCGCCTCCGCGAGCTTGCTGACGCTCGGCTCCGGCGACAGGACGTCGACGCGGAGCCCGTGCTCCTCGGCCGTCTTCGCCGTCGCCGGGCCGATGCAGGCGATCACGGTCACGTTGTGCGGCTTGCCCGCGATGCCGACCAGGTTGCGGACGGTCGAGCTGGAGGTGAAGAGAACGGCGTCGAAGCCGCCGCCCTTGATCGCCTCGCGGGTGTCCGCCGGCGGCGGCGAGGCCCGTACGGTCCGGTAGGCGGTGACGTCGTCGACCTCCCAGCCGAGCTCTATCAGACCCGCGACCAGGGTCTCCGTGGCGATGTCGGCGCGCGGCAGGAAGACGCGGTCGATGGGGTCGAAGACCGGGTCGTACGGCGGCCAGTCCTCCAGCAGGCCGGCCGCGGACTGCTCCCCGCTGGGCACGAGGTCCGGCTTGACGCCGAACTCGACCAGCGCGGCGGCGGTCTGCTCGCCGACCGCGGCGACCTTGATGCCGGCAAAAGCCCGGGCGTCGAGGCCGTACTCCTCGAACTTCTCGCGCACCGCCTTGACCGCGTTGACCGAGGTGAAGGCGATCCACTCGTAGCGGCCCGTCACCAGGCCCTTGACCGCGCGCTCCATCTGCTGCGGGGTGCGCGGCGGCTCCACGGCGATGGTCGGCACCTCGTGCGGGACCGCGCCGTAGGAACGCAGCTGGTCGGAGAGCGAAGCGGCCTGCTCCTTGGTGCGCGGTACGAGCACCCGCCAGCCGAACAGCGGCTTCGACTCGAACCAGGCCAGCTCCTCGCGCCGCGCGGCGGCGCCGGGCTCACCGACCACGGCTATCACGGGGCGGCCGCCCTCGGGCGAGGGGAGGATCTTGCCCTGCTTGAACACCTGGGCGATGGTGCCGAGGGTGGCGTTCCACGTCCGCTGCCGGGTCGTCGTGCCGGCGACGGTCACGGTCAGCGGGGTGTCGGCCCCGCGTCCGGCGGCGACCAGCTCGGCGCAGGCGGCGGGCACGGTCTCCAGCGTCGCCGAGACGACGACGGTGCCGGTGCTGGCGCCGACCTCGCTCCAGCAGCGCGCGGAGGCGTTGCGGGCGTCCACGAACCGCACGTCGGCGCCCTGCTCGCCGCGCAGCGGCACACCCGCGTAGGCGGGCACGCCGACGGCGGTCGCGACACCGGGCACCACCTCGAAGGGGATGCCGTCGGTGGCGCAGGCGAGCATCTCGGAGGCGGCGTTGCCGTCGAGTCCGGGGTCGCCGGTGACGGCACGCACGACCCGCCTGCCGGAGCGCGCTGCCTCCATGACAAGATTGGCCGCGTCCCGGATCACCGGTACACCGGCGGCTGCTGACGCCTCGTCAGCGATCGTCAGCTGTGGCGTGTCCACTCCGGCGCGCGCGTGCGTGCGGACGACCTCGAGCACCTCGGGCTCCGCGATCAGCACGTCGGCGGCGGCGAGCGCCTCGACGGCGCGCAGCGTCAGCAGACCCGGGTCGCCGGGGCCGGCGCCGAGGAACGTGACGTGCCCGTGGCCCGCGGCGGCGGCGGCCGGAAGAGCGGAGGTGGTCGGACGTGAGGGGTTCAAAGGGATCGCTCCCCCATCAGACCGGCCGCGCCCTTCGCCAGCATCTCGTCCGCGAGTTCGCGGCCGAGCGCCATGGCCTCGTCGTACGACTGGGGCACGGGACCGGTGGTGGACAGCTGCACGAGCGTTGCGCCGTCGAGGGTGCCGACGACGCCGCGCAGGCGCATTTCATTGACAATCTCCCCGTCGGCCGGGAAGTCGGCGTACGCGCCCACGGGGGCGCTGCAGCCGGCTTCCAGGGCGGCGAGCAGGGACCGCTCGGCGGTCACGGCGGCCCGGGTGTGCGGATCGTCGAGCCGGCCGAGGGCCGCGATGAGGTCCGCGTCGGACGCGAGGCACTCCACGGCCAGGGCGCCCTGGCCGGGGGCGGGCAGCACACTGTCGACCGGCAGGTACTCGGTCACTTCGGCGCTGCGGCCGATCCGGTTGAGGCCGGCGGCGGCGAGCACGACGGCGTCGAGCCCTCCGTCGCGGACGTAGCCGATGCGGGTGTCGACATTCCCCCGAATGGCGACGGTCTCGATGCGCTTGCCGAGGGCACGCGCGTGGTGGTTGAGCTGCGCGGTGCGGCGCGGCGAACCGGTGCCGATGCGGGCGCCGTCGGGCAGCTGCTCGAAGGTCAGGCCGTCGCGGGCGACGAGCGCGTCGCGCGGGTCCTCGCGCAGCGGCATGGCCGCGATGACGAGGTCCTCGGGCTGGGCGGTCGGCAGGTCCTTGAGCGAGTGGACGGCGAAGTCGACCTCGCCGCGCAGCAGGGCGTCGCGCAGGGCGGTGACGAACACGCCGGTGCCGCCGATCTGCGCGAGGTGCTCGCGGGACACGTCACCGTAGGTGGTGATCTCCACGAGCTCGACGGGGCGGCCGGTGATCTCCCGTACGGCGTCGGCGACGTGGCCGGACTGGGACATGGCCAGCTTGCTGCGCCGCGTGCCGAGCCGGAGGGGCTGGTCGGAACGTGAATTCATGATGCCCGTCCTGAGTCGTGGTTCTGGTCTGCCGTGCCGGCCGTGCCTGCTGCGGCGGTCGCGCCGGCAATGCCGGCCGCGTCGGCCCGGCTGACGGAGGCCACCGTCTGCGGGTCGAGGTCGAAGAGTTCGCGCAGCGCTTCGGCGTACCCGGCGCCGCCGGGCTCGCTGGCGAGCTGTTTGACGCGCACGGTCGGCGCGTGCAGGAGCTTGTCGACGACGCGGCGGACGGTCTGGGTGACCTCGGCCCGCTGCCGTTCGTCGAGCTCGGGCAGGCGCCCGTCGAGGCGCGCGACCTCCATGGCCACGACCTCGGCGGCCATCGCGCGCAGGGCGACGACGGTCGGGGTGATGTGCGCGGCGCGCTGGGCGGCGCCGAACGCGGCGACCTCGTCGGCGACGATGCCGCGGACGGCGTCGACGTCGGCGGCCATCGGCGCGTCGGCGGCGGCCTCCGCGAGGGATTCGATGTCGACCAGGCGGACGCCGGGGATGCGGTGCACGGCGGCGTCGATGTCGCGGGGCATGGCCAGGTCGAGCAGGGCCAGCCGGGCGGGGGCGCCGTCGGCGTGGCTGCGGGTGCCGCGGCGTGGCTGCCGCTGGGCGGCGGCCTCGCCCTGGTCGGCCCAGGTGCCGTGGAGTTCGAGGGCGGTGGCGTCGACCCCGGTGAGCGCGGCGCGGCCGGCGGGGGCCGGGGCGTCGACGGGGCAGCCGTCGCGGTCCGCGCCGGGGCCGGTGGCGCCGGCGGCGGTGATGGTGCGGGCGCCTCCGGCGTCGGCGAGGCGGCCTCCGGCGGCGGCGACGGCGGCGAGGCGGGCGACGACCTCCGGGTCGAGGCCGGCGACGGGCGGCTCGGCGGTGGTGGCCCCGCCGGTGGCGGGGCGTGCGGCCGGTGCCGGGGCGGCCTGTCCGGGGAGGAGGCCGGCCGGGCCGCCGTCCGCGACGGCGGAGGCGATGTCGTCGCCGGTCAGGACGAGGCCGGTGGCGCCGGTGCAGGAGACGACCACGTCGACTCGTGTCAGTTCGGCGGTGACGCCGGCCATGGGGACGGCCCGGGCGGCCACCCCAGTGCCTGAGGCAACCAGAATCTCGGCCAAACGGTCCGCGCGCTCCGCGGTCCTGTTGGCGACGACGATCTCGGCGACGCCCACGCGGGCGAGGGTCGCGGCGGCCAGCGAGGACATCGAGCCGGCGCCGATCACGAGGGCGCGCTTGCCGGCGGCCCAGGCCTCGACGGTCTCGCGTCCGGCGGTCAGCTGCTCCAGCCCGAAGGTGACGAGCGACTGCCCGGCCCGGTCGATGCCGGTCTCGGAGTGGGCCCGCTTGCCGACCCGCAGCGCCTGCTGGAAGAGGTCGTTGACGAGGCGGCCGGCCGTGTGGAGCTCCTGGCCCAGGGCCAGGGCGTCCTTGATCTGGCCGAGGATCTGGCCCTCGCCGACCACCATCGAGTCCAGGCCGCAGGCCACCGAGAAGAGGTGGTGGACGGCGCGGTCCTCGTAGTGGACGTACAGGTAGGGGGTGAGTTCCTCCAGGGCGACCCCACTGTGCTGGGCCAGCAGCGTGGACAGCTCGGCGACGCCGGCGTGGAACTTGTCGACGTCCGCGTACAGCTCGATGCGGTTGCAGGTGGCGAGGACGGTCGCCTCCGTCGCGGGCTCCGCGGCGACGGTGTCGTGCAGCAGCTTCACCTTGGCGTCGGCGGACAGCGCGGCGCGCTCCAGGACGCTGACGGGGGCGCTGCGGTGGCTCAGGCCTACGACGAGCAGACTCATGCCGGCATCACCGCCGGGACGTCGCCGTCGGGGCCGCTCTTGCGGCTGCCGGCGGCGGGGGACGCCGTGGCCTGGGGGGCCTGACCGGCAGCAGCAGCGGCGGCGGCGGCCGTGCCGGCGCCGGGCTCCTCACCGGCCTTGCGCTGCTCGTGGAAGGCCAGGATCTGCAGCTCGATCGACAGGTCGACCTTGCGCACGTCGACGCCGTCCGGCACGGAGAGCACGGTCGGTGCGAAGTTCAGGATGGAGGTGACGCCGGCGGCGATCAGGCGCTCGCTGACCTGCTGGGCGGCTCCGGCCGGGGTCGCGATGACGCCGATGGAGACGCCGTTCTCCCGGATGATCTTCTCCAGGTCGTCGGTGTGCTGGACGGGCATGCCGGCGACCGGCTTGCCGGCCATGGCCGGGTCCGCGTCGATGAGGGCGGCGACCCGGAAGCCTCGGGAGGCGAAGCCGCCGTAGTTGGCGAGGGCCGCGCCGAGGTTGCCGATGCCGACGATGACGACGGGCCAGTCCTGGGTCAGGCCGAGCTCGCGGGAGATCTGGTAGACCAGGTACTCGACGTCGTAGCCGACGCCGCGGGTGCCGTAGGAACCCAGGTAGGAGAAGTCCTTGCGGAGCTTGGCGGAGTTGACTCCGGCGGCCGCCGCCAGCTCTTCGGAGGACACGGTGGGCACCGAGCGCTCGGAGAGCGCGGTGAGGGCGCGCAGGTACAGCGGGAGCCGGGCGACGGTGGCCTCGGGGATACCTCGGCTGCGGGTCGCCGGTCGGTGAGTTCGGCCAGTTGCCACGGTGCTCCTGCGGGATGAGCGGGGCTGAAGGCGGTCACTCGTCCCTGGACCGCCCCGTCGACAGCAGGCTATGTCTTTGTGAACGCGTGCACAAAGATTGTGTCCGCTTTGTCCGCCCAAAGTGACCGGGGTCACGCGAGCCGGACACGCGGGGTGAGGGCCCACAACGTACCGAACCCGTTCACATCCCGTCGGGGGCAAAACGGTACACACTCCTCATCAATACGCCCCCGAGACCCCACAAACCGCCCATGATGCCAACCGGCCGCACGGTCAGCCCTGCAACGCCCGGCGCAGCCGGTCCGGGTTCACCCTCCAGAAGGTGTGCTGTTCGCCGTCGATGAGCACCACCGGGATCTGCTCCCAGTGCCGCCGGTAGAGCTCCTCGTCCTGCGTGATGTCCTTCTTCTCCCACGGCGCCCCGACCTCGGCGCAGACCTCCTCGATCACCGCCTCGGCGTCGTCGCAGAGGTGGCACCCGGGCTTCCCGACGAGGGTGACCATCCGCTCGGCGGGACTCTTCTTTTCCTTACGGCGCAGCAAAGGGCTCATGTGCCCCATTCTCGCGCGCCGGTCCGTCACGCCCCGGCACCGAAGAGTTCACGCGCCCGGCACCGCCGCGGTTCGGGACTCCCGAACACAGTGGCTATGCTCGCGTCATGGCCGCTCCTGGATGGCTCACCCCCCGTAGGCGCTCCGCCACCGCGCGGAGCGTGCTGGCAGGCGAGGCCTCGGCCGAGGCCGCCCGCAAGACCGCACAGGTCCTCGAAGCGGAGGCCGCACCCGGCCCCGTCGCCGCGGAGGAAGAGGCGCCGCAGGCCCCCGAACCCGAGTTCCCGGTCGCGGGCGACGCCCTCGCCGCGGCCTTCTTCGACCTCGACAACACCGTCATGCAGGGCGCCGCGATCTTCCATTTCGGCCGCGGCCTGTACAAGCGGGAGTTCTTCCGCCGCCGCGAACTGGCCCGCTTCGCCTGGCAGCAGGCCTGGTTCCGGCTCGCCGGGGTGGAGGACCCCGAGCACATGCAGGACGCCCGCGACAGCGCCCTGTCCATCGTCAAGGGCCACCGGGTCAGCGAGCTCATGGCGATCGGCGAGGAGATCTACGACGAGTACATGGCCGAGCGGATCTGGCCGGGCACCCGCGCCCTCGCCCAGGCCCACCTCGACGCCGGCCAGAAGGTCTGGCTCGTCACGGCCGCCCCGGTGGAGACCGCCACGATCATCGCCCGCAGGCTCGGCCTGACCGGCGCGCTCGGCACGGTCGCCGAGTCCGTCGACGGCGTCTACACCGGCCGCCTCGTCGGCGAGCCCCTGCACGGCCCGGCGAAGGCGGAGGCGGTCCGCGCGCTGGCCACGGCCGAGGGGCTCGACCTGGAGCGCTGTGCGGCGTACTCCGATTCGCACAACGACATTCCGATGCTGTCACTGGTCGGGCATCCGTACGCGATCAATCCGGACACAAAACTGCGCAAGCATGCCCGGGAACACGACTGGCGGCTGCGCGACTATCGGACCGGCCGCAAGGCCGTGAAGGTCGGCGTCCCGGCGGCCGCCGGGGTCGGCGCGATCGCGGGCGGCGCGGCCGCCGCCATCGCACTGCACCGCCGCCGCAAGTAGCCCGGCACAGCCCCCCGTTCGGGCCGCCGCCTGCACCGGAGCAGGCCGGGGCCGCCCGGCCGCGCCCCGGTCGACTCTCCGTCCGCCGCCCGGCGGACATTCCCTCACCCTTACCCGCGCCCGCGGGAGGGCACGCACGCATGCGCGACTCGGTCGCGAGCCAACGTGGAACCGCCCATTCCGAGTCGCGAAGTGATCGGCAACCGATCACGAATTGCGACCGAAAACGCCTTCGACATGCAACAGAAGTGTCGGAATCGATGATTTGAGCAACTGGGTGTAGTGCCGCCTGTACGAAGCGTTATTCTCCTCAGACGCATGCCGCCGCCCATCTGTCGCCACGACGGGTGAACGGCCTCGCACTGCACGTGATGGAAGCTCTGCCTCTGGGAGTCCCGTGTACCCACCTGTCGGGGTTGACGCCTCGGGCCTGGCTACGCTGCGCGCAACGGTCCTCGGCCACCTGCGCGGCTTCGTCCCCACCGCGTACGCCGTCCCCTCCTTCGCCGCCGGCCTAGGCCCGGCCGGTCCTTGCTATGCCCTGGCCGACGGCGGAGCGACGGTGGGCAGACGCGGTCGCACGGGCGGCGCCACCGCGACCGGCACGGGTGCACCGGCCGCGCGCCGCCCCACCGCGGACAGCGACCAGGCCCGCATGATGGACCTGGTCGAGCGCGCCCAGGCCGGCGAGGCCGAGGCGTTCGGGCGGCTCTACGACCAGTACAGCGACACGGTCTACCGCTACATCTACTACCGCGTCGGCGGCAAGGCGACCGCGGAGGACCTCACCAGCGAGACCTTCCTGCGCGCGCTGCGCCGCATCTCCACCTTCACCTGGCAGGGCCGCGACTTCGGCGCCTGGCTCGTGACCATCGCCCGCAACCTGGTCGCCGACCACTTCAAGTCCAGCCGCTTCCGCCTGGAAGTGACCACGGGCGAGATGCTGGACGCCAACGAGGTGGAGCGGTCCCCCGAGGAATCGGTCCTGGAATCCCTCTCCAACGCGGCCCTGCTGGAAGCCGTCCGCAAGCTCAACCCCCAGCAGCAGGAATGCGTGACCCTCCGCTTCCTCCAGGGCCTGTCGGTCGCCGAGACCGCCCGGGTGATGGGGAAGAACGAGGGCGCCATCAAGACCCTCCAGTACCGGGCGGTGCGCACGCTGGCCCGCCTGCTCCCCGACGACGCCCGCTGAGCCCGCCC
>NZ_JACBGN010000249.1 GCF_013401435.1 Streptomyces sp. BR123
CCCCCTCCCCGCGTCCCCGGTTCCGGCCCCCGGGCGGGGGATCGACATCGCCGCGCTCGTCGCGGCCGGGCTCGCGGAGGTCGAACGCAACGAGCGCGCGACCGCCGCCGCCCGCCAGCAGGCCCGCCCCACCCTGCTGGAGCGGATCACCCGCCGGCACCTGCGTCCCGCCCACCTGGCCAGCGTCCACATCCGCCGCGCCGCCGCCGTGCTCGCCACCGCCGGATGGTGCCGGGGCGAACTCACCGACGCCAGCGGACGGCACTGCATCCTCGGCGCGCTCCAGGCCGTCGCCGCCGAAGCCGACACCGCGCTGCGCTCCCACGTCCACATCCGCGCCGCGATGACCGACCCGGCCCCCTACGCCCGCCCCTCCGGCGCGTACCTCGCCCGGCTCGACGCCGAGGCCCGCGCCCAGGGCCTGGACCCCGCCGATGTACGCCGCCGCCACGACATCGCGGTCGCCAACAACATCGGCCAGCTCACCGTCGGCGCCGTCCTCGAGCTCCTGGAACGCGCCGCGGCCATCGCCGAATCGGCTGGCGACTGACCTGTCCGCTTTCCCGCAGACCATGACCGCTCGCTGACCCGACCGAGACGAGGAACCATGAACACCGCCTACACGCCCGACCCGAGCCGGCCCCACCTGGTGCCGCTCGGCACCGACCCGGACAGCGGTGCCCCGGTCTTCCTGGACTGGGAGACCACCCCGAACCTGACGATCGCGGCCAAGCCCGGCTACGGCACCACCTCCCTGATCCGCCTGATCGCCGCGCACACCGTCGCCACCGGCGGCACCGCCACCGTCATCGACGGCTGGAACGTCGAATACGAGGAGCTCGCCGGCGTCCCCGGCCTCGACATCGCCTACGAGCCGCCGGAGATCGAGGACGTCGTCCGCTCGTACATCGGAGACATCGAGGACCGGCTCCGCGCCGTCGCCGAGGACCCCGACCTGGTCGCAGACCGCAGGGTCCTGGCCGTCGACGGGCTCGCGACCCTGTGGCACAACGCGAAGCAGGACGAGGACCACGACCTGCTGTGGGCGCTGACCGACCTCAAGCGGATCGTGCTGACCGGCCGCGCCGCGGGCGTCCACCTGGTCACCGACATCGACGCCGCCATCGCCGTGCAGCTGCTGGACGAGTTGCTGAGGTCGGCCACCGCGACCCTCACGCTCGGCACCGCCGACCACGACCTGGCCCGCCTGCTGGGCACCGACCCGCTGCTGGCCCGCCCCCGCGCGGGTTCGGCGATCTGGCGCACCCCCGGAGACCAGGGCCGCCGACTCGACCTCGCCCACCTCACCGCCGAGCAGGCCCACGCGCTCGCCCTCGGCACCCTCCACCGCTGACCCGCAACCACACCAACCCCGACTGAAAGAAGGGCACTCCATGACCAGCACCCGCATCCCCCAGGCGCACAACCACGACCACCTGGCCCTGGGCACGGACCTCGACACCGGCGAGGACGTCACCCTCGACCTGGGCCAGCACCCGCACCTGCTGACCGCCGGATGGACCGGAGGCGGCGTCTCCTCCCTCCTGCGCCGCGTCGCCGCGCACGCCCTCGCCGGCGGCGCCACCGTCACCGTTATCGACCCCAAGGGGGCCTCCTTCGAGACCCTGGCCGACCTGCCGGGTCTCACCCTCGGCTGCTCCCCGGCCGAGATCGCCGAGGAGATCGCCGCCTTCCACGCCGAGACGATGCGCCGTTACACCTCCGGCGAAGCGGGCCCGCGGCGGCTCCTGGTCGTCGACGAACTCCAGCAGATCCTGGCCCGGGTTCACGGCGGAGGCCACGCCAAGCTGGACGCCGCCGTCCGCCTGCTGCGGCCCATCGTGCTGGCCGGCAGCCGCGTCGGCTGCCACCTCGCCGTCGACGCCAACCTCGACGCGCTCACCTGGTTCGGCCTCGGCGACCGGGACGTCCTGCGCCACGTGGCCACCGTCGCCATGGGCCGACCCAGCCGCGCGATCCTCTCCCGCCTCGGCATCGACCCCGCCCTGACGAGCGGCGAACGCGGGACCGGCGTCCTGCGCCTGCCCGGCGGCAAGGGCCGCCGCCTGGCCATCGGCTACCTCGCCGACGCCGACCTGCGCGCCCTCGCGCTCGGAGTTGTCCACAACTGACCTGCGGCGGAGGCGGAAATCCTCGTCCCGCGTCCACAGGCCCTGCATGTTCCACTCGCGCTTCCGCCGGGACCACCCGGTCCCGGCGGCCAACCGAAAGGCACCGACTCGTGAGCGACGTGAACAACACCCTCGACGCCGTGCAGATCGCCGCGCACGGGATGGCCATGGACCTCGCCGACGTCCTGGTACGCGGCCACCTCAAGGAACACCCGTCCCTGATCGCCTTCCGGCTCGGCGTCGTCACGGGCGCCGTCGACCAGGTGCGCACCGCCGTCAAGGCCGAGTTGGCCTCCGGCCGCTGGCCGCGGCTGGCCGCGGACCCCGCTGCCGAGCACGAGCGCGACCGCGCCGCCTTCGCCGGACACCACTGCGACTGCCCGTACTGCCCGCACGCCCTCTGACCGCCGGAACCCAGACAGCACGACGGGGCGCGCCCACCGCCAGCAAGCAAGAGAGCGCGCCCCGTCCACACCCCGAAGGGATAGACCGAGATGACCACACAGACCCTCGCGGGCGCAACCGGCGCCCCCGACCGGCCGCCGACCAGCTCCTGGTGCGCCGAGTGCGACGGCCGGCCCTGCCAGAGCGTGGAGGCGTTTCCCGCGGGAAACCCGCGCGCGCTGAGCGACGCCGACCGCCTGGCCGCGACCACCGGCTGTGGTGCGCACGTTCACTTCGCCGCCCGCGGCGACCAGTTCGTCGTCGTCCTGCCGATCACGGGGGTGGCGGCATGATGACCGCCCACCGCTTCGGTGGCTGCCGCGGCCGCATCAGCCTCGCCACCACCAGCGCGGCCACCGTGGACGCCGAGCGCGACATCGACTGGATCGCCGTCGAACTCGCCGTCCACGGCGAGCTCCCGGCGCAGCTGAACCGGGCCGAGCAGATCGAGACCGCCCGCCTCCTGACCGCGAAGGGCATGGGCCCGACCGAGGTCGGCCTCTACCTCGGCGTCACCAAGGGCACGATCCGGGCCTGGCGCGACAAGGGCTGGAAGGTCAGCCCCGCCGGCCGCTCCCGGAAGGCGGTGCGGTGATGGCCCTCAAGACCGCGACCTGCCTCCTGGCCGCCTGCGACGAGTGCGGGCAGGTGCTGGAGCACCCCGACGGCGGCGAGATCCACTTCGGCACCGAGGCGCAGGCCCGCGAGACGGCCCTGACCTACGCGTGGCAGGAGCTCCCCGGCGGCCGGCTCGTCTGCGACGCGGACGAGCACCAGGGCCTCCTGGAGGAACACGGCCGCCTCCAGCCCGGACCCGGCGCCATGACCCTCACCTTCGACGCCGAGACGGACCCGGAGGTGTGGCTGTGAGCGGCTACCGGCACGACAGCGACGTCATCAACGCGATGGACTGGTTCTGCGGCGCGGGCGGATCCTCCCAGGGCATCGACGCCGTTCCCGGCGTACGCGTGACGCGGGCGGCGAACCACTGGGACCCGGCGATCGAGTCCCACGCCCTCAACTTCCCCCACGCCGACCACTGGAAGGGCGACATCCGCCAGGCCCCGGTCGAGAAGTGGCCCGTCGCCCAGGTCTTCTGGGCCTCCCCGGAGTGCCCGAAGTGGACCAACGCCCGCGGCAAGAAGCGCGACTTCGACACCGCGCAGGAGGAGCTTCCCGGCTTCGAGAAGCCGCGTGACCCGGCGGACGAACGCTCCCGCGCGCTGATGGAGGAGGTCCCGATGTACCTGCGCGGGGTCCAGGAGCGCGGCGGCCTGGTCCTGGCCGGGATCGTCGAGAACGTCATCGACTGCCGGGCCTGGATCGAGTGGGACCGCTGGCTGGGCGAGCTCCACAAGCTCGGCTATGCCACCAAGACGATCGCCCTGAACTCGATGCACGCCCAGCCGCGCACGCTCCTTCGGGCCCCGCAGTCCCGCGACCGCCTCTACGTCGCCTACTGGCACCGCTCCCTCGGCCGCACCCCGGACTGGAACAAGTGGCTGCGGCCGACCGCTTGGTGCTCGGGCTGCGAGCAGGTCGTCCGCGCCATGCAGGTCTTCAAGAAGCCCGGCGCCGACATGGGCCGCTACGGCATCCGCTCGGGCCAGTACGTGTACCGGTGCCCGAGCACCTCCTGCCGCAACCAGATCGTGGAGCCGGAGGTCCTGCCCGCGCTCGCCGCGATCGACTGGACGATCCCCGGCACGCCGATCGGCGACCGGCCGCGCACGGCGGACGCCCCCGAGGGCCTCAAGCCCAAGACCATCGCCCGCATCCGCGCCGGCCTGGAGCGCTTCAGCCAGCCGGTGATGGTGCCCTCCGGCGGGACGTGGCGGGACGCGGCGACGCCGGTGGCCGCGCCGATGCCGACCCGCACGACGCGGGAGAACGACGCGCTCGCGGTGCCGCCGCTGCTGATCCCCTCCGAGGGCCGCGACGGCAAGGAAGCCTCCCCGGCACACCGCCCACTGCGCACCCAGACCGCCCGGAACGAGACCGGCCTGGCGTGGCTGCCGCCCGGCGTCTTCGAGCCCTTCGTCACCCCCGTGCGCGGGGGAGGGGACTCCGAGCGGGCCCGGCCGCTGTCGGTTCCGCTGCACGCGGTCACCGCGGGCGGCAACCACCACGGCCTGGTCACCCCGCCCGGCATCTCCGGCGAGGACCTCCAGACGCTGCTGGTGCCGTACTACGGCAACGGCAACGCCGTCCCCGCCACCTCCCCGGTCGGCGCCTTCACCACGCGCGACCGGTGGGCGCTGGTGCAGTCCCTCGCCGACATCGACATCCAGGACGTCCTCTACCGGATGCTCGAGCCCCACGAGATCGGCCGCGGCATGGCCTTCGCCGACGACTACCAGCTGGCCGCGCGCAGCAAGCGCGACCGGGTCCGGCTCCTGGGCAACGCCGTGACCCCGCCGGTCGCCGAGATCCTCGTCTCCGCGCTGGCCGAGGCCATCACCGGCACCGAGCTGGAGCTGACGGCATGAGCGACCAGCTGCGCTCCTGGCGCTGGGACCGCGAGGACCGGGCCGCGAACAGGCAGGCCCTCGAAGTCCACCGCCACGGCCACGTCATCCGCTGCGATCACCGCGGGCTCCTCATCGACGGCGAACGCATCGACACCACCCCGGTGTACATGCCGGTCCCCGTCCCCAAGGGCGAGCCCGAGCCCGTCGCCTTCGAGCTCGGCGACGACGGCCGGCTCTTCTACCGCGGCCAGCTCAAGGCCGTCCTCGCCCCGCCCGCGCCCGGCACGTACGGGCCCGGCCCGATCGACCTCCACCCCGGCCAGACCCCCTCCCCGCGTCCGCAGTCCTCTGGAAGGAGCACCGCCGCATGAAGCTCACCCTCACCACCGAGACCCTGACCGACGCCCTGCGCCTGGTCGGCCGCCGCATCCCCGCCCGGCCCGCAGCACCGACCGCAGCCGGGCTCCAGCTGACTGCTGACGGCCAGCAGCTGAGCCTCACCGCCTCCGGCGAGCCCACCCTCGCGGTGCGCACCGCCGTCCCGGCGTCCGTGCACGTGGCCGGCACCGGCGTCCTGCCCGGCCGGATGCTCACCGCCATCGCCCGCACCCTCCCCGCCAAGGCCCCGCTCGACATCACCGTCGAGACCGGCATCGCGCACTTCGCCTTCGGCGCGAGCAGCATCGCCGTTCCCCTCCTGGACGGCGACTACCCGGCGATGCCCGACCTGCCCAGGACCGTCGGGACGGTCGGCGGCCGGGAGTTCGCGGCGGCCGTCAACCAGGTCGCCGTCACCGTCGGGACCGACGACACGCTGCCCATGCTCATGGGCATCCGCGTCGAACTGGTCGGCCACGAACTGCGGCTCTCCTCCACCGATCGGCACCGCGCCTCTTTCCGGTCCATCCCCATCGAGCGGACCGCCCGCCGGGCCCCCTCCCAGGTCTGCGTCGTCCCGGGCAAGGCGCTGCGCGCCACGGCCGCCGACCTCAGGCACGCCGAGACCGTGACCATCGGCCTGCCCGCGGCCGAGGGACAGCGGTTCTCCGTGTCGACGCCCGGCATGACCGTCGCCCACACGCCGCTGGAGGCCAGCCACTACCCGGACCTCGGCAAGCTCACCCCGAAGACGTTCGCGACCACCGCCGTCCTGAACCGCATGGCACTGGTCGAAGTGGTGCGCCGCGCCGTCGCCGTGGCGGGCGACTACGTCCCGGTCTGCCTCACCATCCAGCCCGGCGCCCCCGTCGTCGTCGCGGGCGGATCCTGCTACGAGGCGCGGACCCGGGACGAGCTGGACGCCCGCTCCGTCAAGGGCGAGCCGATCCGCCTGGCCCTCAGCCCGACGTACCTGCTCGGCGGCCTGAGGGCCCTCAAGTCCCGCACCGTGCAGCTGAGTCTGACCCGCCCGGACCGGCCCGTCCTGCTCCACACGCCCGGCTCGGGCCGGGACGCGTTGTGCTACCTGCTGATGCCGGTACGCCAGCACTCGGACGCGCCGACGCCCAACTGACCCCCGTGGCAGGCCCGGTCGTCCAAGGCGGCCGGGCCCGCCCTTCCTGAGTACGGCTGTTACTGAATTTGCAAGGAGTGGTGTGTCGTGTCCCGCGTGTCGCCGAAATCCGGTACGGTCATCGTCAGCAGATTTTCATTGCTGAGTCTGGAGGATCACGGTGGCCGCAACTCCGCGTACTCCTCGGAAGGTTCCGCCGCAGGGCGTGACCTCGACGGAGATCGCCCGCATGGCGGGCAACGTTTCACGTCCGTCGGTCTCCACGATCGTGAACATCGCCGGAGTGCCGGGGGCGAACGTGAGGCGGGGCATCTCCCCGAAGAACGCACAGAGGCTGGTGGCCGCGTTCTCGGCCGGCATGCTCACGGAGAAGCTCGCCCGTTCGATCGCCGACGACCCGCACGCCGTGATCCGGGCCTGCGACGCGCTGCGCGAGGTCGTGGAGGAGATCGTCCGCGCGAAGGGCGAGGGATCGGGGGCCATAACGGCAGCCTGACCTCAGGTACGACAAAGGCCCGGTTCTCCTGGCAAGAAGTGTCCGGGCCCTCATCGCTGCAACAGGCGATCCGTCTGATCCACATCCCCGGGGCTGGTAACCCCGGATCTCGGCCTAGCAAGCCGTCTGTGGTTGGACGAGAACGCCCTTCGTCATTTGAGAGGGTACCCATGGCTTCGGCCATCCACTACATCAGCAGTTCAAATGTCCCGAATGTCACCCCGACCGTGTCCATCTCCGGCGGTGGTGCCCGATGACTTCCCCCACCACCCAGACCTCCGCTCAGGGCTCCCACGACCGGGTGAGCCTGGAGCGGTTCCTCGCCGCCCTGGAAGCGCACGACTGCAACCCGCGCCCGCGCGGTGACGGCCTGGACGCCCTGTGCCCCGTGCACGATGTGAACAGCCCCTCGCTCTCCGCCGACTGGAAGCCGCCGACCCACGACAAGGCCGGCCGAGTCGTCTTCGAGTGCAAGGGCGGCTGCGACCGCCGGGCCGTCATCGACGCCCTCGGCCTGAGCTGGGCCGACCTGTACGACGGCCTGTCCCCGGAGGCCCAGGCCAAGAGCGGAGCGAGGGGGACCTCCCTCCCGCGTCGCCGTACGTCCCCTGAAGCCGCGCCCACGTCGGCGCCGAGCCGTACGCCGGGCAAGGACGTCGCCAAGACCCGCAAGACCGCCCAGGCCCGCCTCAAGCAGGCCCTGGCCGGGCACACCCACACCTACGCCGAGACCACCCACACCTACACCGACGCCGACGGCAAGGTCCTGGCCCGGGTCCACCGGCACAAGTGCACCGACGCGGCCTGCCCGGACAAGAAGAAGGGCCGCCGCTTCGCCACCTCCTACCCCGACGGCAAGAACCCCCACCCGGGCCGCAAGCTCGGCGACTGGCTCGGCCTCTACAACCTCCCCCTCGTCGCCGCCGCCATCAAGGACGGCCGCACCATCCACGTCACAGAAGGCGAAGGGGACGCCGACGCGGTCACCGCGGCCGGAGGGGTCGGCACCTCGCATTCCAACGGCGCCGGGTCCTGGTCCAGCCAGCACACCGAGCAGCTGCGCGGCGCGCACGTCGTGGTCGTCGCCGACAACGACCTTCCCGGCTACCGCCACGCGGCCCACGTCGCCGACGAACTCCACGGCGTCGCCGCCTCCGTCCGTGTCGTCCGCGCGGCCGTCGACCTCGACGGCGCCGACGCCACCGACCACCTCCAGGCCGGTCACCCCCTCGACGATTTCGAGGACGTCGACCCCCTCACCCTGGAAGGCGCGCTCACCGAGCCGGCCGCCCCCGCCGCGGCGCCCGACCCGAAGAAGGCTCCCGAGAAGGACGCGGAGCCCAAGGGGAAGAAGGGCCCCAAGCGGCGCGGCCCCAAGCCCGCCGAGATCGAGCCGGCCAACCCCATCGCCATGTCGACCGGCCAGTGGCGCTACTCCCTCGGCGACGGCAGCGACGAGTTCGACCGGGGCGTCTACCGCCTCACCACCATCCGCGACCCCGAAAGCGGCGAACGCGTCGAAGTCTGGGAGTTCTCCTCCGTCCTGCCCTACGTGCTGGAGCAGCTGGTCGTCCGCGACGGCGCCGCCCGCCGCGCCCGCCACGACCTGCGCCTGACCATGTCCCTCGACGAGGGCGCCGAGATCGCCAAGTGCACCCCCGACCAGGTCAAGACTGGCGAGTGGGCGCAGATGCTGAACGTCCCGCTCTCCGCCGACGACAAGGTGCAGAAGGCCGTCCAGACCGCCATCAACGAGATCGCCGTCACCTACGCCCCGGAGCAGGAAGCCGTACCGCGCTGGGTCAACGACGACACCCTCGTCGTGCCCTCCGGCGACGTCGCCCCGCCCGGCTACTTCGTCGAAATCCTCTCCGAGGGCCGGGCCCGCACCAACTGGCAGAAGCTGCTGACCCTGGCCGCAGAGGAGGGCAACGAGCGCCTGGCCCTGATGATCGGCGCAGCCCTGGGAGGCATCTACCTCAGCCCCCTGGAGCGCCAGGGCTTCTGGGTTCTGGCGGTCGGCGGAGCCCGCCAGGGCAAGACCACCGGCATGGACGCCGCCGCCGCGATCTTCGGCAACCCCAAGTACGTCGTCACCGGCTGGAGCGTCAGCCCCATCGGCCTCCTGGAAAGCCTCGCAGCCCTCGGCATCATCACCGCGTTCCGCGACGAGCTCGGCGCCTCCGGCCTGACCGGCCCCAAGCTGGAGCAGACCATCTTCACCACCACCGACGGCGCCAAGCGCACCATCGGCCTGCGCGGAGGAGGCTCGCGCACCACCGCTGGATGGGAATCGGTCCTCTTCGCCACCGGCAACGTCTCCGTGACCGGCCGGATCACCAACGAGGGCATCGCCGCCCGCGTCGTGGAAATCCCCACCCCCATCGTCAAGGACGGCCAGACCGCCAAGCGCGTCAAGCAGCTCAGCTACCGCGCCTACGGCTGGCCGCTGCGCTGGCTGCTGACCGACCTGCGCCTGAACGACTTCCGCGCCGCCGTCGCTCAGGCCGAGGACGAGCTCGGCTGCGGTCAGGACGGCGTGACCTCCACCCTCGGCGAACACCTGGCCCTCGCCGTCGCGGGAGCCGGACGCCTGGAAGAGATGCTCGAAGTCACCGGCCTGCGCGACGCGGCCCTCCGCGCGGCCCAGGAACGCTTGGGCACCCTGACCATGGAACTGGAAGAACGCGGCGGCACCCCCGCCGACCGCCTCCTGGCCGCCGTCGTGCAGGCCGTGTCCTCCCGTCCCGGCGCGTTCCCCGACCTCGACCTCTACAAGCGGCACCTCCAGGGAGGCGAGGACGCCCCGATGCTGGCCGCGCGGGAACTCGAAGGCTTCTTCCTCACCCCGCAGCAGGTCGCGGTCTTCACCAACCAGATCAAGAACATCGCCACCGCCGCGAACATCGAAGACGCCCTGCTGGGCCTGCGCGACCTGCGCGACGACGGCCGGCTCATCGCGAACAACCGGCTACGCAACAAGGTCCGCACCGGCCGCACGACCGTCGACACCTACACCTTCGTCCTGCCCACCGGCGACGACACCGACGAAGACCCCACCCCGGGCACCGACGGCGGGGGCGGCGAAGGACCCGAGGACGACAGCGGCACGCCCCAGGGCGACGGCCCCGTCCAGGAGACCCTCGCCGACGAGCCCGACGCCAGCACCGACCCGCAGACCGGCCCCGCCCCCACCGCGCACGCAGAAGAGGAGGAGACCCCGATGGCCGTGCAGATGGACGACGTTCCCAGCGGCACCTGCGTACGGTGCGGCCACAACACCACCCACCAGACCGCCGACGGCGCCTGGGCCCACATGGAGATCCCCGGCGTCATGCGCTGCGACGTCGGCTACCTCGACCCCGCCATGCAGCACCTCAACGCCCAGGCCTTCCCCCACCTCGCCCAGCAGCCCGCACCCCCCGCCATGCCGTCAATCCCGACCCAGGGCGCCGCGCCCGAGC
>NZ_JACBGN010000024.1 GCF_013401435.1 Streptomyces sp. BR123
CGGGTGAACAGGTGGTTGGGCAGGTGGGCGGTTGGCGGGCGGGTGGAACGGAGGGATGGAGGGGTGGATGGGCCGTCCTGGGCGGTCAGGCGGCCTCTCGCTCGATGGGGCAGGTCATGCAGCGCGGACCGCCGCGACCGCGGCCGAGTTCGCTGCCGCGCACGGTGATGACCTCGATCCCGCTGCGGCGCAGGTGGGTGTTGGTGGTCACGTTGCGCTCGTAGGCGACGACCACGCCGGGTTCGACCGCCAGTACGTTGCAGCCGTCGTCCCACTGCTCCCGCTCGGCGGAACGGATGTCCTGGGTCGGGGTGAGGACCGTGACGGCGGGCAGCCCCAGGGCGTCGGCGATGACCTCGTCGAGGGAGCCGGGGGCGTGATCGGTGACTTTCAGGCCCTGGCCGCCGGCGCCCGGTTCGATCGTGGAGGACGAGAGCGTGCCGAGGCCGGCGTAGCGGGTGAAGGTGTCCGCACTAACCATGGTCATGACAGTGTCGAGGTGCATGAAGCTGCGGCTCTTCGGGAGGTTGACAGCCACCACCCGCCGGGCGGAACCGGCCGCGAACAGGCGCAGGGCGAGGTTCTCCACGGCCTGCGCAGTGGTGCGCTCGCTCATGCCGACGAGCACCGCGCCGTTCCCGATGACGAGGACGTCACCGCCCTCGATGGTGGCGGGATAGGCGTCCTGCCCGTCCGTCCACCGGTGGAACTCGCCCTTCTCGAAAAGGGGATGGTGCCGGTAGACGGCCTCGAAGTGGACCGTCTCACGGCGGCGTGCCCGCTTGTTCATCGGATTGACGCTCACGCCGTCGTACACCCAGCAGGAGGTGTCACGGGTGAACAGGTGGTTGGGCAGGGGCGCGAGCAGGAAGTCGTCCGGGGCCATGGCGTGGAGCCGTACGCTCGGTATCGTCCCGATGCGTGCGAGCAGCTCCGCCTTGGTGACGCCACCGATGAGGCAGGCGGTCAGAGCCGCCGGCTCCAGGGAGTCGAAGTACGCGCGGAGCCGGTCGGTGCCGAGGACCCCGAACTCCCGCTCGTCGAAGACGCGGTCCAGGACGAGCCGGCGCGCGTCGAGGGCGGCCAGGGTCTCGGTGAGCAGGTCCGCGAGGAGGTGTACGCGGACCCCGCGGTCGCGCAGGGCGTCGGCGAAGGCGTCGTGTTCCTCGCGGGCGCGCTTGACCCACAGCACGTCGTCGAAGAGGAGGACGTCCTTGTTGCTGGGGGTGAGGCGTGTCAGTTCGAGGTCCGGCCGGTGCAGGATGACCTGCTTCAGCCGGCCGGTCTCGGAGTCGACGTGGAAGGGCATGGAGCCACCAGGAGGCGAGAAGGGACGTGCGCGCAGAGGACGGCACGGGGACGGCGCTCGACCGGGCGGCCCAGTGGGGCGCCTCGGGAGCCAGGGAAACTCTGTCACCCGTCTCCCGGCCGCACCGGTCGGCAACGGTCCCTGGCGGCGGGCCGTTCGGCTCCTCGCGGACGGCCCCCTCGGCCGTGCCCCAGGGACTTTCGGCCCCGGCGCACTGGCCGGGGTGCGCCCGAGCGCGTCAGGCGTCCTCGTGCGGCACCACGACCACCGGGGCCGCCCCCCGCTCACGTCGGCCCTGCGGCCGAACCGTGCTCGTCCGCTGCGCCGGGCGTGCTCGGCCAACAGCACGGTGCAGGCGGTGGCCAGGCATACGGCCCCCTGCACGGGACCGAGCGGGAAGGTGCCGGCCACCGCGGAGCGGGTGATCTCGATGCCGGGCGCGACAGCCTGCGCCCGCTCCTCGGCCCGGGCCCGTACGCCTTCCGCCATCTGCTCCGGACCGCGTCCGGCCGCGCTCCACGGTGCGGCACCCGTCGGCAGGTGCGCGGAGGGGCGGCCGAAGGCGTGCACGACACGCAGCGGCGCCCCGCGCGGCCCGTGCCACTCCGTCCCCGGGGCGGCCGCCCACGGCAGGGCCCATCGGGGCGCCCGAGGGCCCGCTCGGTCCTGCCGGCGCGTCTCCGAGCACAGCGGCCCCGGCAGTGGACCGCGGTGCGCGTCGGGTCCGCGGCCCCGCCTCCCGTCGCGGAGGCGCCGGACGGCTCGTCGGCGCTCACAGGGCCCGCAGGCCGTGTTCCCTGAACTGTTCGCGGACGCGTTCGACCAGCTTCGGGCCCGGGGTGGGGTTGTCGCGCAGGCGGAAGGGGATGCCGAGCGCGTCGTACTTGTGGGCGCCGAGCTTGTGGAAGGGCAGGACGTCGACCCGATCGACGTTGCCCAGCCCGGCGAGGAATCCGCCGAGGCCGTCGACGGCGGCCGGGTCGTCGGTCCAGCCGGGGACGAGGACGTAGCGGATCCACACGGGGACGCCGAGGCGGTCCAGGCGGGTGGCGAAGCCGAGGGTGGGGGCGAGGTCTCCGCCGGTCAACCTGCGGTGGGTGCGGCCGTCGAACGACTTGACGTCCAGCAGCACCAGATCGGTGTCGGCGAGCAGGGCGTCGCTCGCGCGGGCGCCGAGGAAGCCGGAGGTGTCCAGGGCGGTGTGCAGACCGAGCTCCTTGCAGCGGCGGAAGACCGCAGCCGTGAAGGCTGGTTGGAGGAGGGCCTCACCGCCGGTGAGGGTGACGCCTCCACCGGCGGTGGTGACGAACGCCCGGTACTTCCCGATCTCGGCCATCACCTCGTCGACGGTGGCCGGTGTCCCGTCGCGCATGTGCCAGGTGTCCGGGTTCGCGCAGTACAGGCAGCGCAGCGGGCAGCCGCTGAGGAACAGGACGAACCGGGTCCCGGGACCGTCCACTCCCGTGGAAAGGTCCCAGGAGTGGACCCGGCCCACCACCGGCTCGACCGTGGTGCTCACAGCGATCCGTGGAAGGTGCGGCTGATCACGTCGAGCTGCTGCTCACGGGTCAGCCGGACGAAGTTGACCGCGTATCCGGAGACGCGGACGGTCAACTCCGGGTACTTCTCGGGGTGTTCCATGGCGTCCTCCAGGGTCGCCCGGTCCAGGACGTTGACGTTCATGTGGAAGCCGCCGGAGGCCGTGTAGGCGTCCAGGATGCCCACGAGGTGGCCGGCGCGCTCCGCCGGGTCGTGGCCCAGCCCCTCGGGTGTGATCGTCGTGGTCAGCGAGATCCCGTCGCGGGCCTGCTCGTACGGCAGCTTGGCCACCGAGAGGGCCGAGGCGGCCACACCGTGCCGGTCACGGCCGTTCATCGGGTTGGCGCCCGGCGCGAACGGGGTTCCGGCTCGGCGCCCGTCGGGCGTGTTCCCGGTGTGCTCGCCGTACACCACGTTCGAGGTGATGGTCAGCACCGATTGCGTGTGCTCGGCGTCGCGGTACGTCGGGTGCTTGCGCAGCTTCGCCATGAACGACTTCACCAGGTCGGCCGCGATGGTGTCCGCGCGGTCGTCGTTGTTGCCGTACGCCGGGTAGTCGCCCTCGGTCTCGTAGTCGACGGCCAGACCGGAGTCGTCCCGGACGACCTTCACGCGGCCGTGCCTGACGGCGGAGAGACTGTCGACGGCGACCGACAGACCGGCGATACCGCATGCCATGAAGCGGTGCACCGGGTGGTCGTGCAGCGCCATCTCGATGCGCTCGTAGGCGTACTTGTCGTGCATGTAGTGGATGACGTTCAGCGCGTCGACGTAGGTGGCCGCCAGCCACTCCAGCATGCGGTCGTACGCCGCGGACAGCTCCTCGTGGTCCAGGTAGTCACCCGTCAGTGCGGGCACCTCCGGGGCGACCTGCTCGCCGGTCATCTCGTCCCGGCCGCCGTTGATCGCGTACAGCAGCGCCTTGGCCAGGTTGACGCGCGCTCCGAAGAACTGCATCTGCCTGCCCACCGCCATCGCCGAGACGCAGCAGGCGATCGCGGTGTCGTCGCCGGTGCGCGGGCGCATCAGGTCGTCGGACTCGTACTGGATGGCACTGGTGTCGATGGACACCTGCGCGCAGAACCGCTTGAAGCCCTCGGGCAGCCGCGGCGACCACAGGACGGTCAGGTTGGGCTCGGGGGCCGGGCCGAGGTTGTAGAGGGTCTGCAGGAAGCGGAAGGAGGTGCGGGTGACCAGCGGGCGGCCGTCGGTACCGATACCTCCGATGGACTCCGTGACCCATGTGGGGTCACCGGAGAACAGGGCGTCGTACTCGGGGGTGCGCAGGAAGCGGACGATCCGCAGCTTGATCACGAAGTCGTCGATCAGCTCCTGGGCGCGCATCTCGTCGATGAGGCCCGCGTCGAGGTCCCGCTGGAGGTAGACGTCCAGGAAGGTGGAGGTGCGGCCCAGCGACATCGCGGCGCCGTTCTGCTCCTTCACCGCGGCCAGGAAGCCCAGGTAGAGCCATTGCACGGCCTCGTGGGCGGTCGCCGCGGGGCGGGTGATGTCGCAGCCGTACGCGGCTGCCATGCCGGCCAGTTCCCCCAGCGCCCGGATCTGCTCGGCGAGCTCCTCGCGGTCCCGGATCGCGTCGGAGGTGGAGGGTTGCGCGTCCAGAAGGGCCCGCTCGGCACGTTTGGCCTCGATGAGCCGGTCGGTGCCGTACAGCGCGACGCGCCGGTAGTCGCCGATGATCCGGCCCCGGCCGTACGCATCGGGCAGGCCGGTGATGACGCCCGCTTTGCGGGCGGCCCGCATCTGCGGGGTGTAGGCGTCGAAGACGCCTTCGTTGTGGGTCTTGCGGTAGGTGCCGAAGACCTTGGTCACGAACGGGTCGGGCTCGTAGCCGTACGCTTTGAGCCCGTTCTCCACCATCCGCAAACCGCCGTTGGGCATGATCGCGCGCCTGAGAGGGGCGTCGGTCTGCAGGCCGACGATCAGCTCGCGGTCACGGTCGATCCAGCCCGGCGCGTGCGAGGTGATGGTGGACGGCGTGGTGGTGTCGACGTCGAGCACCCCCCTGCGCCGCTCCTCCGGGAACAGGGCACTGACCTTGCGCCATACCGTGAGCGTGCGCTCGGTCGGTCCGGCCAGGAACCGCCCGTCGCCCTCGTACGGCGTGTAATTGGCCTGGATGAAGTCGCGCACGTCGATGTGCCCCCGCCAACGTGTGCCGGCGAAGCCCCGCCATGCTCCGGTCGGCGTCCGGGGCCCAGCTGTCACCGTTGCCGTCATCGCCGTCTCTCCCTCGTGGTGCGCGTGAAGTGTCTGCACTTGGATGGTCGCCGCCTGCCATGGCCCCGAAGAGGGTCTGTCGGCGCACCGCCGACGGGCCACCGGTCCCGGTCCGCCCCGGGCCGTTGGGCCCGGTCGAGCCGCCGGGGGAAGGAACGAGGGGGCGCGTCCGGGCAGCCGCTGTGACGCCGCGGCCGCCGGTCCCCGATGTGCAGACCGGCCGGGTGCGGATGTTCGACACCGGCGGAACACCTGCAGCGATGTCGGGAGCGGAATTCCGGGAGTGGGGCCGGCAGCGCACCCGGACGAGGCGTCGCCGGCGCTCCGTGGAAGCCCGCTACCGGCTCACACCACGTCCAGTACGTCGCTCACCGGCCGGCGCGGGGTCGGGGGCACGCCCGGGCCGTAGCCCAGCCGGATCAGCATCTGCGGGTGGCCGGTCGGCGAGAGGGGATCGCGCATCGCCCAGCGCAGTTCCGGCCATTCGAGGGCCTGCGAATTGAGGGACGTGGAGAGCCCGTCCAGCGTCGCCTGCAGCAGCACGCGTTCCATCGCCTGCCCGGCCCGCAGCCAGTCCTGCGGCCCGTCATCGCGGGTGCCGAGAACGGCCAGGCAGGGTGAGTGCTCGAAGACGGCGTAACCGCGCCCTTCGACGGGGCGGTCACCGGCGAAGTCGCGCACGGGCGCCCGGCCGCCGTAGCGGACCGGACCGAACGCCGAGGACGGCACTCCCTGGTGCGTCGTGTCCTCGGTTCCCGTCCCGGTCCACCGGGCGA
Organism: Streptomyces sp. BR123; assembly: GCF_013401435.1. GTDB lineage: Bacteria > Actinomycetota > Actinomycetes > Streptomycetales > Streptomycetaceae > Streptomyces. The sequence continues at coordinate 5,863 of NZ_JACBGN010000024.1, forward strand.
CCTCGGCCCGTGCCTCGGGCGACAGCGTCTCCGCGTACGCGGCGTCCCGCACCAGGTCGAGCATCGCCTGCACCTGCCAGGCACCGGGAAAGCTCAGGTGCGCGCCTTCGATCCGTGCGGCGCCGATCAATCCGTCGAGAACGGCCTGGGGTACCGCCTCCTGTGAGAACGGCTCCCTGCTCGTACGGCGTCTGCTGATCGCCGGGTACAGGGCGCCGAGGCCGTCCCCGGTGTCGGCGAGGGCGAAGGTGACCGCGGCCAGTGCCTTCGGGTCGGCCGGGTCGGGCAAGAGGTCGGCCCGCGCCTCCCAGCCCGCGTGGGCAGCCGCGACGCGCAGGTTGAGCAGCGCGGCGCCACAGCCGACGTGCAGGCCTCGGGTCGAGGGGTCGGTCTGCGGCATGGCCCGCGACAGGTCCATCGTCAGCAGCAGTTCGCCGCTGTCGCGCGTGAAGCGGAACAACCAGGGCTGGGCGTTGTGCATGGACGGCGCCGCGGTGGCATCGGCCACCCAGGACGTCACTGAGTCCGTGTCCGGTGTACGGGTGGACATGGCGGGTCACTTTCCGGGGAGCAGGGCTGCCGGCATCGGGTGGGGGCACCGCGAGGCGAGGTGATCGCCGGCATTCTGCCGCAGCCGGCGCCGCTCGGCGTGGGCGGTGTCCATCCGGTGATGCTGCCCGGGGCGGTCATCGGGTACGCGCATTGGTGAGGGCGGGTGAGGGTCTGCGCCACAGCGCTCCGGAGCCCGGCGGGGAGCAGGATCCGCCGCCACTGTGCGTGACGGGCCACTGCGGTGCGTGGCCTACGTTCCGTTCCCCCTCCCCCGGCTCCGCACAGCGGGCGGCCCACCCCACCGCAGCGATCGGTTCCGCGAGCCGTCGGCCCCGTGGTCGTGGTGGGTCTGCTTGGCATGACCGTCTCCGAAAGGCGAGGGATGCGCCGTGTGCTCCCACGTCCAGCATCCACCCGCCGCAGGGAACCGGCAGGAGCCCGCTGCTCTTCGTCGGGCGCCGAACGCCGCAGACGCGGGGTGCGACCGGTGTCTCGTCATCCCGGCCCGGGCAGTCCTGGCCTGCGACGTATGGGCCGAGGCCGCCACGACCTCCACGACCGCCACGGGACAGCCCGCATGGTGCAGGGCGTGGGCGACCGACCCGGGGTCACCACAGGGGGACGAGCGGCGCGTCCGGTTCCTGCTGCCGCCAGGCTTCGGTGATGCGGGCGAGGCGGGTGGGGGCGGCGACGCCGCGCACGGTTGCGATCTTGCCGCCTGTGATGTCGAACGTCGCCGCGCCGACAACCCGGGCATTGACCACGAAGAGGATGGCGGGGGCTCCGTTGACGAGCGCGTAGTGGATGGCGGGCGTGCCGCCGGCCAGTCGCCGCTTCGCGGGTGTGGGTTTGAAGCCGGCCCGTACGACGGCGGCGATGCGCCGCGGGCCCTCGTACTGCAGCAGCTTCTCGGCCAGGCCGCCGGCGCCGTCGGAGATCGCGGTCGCGTCGTCCGTGAGCAGCGCCACCAGCCGTTCGGTACGGCCCGAGGAGGCAGCGGCGAGGAACTCCTCGACGATCCGGCGGGCGGATGCCGGGGCGACTTCGCCGCCGTCGCCGCGGCGCGCGGCGGCGATGCGGCGCCGGGCCCGGTGGAGGTGCTGCTGGCTCGCGGACTCGGTGATGCCGAGGATCTCGGCGATCTCGGCGTGGCCGTGGGAGAACGCCTCGCGCAGGACGTAGACGGCCCGCTCGAACGGGGACAGGCGCTCCATGAGCATCAGCACGGCCAAGGAGACCGACTCGCGCTGCTCGAAGGTGTCGGCCGGGCCGAGCATCGGGTCGCCGTCGAGGAGCGGTTCGGGCAGCCAGGCGCCGGCGGTGCGTTCGCGGCGGGCCTGCGCCGAACGCAGCCGGTCGAGGCACAGGTTGGTGACGACCTTGGTCAGCCATGCCTCCGGAACCTTGATCCGCTGCCGGTCGGCGGCCTGCCAGTGCAGGAACGCGTCCTGCACGGCGTCTTCGGCGTCGGTGGCGGAGCCCAGCAGTCGGTAGGCCAGCGAGGCCAGCCGGGTCCGACCGGCCTCGAACCGGCTTGTGTCGAAGCGATCGATGGCGGTGCTGTCCACGCGGACCACCCTAAGCGTGTTTCAGAAGAGGATCGAGGGCGGGCTGTACCGAGGTGCCGGCTGTCGTGGGTCGACGACGGAAGAGATCCGGGGGTGATGCCCGCAGGCTCTGTCTCGACCGTTCGTCAAGGACCGGTCGACGGCAGGTCCTCGTGCGGTGGGTGCTGTGGGCGGCGGCGCAGGCCGCCGGCCAGGCACAGCACCATGCCGAGCATGAGCCACGTCGTCAGGACGGTGGCGGAGCCGATGGCGCCGTGACCCTCGAAGAAGGCGGTGGAGCGCAGCAGTTGGCCGCCGGCCCCGGGCGGTAGCAGTCGGCCGAGGGTGCCGGACCAGCCGGGCAGCATCTCGGGGGCGCTCGCGGTGCCCGACAGGGGGTTGCCGATGAGCATCATGGTGGCGGCGCCGAGGCCCAAGCCGACGTACCCGAGCAGTGACTCGAGACCGAGGATGGTCAGGGAGGTGGCCGCGATGGTCAGCGCGACGGCGCCGCTGTTGGCCCAGTAGGAGCCCTCGATTGAGCCGAACCAGAACTGCAGGATCGCCGCCACGGCGAGCCCGCCCGTGAGGGCGAAGGCGTACGCTCCGGTGACGCGGCGGACGCTGCCGCGGACGAGCCTGGTCAGCAGCAGGGCGGCGAGCAGGCCGCCCATGACCAGCGGCAGGGCTCCGGCGGCCAGTCCGGCGCCGCGCGGGTCGTCGGCCGGCAGCGGGACGAGGTCGCGGGTGGCAACCGCGGTTCCGGTCCTCTGCGCCTGGCCGAGGACGGTCGCGATGCCGTTCAGGCTCTGGGCGACGGCCGTGCTTCCGGCGGATGCGGTGATGACCTGTGGAGTTCCCGAGCCGAGGTCTATCGCCCCGTACACCTTGCGGTCGCGGATCAGTCGTTCGGCGGCGGCGTCGGCGACCTCCGTGACCTCGAAGCCATCGGGGATCCGCTGGTCGAGTACGAGCGTCAGCTGTTCGACGGCCGGGCCGGGCCCGGCGACGGCGATCGGCACACCGTGCACCGATGAGCGTACCGATGGCCAGGCGAAGGCGGTGAGCAGCAGGCTGATGCTCACCGTGAGCAAGGCGACCGCCATGGCCACGGTCGGCCAGGGTGAGGGCGACTCGTTGGCTGCGGGCGCGGCCGGAGTGGACATGTCTTCTCCTTCGGAGGAGGAAGTTCGTCGCCGGGTGGACGAGGGGCGGGCTCGGCACGGGCCGCCCTCCCGGATTGGGGACGGAGCGGAAAGCCGCTGATGCCGTCCCCTCCGGGTAAGACCGCCAAGGACGCCGTCGAGTCGGCCGGCGGCCTGGTCGCATGCCCGGTGAGCTGGGAGACCTGGCTACGCGACTGCCTTCTCGGCAGGCGCAACCTGCGCGGCGGCCAGGCGGTGCTTGCGCTTGGGCAGGCCGAAGGTCGGGTGCGAGGTGCCCCACAGCGACATCTTGACGATGCCCGCCTTGATCCGCGCGGCCTTTCGACCACCCACGTACTTCGGCTTTGCCTGCCCTTCGTCGTCGACCATCTGCAGGATCCCGTCCCGCCGCCCGAGACTGATGTGGTTGCCCACGTACTCCAGCTTGGTCTTCGCGATCTTACGGCCGGTCAGGCGCCCCACGATCGCGTCCACGGCCTGCCGGCCGGTGTAGCCCGCCGAAGCACAGGACATGGGCAGCGGCCGGCCGTTGTCGCCGAGGGCGTAGGCGCTGTCGCCGACGGCGTAGACGTCCGGGTGCGAAACCGACCGCATCATGCGGTCGACGACGATCCGGCCGCTCTCCGTGACCTCGAGACCGCCGGCGGCGGCGATGGGGCCGGCCGCGAACCCGGCCGTCCACACGGTCGCGTCGGAGGCCAGAGTGGTGCCGTCGGCACATGTCACCCGGCTCGCTTCGACGGCTTCGACACCGGTGTGCTCCAGGATGGTGATGCCCAGGCGGTGGCATGCCTCGCGCACGTGGCTGCGGGCTCCGGCGGAGAGCGGAGCGCCCAGCTCGCCGCGCGCGATCAGCGTCACCGCCAGGCCGGGCCGGGACTCGGCGATCTCGGCAGCGGTCTCGATGCCGGTCAACCCGTCGCCGACGACCAGCACGTTGCCGCCGCCGTCCCGCGCGCTCAGGCCGTCCAGGCGCTCGCGCAGGCGCAGCGCGGAGGGCCTGGCAGCGACGTCGAAGGCGTGCTCGGCCACGCCGGGAACACCGTGGTCAGCGCCGTGGCTTCCGAGTGCGTAGAGAAGCGTGTCGTAGCCGAGCTCGCCACCACCGCCCTCGGCGTCGGTCACGGCGACGGTCCGGCGCTCGGGGTCGACGGCGTTGACGTGGGCCAGTCGCAGCCGTATTCCCGTGCCCGCGAAGACGTCGGCGAGCTTCGGAGCCTCGATCTCCTGACCGGCCGCGAGCTGGTGCAACCGCAGCCGCTGGACGAAATCCGGCACGGCGTTGACCACGGTGATCTCGGTGTCCGCCGGGGACAGCCGGCGAGCCAGGGTCCCGGCCGCGAAGGCCCCTGCGTAGCCGGCGCCGAGGACGACGATGCGGTGCTTCATGTGATGCTCCTGTGCTCTGGTCGGTTCCCTTGGTCTCGGTGACTTGAGCGGGACAGCGTCCCGATTCCTGACAGGAGTCGTGTGTGACGTGGGTCACGGAGTCGGCGGTGGTGGCGCCCGACGGTGCTCTTGACGCCGAGACGGCCCAGACGCGGGCCGAGCCGAACGAGGTGAGGACGGCGAGCCTCCCGCCCACGCGCAGGCAACGGCCGGATTCGGCCCTGCGCTACGAGGACATCCGCCCGGCCCTCAAGAGGGGGAGAACCGCGAGGGACAGGCGATGGCAGTTCGTCTCAACCACAACGAACGCCTGGCCACCACGTAGCGAGCGGGGACACGCGGATTCACTGACCCGCCTGTCGTTCCTCCGGTGGCCCGGCGCCCTGTATTCCCGTATGCGCGTTCGGTTAGGCTGGCCTTGCTTGACGCGTGGGCGTGCCGGTTCGGGTGCCGGTGCCGCAGGTGGCGACCCATGGGACGGAACGGGCAGAGGCAGGGCGCAGGTGAGAGGTGGTGACCGGGCTTGTGCAGGTCGTGCGCCCGCTGGGGCGGGACGCCCGTGCGGGTGACGGGCACCCCGGATTCCGGCCCGGAACTCGGGACGATGCCCCGTGGATAAGATCGCGCTCGCGGCCGGAGCCCTGTACGTCATCGTCCTGCTCCGTGCCGGAGGGACGTTCGCCGTCGGGTGGCTCGCCGGCGCCGGTGCCCGGCGCAGCAGGTTCGCCGGGCGGATCTCCTCGGCGAAGTTCCGGCGCGCCGAACGGGCGATCCAGCGGTGGGGCGCGCCGGTGGTCGCCGTCTCCTTCCTGACCGTCGGTTTCCAGACCGCCGCCAACTTCCTCGCGGGCAGCATGCGCATGCCGTTGCCGCGCTACCTCCCCGCCCTGTTCGTGGGCGGAGCGGCCTGGGCGCTGATCTACGCGACGGCAGGTCTCGGCGTGCTCGAAGTGCTGGGAAGGCTCTTCGCCGAGCGGACGGCCCTCGGCGTGTCCGCGGTGGCCGTCCTCCTCCTCTCGGTGGGCGGGGTGGTGGTGTACCGCAGAAGAAGGGCGACCCTGCCCTGCGGTGACACCGCGGCCGAGGAACCGTGAGCCGCCGCCCTGCTCGCCGTGGCCGCCGTCGTCCACCGGCTGCAGCCCCGGCTGCGCACCCGCCGCCGGGGACTGGTCGCGGTCGAGGACCTCGGCCCGGCCTTCGGCAGCGCCGGCCTGCACGCCGAGCTGGATGAACGCCCGCGGCGCTGCGGACATACTGAGCCCGGACCGGTGCTCGCCCGGGGCCAGAACCCCAGGAACCGGCTCCGGCCGGTACGGAAGTGATCCGGCGTTCCGTGCCCGGAACAGGCCGCACCTTCACCGCGTCGTCACCCGGGCCTTCGTCCGGTCACCGCCCACCCCCTGTAGGCCGCACGCGCAGCATCGCCGCGAAGCCGCACGAGTCAGTGCTGATGGAGGACAGGAACTGACCTATATGGCGGCCACACTGTCCGCATGACGACGTTCCGTGGCCTCGCCACCATCCGCTACCACGCCGACGACCTGGCCGCCGCCCGCGCCTGGTACACCGAAGTCCTGGGCGTGGAGCCGTACTTCGCACGGCCCGACTACATCGAGTTCCGGCTCGGCGACCACCTGCAGGAGTTGGGCATCTCGCGTACCCCCTCCGCCCCGGCGGGCGTGGTCGCGTACTGGCACGTGGACGATGTCGACGCGGAGATGGCCCGGCTGCTCGGGCTCGGTGCGAAGGAGCACGAGCCGCTGCGCGACTACGGCGGCTTCCGGGCCGGAGCCGTGCTCGACCCGTTCGGCAACGTCCTCGGCGTGATGTACAACCCTCACTACCTGGAGGTCCTGGGCGCCCGCCGCCCCGGATGACCATCCTCGCAGGCGCCGGCACCGTCCGGGCACGGGTGCCGCGCCCCGTCGCATCCGTCCAGGGACCCCACCGACCGGCAGGACTGAGTGGTTCGCCGCCCCTGGCGCGCCGCCGAAGGTTGCGCATCGGGTGCTTGCAAAGCCCGCCGGCGCCCGCGGCTACGAGGCCGAGGCGGAGCGGCTTGCAGCGATCGCCGCCGCAGAGGCGGCAGCCGAGTGGGCTCGTCGGGCCGCCGTCGCCGACGCCGTGCGCCTGGAGGGCGACGCCGAGGCGGCCGCCATCGCCGCCAAGGGCACGGCCGAGGCCGCGGCCATGCAGGAGCGGGCCGACGCCTTCGAGCGGTACGGGGAGGCAGCCACGCTCCAGATGCTGGTCGAGGCACTGCCGCAGATCGTCGCCAAGGCGGCCGAACCACTCGGCGCCATCGACAAGATGACCGTCATCTCCACCGACGGTGCCACGAAGCCCACCCGCACTGTCACCGACAACGTCGCCCAGGGCGTGGAGCCGCTGGGCTCCACCACGGGCATCGACCGCAACAGGATGCTATGCGGGCTGACTGCCGAGAAGGCCGCGGCGAGATATGGACCCCTTGACCGCACGTGTCCTTCGCCGAGGGGCGGCCCGGCGAGCGAAGGTCCGATATCGGGGTAGGGCGGGGCCGGTCGATTTGGGGCCACTCGGTCCTCCGTCCTGGCCCACAGGGCCCTGCGCATGCACCTGCGCGAGTGTTCAGATGGAGGAAGGGTTCGCCCCTGCCTGCACGTCTCCCCGGGGCGGGCGGCAGGACCCATGGCCGAACACACGGCGAAGGAGCCGGTCATGCCCGCATCCCGCTACACCGTCAGCGACGTCATGACACACACCGCCATCGGCATAGGCCGCGAGGCGTCGTACAAGGAAATCGTCGAGCTCATGCAGGAATGGAAGGTGAGTGCGGTCCCCGTGCTGGAGGGTGAGGGCCGCGTGGTCGGCGTGGTCTCCGAGGCCGACCTGCTGCCCAAGGAGGAGTTCCGCCGCAAGGAGCCCCTCCTGCCGGACCAGCTGGAGGAAGCCTCCAAGGCCGGTGGCGTGCTCGCCGAGGACCTGATGTCCAGCCCGGCGGTCACCGTCCACCCGGACGCCACCCTTGCCGAGGCGGCCCGCATCATGGCCCACAAGCACGTCAAGCGCCTGCCGGTGGTGAACGGAATCGGCATGCTGGAAGGCGTCGTCAGCCGCAGTGACCTGCTGAAAGTCTTCCTGCGCCCGGACGGGGAACTGGAGGAGGAGATCCGACAGGACGTGCTGGCCGAACTCGCGCCGGACGTGTCCCTGGACTTCTCCGTGAAGGACGGTGTCGTCACCCTCCGAGGACCCCTGCACGACCGCGCTCTGGTCCCCCTGCTGGCTCGCGCCATCCGCGCCGTCGAGGGCGTCGTCGACGTGCGGATGGAACTCGACGGGGATGCCTCGGCCACTGCATAGGCTGCCGGCGTGGGCCGTCCGTGGGGTCAGGGGCGGTGGCGGCGGGCCCAGCGGCGGAGTTCGTCGGTGCCCCACACCAGCGGCGGGAAGGCCGCGATGAGGAGGACGACGTCCAGGGGGAGGGCCGCGGTGCCGAAGAGGTGCTGGAGCGGGGGCGCGTAGACGAGCGCCGCGGTGAAGGCGAGTTCGAAGGCGATGCCCGCAAGGAGCAGGGGGTTGGTGAACAGGCCGATGTCGTGCAGGGCCGCGTGGTCGGTGCGGGCGGCGAAGGCCGTCCCGACCTGGCAGGTGACGATGCCGGCGAAGGTGGCGGTGGTCGCGGTGAGGTAGGCGTGGTGCAGGGGTGTGCCCGGGCCGGTCGGGTCGCCGGGGTGCCATCCCGCGCGCCAGAGGACGTAGAAGAAGGCCGTCATGACGAGGGCTGCGGAGACGGTGCCGAGCCAGCCCCAGCTTCGGATCAGCATGTCCTTGTTGATCACGCCTTGGGAGCTGGGGCGCGGCGGGCGGCACATCACCCCCGGCTCGGCGCGCTCGCGGCCGAGGGCCAGGGCGGGGAGGGTCTCGGTGCCGAGGTCGATGGCGAGGATCTGGAGCACGGTCAGCGGCAGTGGAACGGCCCCGGCGGAGAGGGCGAAGACGAGGAAGGGAACGACTTCGGGGGTGAGGTGGGCGAAGATGTAGACGATGAACTTGCGGACGTTGTCGTAGACCCGGCGTCCGGATTCGATCGCGGTGACGATGGTGGCGAAGTTGTCGTCCGTCAGGACCATGGTCGAGGCCTCGCGGGCCACGTCCGTGCCCGATCGACCCATGGCCACGCCTATGTGGGCGCGGTGCAGGGCGGGGGCGTCGTTCACCCCGTCGCCGGTCATGGCGACGATCTGTCCGTGAACCCGCAGGGCGTCAGCCACCTTCAGCTTCGTCTCGGGCGAGGAGCGTGCGAAGACGATCTCGGTGTCGCCCTTCCGGAGGAGGCGGTCGAGCTGGTGGTCGTCGACCGCCTCGGACTGGGCGATCACGCGCAGCCCGGGTACGCCGATGCCCACGGCGCGGGCGATCGCGGCGGCCGTGGCGCCGCTGTCGCCGGTGACGATGTGCACGGTCAGGCCCGCCTCGTGGCAGCGCCGTACCGCTGCCGCGACTTCCGGCCGCGGCGGATCGTAGAGGCCGACCAGTCCGAGCAGGTGCAGGTCCCGCTCGGCCTCCTGACGCCGCTCCGGGCCGTCGGCACCGGCCGGCAGGTCCCGTACGGCGACGGCCAGCACCCTCATCCCGTCCGCGGCCAGGACCTCGGCGGCGTCCTGTGCCGGCCGGGCCGGCTCCCCGGCGGCCAGCAGCGACAGGACGGCTTCCGGGGCGCCCTTGACGATGATGCGGAGGCGGCCGTCGTCCGAGGCATGAACCACCGACATCCGGCGCAGGCGCGGGTCGAAGCGGAAGGAGGCCCGTCGGCGGGCGTCCCGGGCGGCCGGGTCCACGGGCGCGGCGTGCTGTGAGGCTCCGTCGCACAAGGCGATCTCGGTCGGGTCGCCGTGCAGCCGGCCGTCGGTCTCACGGGTCACGGTGGTGCACAGGGCGGCTGCACGGATGAGCTCGGCGCTCCAGGGCCCGGTCTCCGTGAGGTGTTCGGGCGTCCACAGGGCGTGCAGTCGCATCTCGTTCTGCGTGAGGGTGCCGGTCTTGTCGGTGCAGATGACGTTGGTGGATCCGAGGGTCTCCACGGCGCTCAGCCGCTTGATCACCGCGCCCTGCCGGGCCAGCACCCGGACGCCGACGGCCAGGGCGAGGGTGATGGTGGGCAGCAGCCCTTCGGGCACGTTGGCGACGAGCAGGCCGATCGCGAACATCAGCGAGTCGGTCAACGGCAGGCCGACCGCCACACCGGTCACGAGGAAGACCGCGCTCATGGCGACGGCGACCGCGGCGATGAGCCAGGCGACCTTCTTGACCTGCTTCTCCAGGGGGCTCGGCTCGCGGCGGGTGCGCTGGCTGAGGGCGGCGATCCGGCCGAGCTCGGTGTGGCTGCCGGTGGCGAAGACGATCGCCTGTGCCTGGCCTTCGGTGGCGGTGGTGCCGCTGAAGACGAGGTTGGGCTCCTGGAGCAGCGGCAGGCCCTGCAGCCCGGGACCGGCGAGGCGTTCCACGGGGGTGGACTCGCCGGTCAGCATGGACAGGTCCGCTTCGATGCCGCCCTCGGTCAGACGGGCGTCTGCAGGGACCCGCCCTCCCTCTTCCAGGACGATGAGGTCGCCGGGCACCAGGTCCCGGGCCGGGACGTGCTGGGGCCGCCCGTCGCGGACCACTTCTGCCTGTGCGGGAAGGTAGCGCGCCAGGGTCTCGACGGCCCTCTCGGCCTGCCGTTCCTGAACGAGGGCGAACCCGGCGTTGACAAGGACGACGGCGATGATCGCCCAGCCGAGCACGTCGACGGCGGCCGCGAACGCGAGGGCGGCGGCAGCCCACAAGAGCAGGGCCAGCGGGTGCACGAGCTGGCGCAGGAGTTCGCGCACGATGCTCGTGCGCGCTGTCCGGCGGACCTCGTTGGGGCCGTAGACGGCCAGGCGGCGTTCCGCCTCCCGGCTCGACAGGCCCAACGGACCGGTGTGCAGTTCGCGGCGGAGCAAGGGGAGGGGCTCCAGGGGGTCCGGCACGGTGTCACGTGCCCGGTCCGGGCCGGCGGCGGCCTCAGTCATCACCGGCTCCCTGACCGGGACGGAGGCGGCCGGACCAGAGGGGTTCGACCTCCTCCCACTCGGCTTCCCAGGCCCGGGCGCTGCGCGCGTCGACGATCCGGAGGCGTGCGAAGACCAGGGCGCCGACCACGAGCACGGTGCCGCAGAGCGCTCCCGTGCCCAGGCCCACCGCGTTCATCGCCAGGTCGTGGCTGCGGGGCGGGGCGGGAGCCATGTCGCCCCTGTCGTCCACCCACACGCGGACGGTGTCGCCCTTGCGCGTTTCGGCCGGGACGGGAACGGTCTGCGTGTGCGGGCGGTGGGCAGGGTAGTCCCAGGTGGCAGGGGCCACCGTGACCGGCGGCCTGCCCGGCTGCCGGGCATCGGCCAGGGAGGTGGTGTCGCCGACCGTGGTCGCCGTCGTGGAGTGCCGGTGGCGGGCGGTCTCCGCAGCGGCGCGGCCGCCGTCGGCCCACACGGCCCGCCCCACCGCGATCCCGCAGATCACGGCCAGCAGGCAGCCCAGCGCGAAGGCGACGTACAGGCGGGTGCGGGTGCGGTCGGCGTCCCGCCTGAGCGGGTTGGCTCCCGTCCCTGTCGTCCGGTGGTGCATGGCGCGCCTCCGCGTGGTCCTGCACGTGCCGGGCCGCCGCCCGTTCAGGCGGCGGCGAGCTCGGCGCTGATGTGGTGGGCCCACCCCTCGATCCGTCGGGGGTTGCGGTAGTCCCCGCCTTTGCCCTGGCGGAGCAGGGATCGGGCGAGCAATCCGGGGGTGCGGGCCGTGACGCTGCCGCCGAAGGTCTTGTGCTCCCGTGCGCCGATGAGCTGCATCTGCCGGGCGACGGCGGGGGTCGGGGGGACCTCCCGCTCCTCGGCGGAGCGGTCGAGCGGGCCGCTGCTGAACAGCCAGACCGGGCGGTGCCGCAGGGAGTCGGCGTTGCGTTCCGCGCAACGCATGGCTTTGCTGCTCCAACGCCCGGCGTAGAGGGCGCCGCCGAGAACGACGGCGTCGTAGTCACGGACGTCGTGGACATCGTTGGCGGGCAGTACGACAGCGTCGAGGCCGTCCTCGCGAAGGGTCCGGCCGATCTGCTCGGCGATGCCCTCGGTGCCTCCGTGCTTGGTGCCGTAGGCGACCAGGACACGCTTGGTGGTCATGACGGGCCTCCTTGTCTCCCCGTGCGGCCTGATGCCACTGTCACGCCGCCGGCGGCGTTTCCGCTTGGGTCGGACGGTTCCCGGCGGGGGCCATTCGGCCCTCCCGTCCCTGCGCTCCTCGGCCGCTTGCCGCTTGCCGCTTGCCGCGCGACGGCCCGTGAGCCGGACAGGAGTCAGCTTCATCCACCGGGTACGCGCGCCGGGTTCCAGCCCGTGGCGGACCCCCGTTACACCTCCGGCTCGATGCCGATCTCCGGCGGTTGCCGAAGCGTGGTGTGGACGGTGCAACGGGCGGCCACGGCCAGGGGGTCGGCCGCGGCGCGGCTCGGGCGGTCCGAGAGGTGGCACGATCACCATGCGCACGGCAGCGACGCGGGCCGGGCGGTCGGCCGCCACGGTGAACTCCGTACGCCCGCGCAGGCCCTTCCGTGGCAGGAAGGCGACGCACCTGGCCAGCGACGCGGCGAACAACTCGGTGGGTGTCGGCGCACGGTCCGTCCCGCCCGCGTCCACAGGCTGGTCGACCAGGAGCCGGTGCCCGCGGATGTCGACGGCGTGCCGGCGACGGGCCAGCGCGCGGTCGATTGCGGTCCGGGCGACGGAGCCCAGGCGTGGTGCCGGAAGCGGACGGTGTTTGCGCCGTCCGACGACCAGGAGTGCGGCTCCGCCGCGGCCCGTGCCGGGACCCTGGCGGGGCTTTCGAGGGCGACGAGCTCGCCGACGGCCGACAGCCCGGGGCAAGTCACCTGGAGCGCTGCCCGCGCTTCGTGCACGAGCTTCTTCGCCCAGTGGTTCTGGTCGAACTCCGAGGGAACGCGTGTCGGTTCGAGAGCCCGCATGGGCCCAGGCATGGAGCGGACGCAGCGTGTGCCGGCCGGTCGGCCTGTCGGCGGCCCAGCGGGCAGCGGGCAGCGGGCAGCGGGCAGCGGGCAGCGGGCAGCGGGCAGGCTCTCCGGCAAGTCGTCGGGCCCCACGGTCACGAAGGGTCCATGGCGCCGGTCTCCTCTCGCGACACCTCTGGAATCACAGTGCACGAATCGCCTGTCCAAGCGGAGCCGGCGCATCGGAACGGCCTGCCTTTGCGCGGCTGTACCCGGCGCCGGCCCAGGGCGATCGAGGAGTGCGCCGCGGGCTCACCGAGTGGCGCAGATCGCCTCCACGAAGTGGCCCACCTGGTCGTCGGAAAGGTGCCGGGCGAGATCGGCTTCGCTGATCATGCCGACGAGGCGGTGGTCTGCGATGACGGGCACACGCCGGATGCGGTGGTCCTGCATCGTGGCCAGGACCTGGTCCGCTCCTGCTTCGGCGTCGACCGTCACGGGCTTGCCCTGCGCGAGCTGCCCGGCCGTCATGTGGGCCGGGTCCTTCCCCTTGGCCAGGCACTTGAGGACGATGTCACGGTCGGTGATGATTCCGTGCAGACGGTCGTCGGGGCCACAGATGGGGAGCGCGCCGACATCCAGCTCGCTCATCCGTCGTGCCGCATCCATGAGCGTCTCGGTCTCCTGCACGCAAGCGGCGCCAGCGTGCATGATCTCCCGCGCGGTTTTCATGTCTGCCTCCTCACATCACCCCCTGTCCAGTCTGGCTTCGGATGCACCCGTCCCGCGCGTCGGGCAGGGTGCTCCTGTGTCCGGACCACCAAGACCGGCCCGAGCGAACGGCGCCCGCGTCTGGCAGGACGGTACGTGGGGCAGCGTCGGCCACGCCTCGCGGTGGAACCGCCTCCCCGCCGGTAACTGAACGGTCCCGACCATCACTTCCTGGTCGTCGGGATCCCCGGCGCGGGGACCCTGCAGCCGAACCCGTAGGCGCGCAGTGACGGGGTGTGTCGGTGGTGCACATCCGGTGATCGAAGGTCTCGTCCGGCATCCGGGCGGCCGTTCGGGCCGGTGAGGAAGCCGAGTTCTGCGACGACGTCCTCGTGGCGCACGTACGGGGCTGACGGGCGACCCGCCATGTTCGGTGTTCCTTCTGCGACGCCGGGACCGGTGGCCCCGAGGGTCTTGTCCGATCGCCGGATCGGACAAGACCCTCGGTGAGCCCGTCACCCTGGCCACCGCACCGGACAGTGCGGCCGAAGCGACCGGCGAGCCCGTCGAGCGTGGGGGCGTTTCCCGGGCCGTCCCGAAGGGCCGAACATCCCGACCCGGCGCGGATCTCGTCGGGGTAGCCGCCGTACCGGGTCCGCGAGGCTGCTCCCGGGCATCCACAGCCGTCGTTCCGTGCCGGCGCGGCGCCCGTGGCGCCCCGGGCCGGATCGCTCGGGGGCCGGTTCCCTGTGGGACCGCCGCGGCAGCGCCCCGAGATGCCGCCGATGCGGCGCTTCGTCGTTCCCGGTCCGGGAACGACGGGCTTCATGGCCGGACCGGCCGGACCGGCGTAGCGTCGTAAGCCCCGCGGTCGCGCAGGCCTCGATCCCTCGCCGAGGCACAGCCACGTGAACCACCGCTGATCGATCGAAGGGCCGGGATGCGATGCCGAGCAGCACGCCCCGCTGCCGCGCGCCGGCAGCCGCTGCGCGGCCGGTCGGCCCGCTGACCGTCGGGGTGGAGGAGGAATTCCTCCTCGTGGACCGCCGGACCAGAGCCCCCGGCAGGACGGGCGCCGGGCGTGCTCGCCGACGCACGGCACGCCCTGGGGGAACGCGCGCATGCCGAGTTCTTCACCGTGCAGGTGGAGGCCTGCACCATGCCGGCGACACGCCTGGCCGACCTGCGCGCCGACCTCGCCCGCTCGCGTCTGGTGACGGCCGACGCCGCAGCCGCCCACGGCTGCCTGCTGATCGCGTCGGGCACCTCACCCCTCGCCCCGCCCACCCCCCTCGTCGTATCGGAGGGTGACCGCTACCGGCGGATCTCCGAGCGCTACGCACCGATGCTCGCGGACCGACCGCAAGCTCTGTGCGGCTGCCACCTGCACGTGGGCGTGGACAGCCGCGGACAGGCCCTGGCGCTCGCCGGCCACATGGGCCCGTGGCTTCCCGTGATCGCCGCCCTCGCCGCGAACTCGCCGTACCTCGACGGCCGCGACACCGGCTACGCCAGCCGGCGTGCCGTGGAGAACACACGATGGCCGACGACGGGTCCCGCACCCCTCCCGGACGAGGCCGGCTACGAACGCACCGTCTCCGATCTGGTACGACGTGGCGTGCTCCTCGACCGCAGAATGCGCTACTGGTACGCCCGCCCCAGCGAGCACGTACCGACGCTGGAGATCCGCGTCGCGGGCTCCAACGCCGAGCTGGACACCGTCGTCCTGCTGGCAGCCCTCGTCCGCGGGCTCGCGGCGACCTTCCTGCCCCGTATCGACGCAGGGTTCCCCCCGCCCCACCCCGACGAGCCGCGGCTGCGGCACGCCTACGACACCGCGGCCCGGTACGGCCTGTCGGAGCCGACCCCGGCCGCCGCGGAGCCGGGCTGGGCCGGACGGTCCCGACTCGGCAGGCTGCTGGCCTCACCGCAACGGCCGAGGCCGCACACGGCGACCTGGCCTGGTGTACGGATGCCGTCGCCCGTTTGCTGGCCGAAGGCCCCGGTGCCGACGGGCAGCGGCGCGCGTACCGGGTCGGCGGCCGGGGTCTGGCCGGCGTCGTGGACCACCTCGCCTCGACCACGGCCGCCGTCGGCGGCTGAGCCGTCCGAGCCACCAGTGGCTCCCCGGTCACCTGGTCCACCCGGACACCGGCGAACCGCGCCCCGAAGGCATGCGGTGCGTACGGTGACCGCTGCTTCGCCGACGCCGTGGTGTCCTCGGAGAGGCCCCACGAACACCTCCCCGACGGCATCGACCACCGCAGCGGGACATGGCCGGCCGACCCACGTCAACGCCGCGACCGACTGCACTCCGACGACTCGCCGCGCTCAGCGACCTGGGAGTGCAATGGGCGCGGTAGGAATGCCAGGGAGGCAAGTCCTCCTCGTACGCCGTGCCATACACCTGCGAAACGACACGAGCCTGCACCGGGTCAAGGACGCGCTCGCAGATTTTCATGGAGTGACATTGACATCCTTCGAAACCCAGACGCCGCCACCTCCTGACGCACCTGCGCCCGCGCCCGCGCGGTGCACCCCGCTCGCCCTGGTCGTCGTCCACGAGTTCACGCTGACCACCGGCATGCTGTTCATCGTGGTCACCGCCGCGCGGTGGATGGCCGGGCCCGGCACGCCGCTGACCGGTCTGCTGCCCACCCTCACGTCCCGGCTGCTGGTGATGGGCCTGCTGGTCGGCGTCATCGTGACAGCCGTGCTCGGCCCGTCCATGCGCCACGAGACCGCCGGTCACCTCAACCCGGCCGTCAGCATCGGCCTGTGGATGCTGCATGTCTTCCCCGGCAAAGCGGTGTTGCCGTTCGTGGTGGCCCAGCTGGCCGGCTCGGTGGCCGGTGTGGCCTTGGCCGATCTGGTGTGGGGCGACGCCGCTGCGAAGGTCGGGTACGCGGCACTGGCGCCTGCCCGAGGATGGGGCTCGGGTGCCGTGTTCGCGCTGGAGGCCTCGGCCATGGCCGTGATCATGCTGATCGTGGCGTTCTTCGGGACCCGCCCCCCGCTCCTGCGGTTCCTGCCGCCGGTGATCGGCGCTTGTGTCACCGCCGTCATCGTCTTCCTCGGACCGCTGTCGGGCGGCGGCGGGAATCCCGCCCGGCAGTTGGGGCCGGCGGTGTTCTCGGGTTCCACCGGTCATCTGTGGGCGTACCTGCTCGCTCCCGTCGCCGGCGCCTCATCCGCAGCGGCGCTCGCCCCCCTCATGCGACGCCGCTGAGCGGCCGTACGCCCCGCGCTGCCCCCTTCGCCCTGCCCCGGCGCCCTCGCGGAGGACAGCCGCCGACGGCCTTGAAGGCGCGTTCCACGCCCGCTCCTTGCCACGCGTCGACGGTGACGGGCGACGGTTCGCGCCCTGGGCACACGCCGTTGGGCGGGTTCAAAGGGTGAAGCGGTCGGGATCGGCCGCTTCCCAGTCGGCTGCCCACGTTTCCGGCGCAGCCGCGAGGAGCTGTCCTGGTGCGAGCCACTCGTGCAGTTCGGCGTAGGAACGGACGGTGTGCGGGTCGACTCGTTGGAGCAGCATGTGGGGGCGCAGTCCCGCCGGGCCGTCAACGCCCATCGCCGCCATGATCTGCAGAGCGCTCCGGAGCGTCGCCTGCTGGTAGCGGCGTACGCGCAGTGCCTTGTCGGCGACGTCGAGGGCCCGGGCGCGCCGCGCGTCCTGGGTGGCGACGCCGACGGGGCAGGTGTTGGTGTGGCAGCGCTGAGCCTGTATGCAGCCGACGGCGAACATCATGGCGCGGGCGGCGTTGGTGTAGTCGGCGCCCTGGACGAGCCGGGAGACGAGATCGCTGCCGGTGGCGACTTTGCCGCTGGCCCCGATACGGATGCGGTCGCGCAGTCCGCTGCCCGAGAGCGCGTTGTGGACGGTCACCAGTCCTTCGCCGAGCGGAAGGCCGACGACGTCAGCGAACTCCAGGGGAGCCGCGCCCGTTCCGCCCTCCGCGCCGTCGACGACGATGAAGTCCGGGGTGGTGTTCTCTTCCAGCATGGCCCGGCACACGGCGAGGAACTCCCGGCGCGAGCCGACGCACAGTTTGAATCCGACGGGCTTGCCCGCGGCCAGTTGCCGCATGCGGGCCAGGAAACGCACCAGCTCGCGCGGCGTGCTGTACACGCGGTGGTAGGGCGGGGAGATGACGGTCCGTCCCCGCGGCACGCCGCGCACCCTCGCGATCTCCGCGTTCACCTTGGCACCCGGCAGGACACCACCGATGCCCGGCTTGGCGCCTTGGCTGATCTTCAGGGACACCGCTTTGACGTGCGGATGTGCGGCCTTCCGGGCGAACTGCCGCTCGTCGAATCCGCCGTTGTGGGTGCGGCAGCCGAAATAGCCGGTGCCGATCTCCCATACGAGATCGCCGCCGGGTCGCAGGTGGTACTCCGACAGGCCGCCCTCGCCGGTGTCGTGGGCGAATCCGCCCAGAGCCGCTCCCGTGTTGAGCGCCAGTATCGCGTTGGCCGACAGGGAGCCGAAGCTCATCGCCGAGATATTGAGCAGAGCCATGTCGTACGGCTGGGCGCAGTCGGGGCCGCCCACGCGGACGCGGGGCGGATCGGTGCGCACCGGCCGCGGCGCCATCGAGGGGGCGAGGTACTCGCTGCCGGGCCGGTACAGGTCGCGTTCCGTGCCGAAGGGCTCCTCGGCGTCGGTGCCCTTGGCCCGCTCGTAGACGATGCTGCGGGTGTCGCGGTCGAAGGGGCGCCCGTCGAAGTTCCGCTCGACGAAGTACTGCTGGATCTCGGGGCGCACTGCCTCCATCGCGAAACGCAGGTGCCCGAGGACGGGGTAGTTGCGCAGTACGGAATGGCGGCGTTGCAGGATGTCGTACCCGGCCGTGAGGAGGGCGAGCACCAGGGGCGGGGCCACGATCCACCAGCCGGGTGAGACCGCGAGAGCGAGGGCGATCGCAGCACAGGCCCCTGCCGCGAGGGCCGACGGCAACAAGGATGTCTTCAGCACGATGCTCGTGTGTCCCCTGTACCGCTCTTTCATGCGACGCGGGCGCCGCGCCGGTCAGGGATGGACCGGTGGGCCGTGCCGGGCCTGACGTCCTTTCAGGGTGAGTGCGGACGTTTGGCGACGGACAGTCGGGTCACACGCGTGGATACGCAAGTACGCCCTCGTGCGGGCCGCTTGCGGAGCGGGCCGCGCCGTACGATGCCGTCCCTTCGGTTTCATGCGGCCGGTACGCGTGTACGACAGGCTGCCGCCCGGGTCCGGAACGGCACCCGAACGCCCCGCTTCCCGGTCTCCTCCCCGGCCGGAATCCGGCAGTGTCCGGCAAGCCCCCGGCGAAGGCGCTCAGACCGTCCTCCCCGGGAAGCGGACCCGCGGCCGCAGCCTGGCGCGCGCGGGCCGTCGACAACGGGGGCGCGCCGGGCTGTCCGGGTCCGGGCGCAGGCGTGTCGGTCACGGTGTCTCCGGTGGGCGGGGGCGGAGGCGGTGCCCCCGCCCATCGTCGGTCCACCAGCATTTCGACCATGTCGTCCATTCGATGCGCGCACGGCTTGTCATCTTCTCGACGACATGTTACAAGAGAGGTACCTGACGCGCACTGGCATCCGCTGCAGACACATCAGGAGGTGTTTTCCATGCTGATGCGCACCGACCCCTTCCGTGAGTTCGACCGCCTCACCCAGCAGCTGCTGGGCTCGGGTACCTGGTCGAAGCCGTCCGCGATGCCGATGGACGCCTACCGCGACGGCGACGCGTACGTGATCGCCTTCGACATCCCCGGCGTCGGCAGGGACGCCATCGACATCGACGTCGAACGGAACATGCTGACCGTCAAGGCCGAACGCCGGCCGGCCCCGAGGTCGGACCAGGCCCAGGTGGAGCTCTCCGAGCGCCCGCTGGGTGTGTTCTCCCGGCAGATCGCGCTGGCCGACACCCTCGACACCGAGCACATCGACGCCGACTACGAAGCCGGCGTGCTGACCCTGCGCATCCCGATCGCCGAGCGCGCCAAGCCCCGCAAGATCGCGATCGGTGACGGCACACGCAAGCAGCTCAGCAGCTGACCGCCCGGCCCCGCCGGATCTGCCTCCTCCCCCAGACGTGCCGAAGGACGGGAGGGCCCCTCTTTGCCTCCCGTCCTTCCCGCCCGTCCGTCGTCTCCGCACCGAGCGCACCGGCGCTGCGATCTGCCGTTCGACCGCCCACGCCCCGTCTGATCGGCCCTTGCAACCCGCCGCCGGCGCCGGCGCACAAGCCCGTCCGTCCTCCCTACCGAAACGAAAGGCACACCCCGTGTTCGACCAGCCCGTCATCCACCGGCCGGCCCCGGACATGACCTACGAGCAGATGCTGCAGGCCGTGCAGTACGAAGGCGCCTACGCCGACCCCGGCCGGACGGCCGAAGCCGTCCGCCGGGTACTCGCCGCCCTCGGCCGCCAGCTGACCGGCCGGGAACGCGCGGACCTGGCCGCCCGCCTCCCCATGGAGGCCGCAGTGTCCCTCACCGCCCAGATCCCCGAGTTCGACCGGCTCACCGGCTGGGGCTTCGTGAAGGACCTCGCCGCCCGCACCGGAACCAGCCCGGCCACCGCCCGCTGGGACACCGGCGCCGTGCTCGCCGTCGTGGCCCGCCTGGCCGGACCCGAACTCCTGGCCCGCATCCTGAAGTCCCTGCCCGACGGGTACGCCCTCCTTTTCGGACAGATCGACCTCACTGCGGCCCGGGCGTCATGACAGGCGGGTGAGGGCCGGGCCGGTCCTTGCCGTCGCCCGCCCGGTTCGGCACGGAGCGCGGTCAGCCCGGAAAGCGGCCCGAGGCGCGCAAGGCCCAGCGGCGTTCGGCGTAGGCCAGGTCGTCACGCCACAGTCGGCCGGCGGCTGCCCGCATCAGGGGCCGCAGGAGAGGGGCGGCTCGGCGGACCGCGGTGAAGCCGGGTCGGTCGGACGTGGCGACGACGGCCTCCACCACCGCCGTGCGGGGCCGGCCCAGGGCATCCGGCCCGAGCGGGGTGGCATGCGTCTCCACGACGGACCCCTCCCCCTCGCCGCCGGCGATCCGCATCACGACCGTGCGCGGCCCGGGCGCCGTGAAGACCGCGCGGACCGGGACGACCAGCCGCCCGGCGACCTTGAAGGAGACGTCCACCCAGAAGGAGTCGTCTTCGTCGGCCTCTTCGGGAGTGCGGACGACGGTGAGGTCCACGAAGGAGTGCGGATGGAACCAGG
Source organism: Streptomyces sp. BR123 (assembly GCF_013401435.1). Lineage (GTDB taxonomy): Bacteria > Actinomycetota > Actinomycetes > Streptomycetales > Streptomycetaceae > Streptomyces. The sequence continues at coordinate 26,422 of NZ_JACBGN010000024.1, forward strand.
CCCCGTGCCAGGGGTCGAGGCGGTTGGCCACGACGTCCTCCGGCTCGCAGACGCCCACCGCGGTGTACACGGCGGCAAGCGCCCGGCCCCCCGTCGGACGCTCGGGCACCGGTGGACCCTCGCCGGGCTCCTGCGCGCCGCCGTCCAGGCGTACCCAGAGCAGTACGCCGTCGTCGTGGGCGGGCCAGGGCTCCCAGTCGGCGAACGGCCGTCCGGTCAGGGCCAGTCCGTGCCAGTGGCACACGAGGGTGCCGCAGTGTACGGGGCTGTCGGCCAGGGGGGCTCCCAGGTGGGGGCAGCTGCCCGGCCCGGCCGCGACGCTTCCTGCGGCGTTCCGCCACAGCACCACCTCGCGGCCGGCGACGGTACGGGCCAGCGGCCGGTCGGAGCGCAGGGCGCGGGAGTCCGCCACGGCGTACCAGTCGCCCCCGGGGCGGGCCTGGGCTCGCTTGAGGGCGTCGGCGATCAGGGTGGGCCGGGCCTCACGCCATGTGGGGCGCTGCCGCTCCCAGGCAACCGGGCTGCGGCGCAGGAGGAGCGGCAGGCGGGACCGCCGTGCGGGCTTCACGCCACCTCCCGGTGCGGCGAGGACGGCCGGACGGGGCCGTCGGTCCCCGACGGTTCGGCGGGGAGGGGCGGCCGTGCGGCGGGCGCGGGCGGGCCGCCGCGGGCGCGCCGGGCGGCCGTGCGGGCCGCGGCCGTTCTCAGCACGCCGTCCGCGGCCACGAGGGCGCGGCGCCGCCGGGGGACCACCGCACGCCGGTCGAGCACCGCGTAGCCGGTGGCGGCCACCGCGTCGAGGATGGCGCCGTACAGGACGAACGCCGTACGGATGCAGGGCCGGGAGACCGGGTGGAGCATGGCGAGGCCGGGTGCGGCCCGCCGGTAGGCGGCACGGGTCAGGCTCTCGAACGCCTTCAGCGCGGATGTGACCCGGTTGTCCGTGTGGCCGGTGTCCCGGCAGTGGCGGAGCAGGTCGTGGTGGACGCCGTGGGCTTCGAGGAGGTCCTGTGGAAGGTAGACCCGGCCGCGGTCGAGGTCCTCGCCCACGTCCCGCAGGAAATTGGTGAGCTGGAAGGCGACGCCGAGCTCGGCCGCGTGGGGTGCGGCCTCCTCGCGGAACGTCACGGTGCCGAGCACGGGCAGCATCTGCAGCCCGATCACCGCCGCCGAACCGTGCATGTAGCTGCGCAGGGCCTGGTAGTCCGCATACGAGCTGACGGTGAGGTCGCTGCGCATGGAGGCGAGGAAGTCGGTGAAGAGGCCGGGCTCGATGGCGTGGCAGCGGGCGGTGTGGGCGACTGCCTGCACCACCGGCTCGGTCCCGGCGTCGTCCGCCAGCCCGCGGGCGAGGTCGTCCTCCAGGCGGTCCAGGGCGAGGGCGCGTTCGGCCGGTCCGGCTTCGCTCCCCAGGCCGTCGACGATGTCGTCGGCCCGGCGGGCGAAGCCGTACAGGGCGTGCACTGCGGGCCGCCGGTCGGGGGTGAGCAGGCGGGTGGCGAGGAAGTAGGTGCGGCCGTGCCGGGCATTCAGCTCACGGCAACGGGCGTAGGCGGTCCGCAGTTCCGGATCGGTGATGCCTGCGGCGTCCAGTTCCCTGTGGGTCATGGACAGGCTCCTTGCGGGTGGGGCCGGGGGTTTCGGCCGGGGGACGCGGTCGTGCGGGCCGATCCGGTGATCCGGGCGGCGGCGAGCTTGCCCGAGAGCAGGACGGGAGGCACTCCGACGCCTGGGGTGGTACCGCAGCCGGCGAGAACGGCGTTCGCGGTGCCGCGCACCAGGTTGCGGGGGCGGAACGGGCCGGTCTGGGCGAAGGTGTGGGCCGCGGAGAACGGTGTGCCGGCGGCGTGGCCCCGTGCCGTCCAGTCGGCGGGTGTCACCAGGCATTCCTCCTCGATCGCCGAGGCGATCCCGCCCATTCCCCGGCGGTCCAGTACGCGCAGCAGTTCGTCGCGGTAGCGGGGGCCGAGGGAGTGCCAGTCGGCGGGACCGGGGCCGATGCCGGTGTGGGGGCAGGGCGCCAGGACGTAGTGCAGGTGGCGGCCCGGTGGGGCCAGGGCGGGGTCGGTCGCGGTGGGTCGGGTGATCAGCAGGGAAGGGTCGCGCATCAGCTCGCCGGTGCGGGTGAGCTCGTCGAAGGTGCGCCGCCAGGCATGTCCGAAGGAGAGGGTGTGGTGGGCCAGGTGCGGCCAGGTGCGGTCGCAGCCGGCGTGCAGGACGACGGCCGAAGGGGCGTACCGCAGCCGCACCGGGCGGCGTGGGGTACGGCCCAGGAGGCCGTAGGCCACCGGCAGGTCGGGGGTGAGGACGACGCAGTCACAGGGGATGCGCTCTTCGCCGGTGATGACCGCGGTGATGCGGTCGCCGGTGCGTTCGAGCCGGGTCACCGGGCGGCCGTAGTGGAAGACCGCTCCGGCGGCCTCGGCCGTCTCGGCCATGGCACGCGGCAGGGCGTACATGCCGCCGCGCGGGAAGTGGACGCCGGCGACGGTGTCCATGTAGGCGATCACTGCGTACGCGGCCAGGGCGCGTGCAGGGGGGACGCCCGCGTAGAGGGACTGGAAGGTGAACACGCGGCGCAGCCGCTCGTCGCGCAGGTGGCGGGCGATCTCGGTCTCCCAGCGGCCGAAGCCGCCGAGCAGGGCCAGCCGCAGGAGGCCGGGGCCGATCAGCTGCCGGGGCGAGTCGAAGTCGGCGTCGAGGAAGCGGTGCCGTTCCGCGCGGTACAGCTCGGTCAGCCAGTGCCGCAGTCGGCGGTAGCCGGCCGCTTCGGCGGGGCCGGCGAAGCGTTCCACCTCCGCCTCCATCGCGTCGGCGTCGGTGTGGACGTCCAGTGTGCCGCCGTCGGCGAAGCACGCCCGATAGGCGGGATGCAGGGGGACGAGCTCGACGCGGTCGCGCAGTGAGGAGCCGACCGCGGCGAACGCCTCGTCGGCGATCTCGGGCATCGTCAGCACGGTGGGGCCGGTGTCGATGTGGTAGCCGCCGCGGACCAGCCTGCCGGCGCGACCGCCGGGTCCGGAGTCCCGCTCGACGACCGTCACCCTGCGTCCGGCACCGAGCAGGTGCAGTGCGGCGGACAGACCGGCAAGGCCGGCCCCGACGACGACCACGTGGTCGGTCGGCCCCTTCAAGGTGCCCGTCACCGGCGGACCCCCATGGCTGCGGGGGCGGGCGTCGTGCCTCCGGGCGGGCCGTCGACCGGCTCGGGACGCCGGCCGGGCGCGCCGGCGGTCTCGGCGAGGAGGGCCTGCAGTATCGCCGCGGGGCCCGGCGGGAGGTCGGCTGCGGCGAGGTGGCTCCGCGCCCGGCAGAACAGCCGTTCGATCCTCTCCCGGACCAGGTCGCGGGTGCCGGTGGCGGTCAGGACGTCGCGGACGCGGTCCAATCCGCGCTCGGTGAGGTCTGCGCGGCCCGCCGACTCGTGCAGGACGCCGAGCACGGCTGTGTCACCGGCGACGACGGCGCGGGCCCGGGCCAGGGCCATGAGGTACGTGGGCTTGCCGGCGCGTACGTCGCCGCCGGACGGCTTGCCCGTGGCGTCGGGGTCCGCGAAGAGGTCGTCGAGGTCGTCCCGCAGCTGGAAGGCGAGGCCGGCGCAGCGGCCGGCGCGGCACAACGCCCGTGTGACCGCCGTGTCGGCCCCGGCGAGGGCGGCCCCGAGTTCGAGCGGGCGGGCCACCGTGTACAGGGCGCTCTTGAGGCAGGCCGCGTTGAGCGCGCGGGGGACCGTCAGCTGTGCGGTGGCCTGGCCGTGGACGTCGAGGTACTGCCCAGCGACCATCTCCGTCCGTGTGGCGCGCCAGAGGTCGCGGACGCGGTGCACGGCACCGGGAGGCAAGGTGCCGCCGTCCAGGAGGAGGTCCGTCATGACGTCGTCCGACCAGGCGAGCGCCAGATCACCGGCGAGCACGCCGGCCGCGTCGCCCAGCCGGCGCGCCCCGCCGCGGGGGGCGCCTGCGTACCGGGTGGCGCCGGCGTACTGGCGGGCGACGGCAACGTGGAGCGCCGGGCGGCCCCGGCGCGTGTGCGCGGCGTCCATCAGGTCGTCGTGGAGGAGCGCGCAGGTCTGCAGGAGCTCCATTGCCGCACCGGCCTGCAACGCCGCCCGGGTCTGGTCCCGGTCGCCGCCTCCGCAGGCGCGCAGCGCCCACCACAGCAGCCGGGGGCGGACGCGGTGTCCGCCGTGCAGGGTGAAGTCCGTGACGCGCCGGGCCAGGTCCTGGACGAAGAGGGCACCGCGCCCCTCGGCGTCCGCCAGCCGGGTGGCGAGCAGGTGCGCCAGGACCGTCCGGACCGCCATGGTGACGTCGGCGTCGACGGCGGCCGCATCGGGGCAGGCTCCACCGGTTCGAGAGGCGTCGTCGGCAGCCGCCGGGTGCGGGTGGTCTGCGGTCTCGCCGGCCGGCGGCCCGGCCTTTGCCATCGGTGGCCGAGGTGGCGGCGCGCCCGGCAGGCCTGCTGCTGCGGTGGGCGCGGCCGGGGCCGTCCGCAGGGCGCCCGCAGGGGGCGGCGCATGCCCGAAAGTCAGCTGGGTGGCGCTCATCCGGGTGGAGCTCATCGCAGATCCTCTCGGCCGACGGCGCATTGCTCGTCAACACACATTCCGCGCGGGGCACCGGACCGGATGCGCCGATCGGTTGACGAGTTCGCGGTGCCGGTGTGGTGCAGCGTGACGACACCGTGCGCCGCATCCGTTCGCCCTGTCCGGCCGGAACACTGGACGACAGCGGGTGACGTCCGGGAGAGCGGACCGGCAAGAGGGAGGAGCGGACGTGGAGTGCAAGGCCGATGTCGCCCTGGTGGGGGCTGGGGCAGCCGGTCTGTCCCTGGCGTTGCGGCTGGCCCGGCCGCCTGCGGGCGCCGCGCGACTGGAGACGGTGCTGTTCGCCGCCCCTCCGGGACCGGCCCGCGCCGCCCCGCGGACCTGGTGTTTCTGGGAGCCGGGTGGCGGCCCGTACGACGAGGCGCTCGCCGCGTCCTGGCAGCTGCTCCGTGTGCGCGGCGTCGACGGCACGGCGGTGACCTCGGCCATTGCGCCGCTGCGCTACAAGATGCTGCGTTCGGACGCTCTGGAGGAACTGACCGGGCGTGAGATCGCTGCGGGCGGCCGGGTGTCACGCGTGGAGGCTGCCGTCCACAGGATCACGCCGACGCCGGACGGCTCCCTGGTGGAGGCCCGCCGTGCCGATGGCGGCCGCATCGCCGTCCGCGCGCGATGGGTGTTCGACTCCCGTCCTGCCGACCGCCTCCCGCCCGCCCGGACGACGCTGCTGCAGCACTTCCGCGGCTGGTTCATCCGTACGGCGCGGCCGGTTTTCGACCCCTGCGCAGTGGAGCTGATGGATTTCCGCACACCGCAGCCCGCGCGCGGGCTCTCCTTCGGCTACGTGCTGCCCCTCGGCTCCTGCGAGGCTCTCGTCGAGTACACGGAGTTCTCCCGCCGGGTCCTCGGACGCGCCGAGTACGACCGGGCGCTGGGGCACTACGCGGAGCGGGTGCTCGGTATCGACGCCTATGAGGTCACCGCGTTCGAGCAGGGAGTGATCCCGATGACGGACGCCGACTTCGCCCGGCAGAGCGCGCCGGGCGTGTTCCGGATCGGGGCCTGCGCCGGCGCCACCCGACCGTCGACCGGGTACACCTTCAGCGGAGTGCAGCGGCAGACCGGCGCCGTGGCCGCCGCCCTGCACTCCGGGAGGCATCCGCTGCCGCCCCGGCCGTACTCCGCCCGCGCCCGCCTCATGGACGCGGTGCTGCTGCACGCTCTCGACAGCGGCCGGGTCGACGGCCCCGCCTTCTTCACCCGCCTGTTCGGCCGCGTCCCCGCACCGCGGCTGCTGCGGTTCCTGGACGGCCGTACCAGCCTGCCGGAGGACATCGGCATCGGAGCGCACGTACCCGTTGCCGCGATGCTCGCGTCCGCCGTCACCCTCCCCCTCGCCCCGCGCCGGCGCCTTCCCGCCGCCTGACCGACACCGGAGCCGAAGTCGTATGCCCCTCCTGCGTGACGCCGACCTGGCCGCCGCCTTCGACCACGCGGCCCGCAGCTACAACGCCCTGGTCGCGGCCAATCCCGGGTACCACGCCCACCTGCGCCGCTCGGCCCGGCGGCTCGGCCTTCCGCCGGACGGCAGGCGACTGCGGGTGCTGGATCTGGGGTGCGGCACGGGGGCGTCCACGGCTGCGTTGGCCGAGGTGCTGCCCCACGCGGACATCACGGCGGTCGACGCCTCCGCGGGCATGCTGCGGCGGGCGGCCGCCAGGTCGTGGGCGCGGCCGGTGCGGTTCGTGCACGCACCGGTGGAGCGGCTGGACGAGGCGGGGGTGAGCGGCCCGTTCGATGCGGTCTTCGCCGCGTACCTCCTGCGCAACGCCGCCGACCCGGACGCAGTGCTCGCCTGCGCCCGTCGGTTGCTCGCGCCGCACGGCCGCCTGGCGGTGCACGAGTACGCGCTGAGCGGGCGGGCCGCGCACCGGGCGGTGTGGAGCGCCGTGTGCGGGGGGCTCGTGCTGCCGGCGGCCACGCTGCTCGGCGACGGGCCCCTGTTCCGGCACCTGTGGCGCAGCGTCGTCACCTTCGACACCGCGGACTGCCTGGGCTCGCGGGTGGCGCGGGCCGGTTTCGAGCGGGTGCGGGTGCTGCCGCTGCCCGGCTGGCAGACCGGCATCACGCACACCGTGGTGGGCCGTCGGCCGGCATACGGGCCGGAGGCGGCCGGCAGCGGGAAGGAGGACGGCGAGGGGGCCGGGGCCCGGCCCCTCGGCGAGGGGCCGCAGAAGACGAGAGCCGGCAGTCCGACCGTCGGGAGGAACCCGGCGACAGGCACGGAGCCGAGGAGCGAGGAGGACCCGCGATGACGACCGGCACCCCGCGGCGCACGCCGCGCCCCGGCCGGGACCGGCTGGCGCGACCGGTGCCCGCGCCGCCCGGAGCTGCCCGCGCCGACCCCGCCACCGCACCGCACGCCGTGGTCGTCGGCGGCGGCATCGCCGGCCTCACCGCAGCCACGGCCTTGGCCGAGCGCGGGGTGCGGGTCACCCTGTTCGAACGCGAGGAGGTGCTCGGGGGCCGGCTGGCCGGCTGGCGCACCCGGCTCGCCGACGGGAGCACGGTGACGATGAGCCGGGGCTTCCACGCGTTCTTCCGCCAGTACTACAACCTGCGGGCCCTGCTGCGCCGCACCGACCCGGCCCTGACCCGGTTCACCGGCCTGCCCGACTACCCCCTGTGCCACGCGGGCGGCGGCCGCGACAGCTTCCGGCACGTACCGCGCACGCCGCCGCTGAGCGCGCTCGGCTTCGCCGCGCTGAGCCGCTCCTTCCGGCTGCGCGACCTGGCCCGTGTCAACGCCCGGGCGGCGATGCCGCTGCTCGACGTACGGGTGCCCGGCGTGTACGACCGGCTCGACGGCACGAGCGCCCACGACTTCCTGGAGGCGATCCGATTCCCGGCGCCCGCGCGGCACCTGGCCTTCGAGGTCTTCTCGCGCAGCTTCTTCGCCGACCCCCGCCGGCTGTCCGCGGCGGAAATGGCGCTGATGTTCCACATCTACTTCCTGGGCTCCTCCGAGGGGCTGCTCTTCGACGTGCCCGACGAGCCGTTCCCCCAGGCCCTGTGGGAGCCGCTCGCCGGCCACCTGACCCGTCGCGGGGCCGAGCTGCGTACCTCGACCGCGGTCGAGGCGGTCACGGCCCGGCCCGGCGGCGGCTTCACCGTGGCCGACGGCAGCTGCGAGCATCGATGCGACGCCGTGGTACTGGCCCTGGACACAGGGGGCCTTCGGGCCGTGGTGGACCGTTCGGGGACACTCGGTGACGGACTGTGGCGCGAGCAGGTGGCGCACCTGCAGTCCGCGCCTCCCTTCCTGGTCTCCCGACTGTGGCTGGACCGGCCCGTGCGCGGCGACCGGCCCGGCTTCCTGGGTACCGGCGGATACGGACCGCTGGACAACGTCAGCGTCCTGAACCGGTGGGAAGGGGAGGCCTCCCGCTGGGCCGCTCGGACGGGCGGATCGGTGGTGGAGCTGCACGCCTACGCCCTGTCGGGGGACACCGATCGAAAGGTGCGGCAGAAGGAGCTCTTGGGTCAACTGCACCGGATCTATCCGGAGACGCGGTCGGCTCGGGTGGTGGACGCCCGCCACGAGTGGCGTGCCGACTGCCCGCTCTTCCCGGTCGCCGGGTACCGCGACCGGCCCGGCGTACGCACCCCCACACCGGGCCTGGTGATGGCGGGCGACCACGTGCGCACCGGTCTGCCGGTCGCTTTGATGGAACGGTCCGCGACCAGCGGTTTCCTGGCCGCCAACGCCCTGCTGAGTGCCTGGGGCCTGCGCGGGCATCCGCTGTGGACGGTGCCGGACCGGGGCCGTGACGCCGTCCTGCGGTGGGCGGCGCGCAGGGCACACGGCCGATGACGCGGGCCGGTGCGCCCCCGCGGGGCGCCGGGCGCCGTGCCTGCGCTCGACGCCGTGGGACGGGCGGTGAGTACACCGCACCCGAGGGCGCCGGAGCTCTCAGCGGAGGGATTCGGGATCCGTCGGCTCCAGGTCCTCCAGGGCGGGGCCCTGGAGGACCGTGCCGTCGACCGCGAACCGCGAGCCGTGGCAGGGGCATTCCCAAGTCCGCTCCGCGTTGTTGAAGCAGACGAGGCACCCCATGTGGGTGCACACGGCAGACACGGCGTGCAGCTGTCCTCCGTCATCGCGGTGGACGGCGTACGGCCGCCCACCGGACCGGACCACCGTTCCCTCTCCGGGCCCCAGCCCGGCAACGGGACCGCGAGTGCCGTCGCCCAAGGTCCGCACCCGGTCCTGGAGGGCATGCCTGCCCACGTCCCACTGCGCCTTGAGGAAGGCCGCCGCTTCGCGCACGACCGGGCCGATCCGGCCCGGGTCGTAGAGACCGGCCCACGGCTCGGGGGAACCGCCGATGATCGAGGCGAGCAGCCGGCCGGACAGGACCCCGCCCGTCATGCCCCAGCCGCCGAAGCCGGTGGCCACGTACACCCGCTCGCCCGCGGCCGGCAGCGGACCGATCAGGGGGAGCGTGTCGGTCGAGGAGTTGTCCTGCGCCGCCCACCGGTGCGTGATCACCACACCGGGGAACCTGTCCTGCGTCCAGGCCTTCAACCGCCGGTACCGCACGCTGACATCGTCGTCCGAGCCGGGTGTGAAGGCTTCACCGGACACGATCAGGAGCCTCCGCCCGGCCTCGAACGGGGCGGTGCGCACGGAGCGGGTGCCGCTCTCGCCGGTGATGTACATGCCACCGGGATCGGCCTCCCGGGGCAGCAGGCCCGCCACGACGAGGTCGCGGTGCTGGGTGAGCCGTGTGGCCAGCAGGGCGTGGTCGAACAGCGGGTGGTGGGTGGCCACCACCACCGTGTCGGCCGTGACGGTCGCTCCGGAGGCAGTGGTCAGGTGGTGCGGTTCCCCCCGGCCGAGACCGGTGATCCTCGAGTGCTCGTAGATGCGGCCCCCTCGGGCGGTCAGGTCGGCGGCGAGGCCCAGCAGGTATTGCAGGGGGTGGAACTGCGCTTGTCCGGCAGCCTTCACCGCGCCCGCCACCGGGAAGGGCAGGCCCGTCTCCGTCACGAAGGACGCGTCGAGTCCGGCCGCCCGGGCGGCCTCCGCCTCGGCCCGCAGGTCCGCGACACCTGCCTCCTCCTCGCAATAGGTGAAGGCAGGGCGGTCTTCGAGGCCGCAGTCGAGCCCCAGCGCTTCGGCCGTGTCCCGGACGTGCACGAGGGCGGCGCTGTGTGACCGCGCGTACTGCGCCGCGGCAGCCTCGCCGTGGGTGTCGCGCAGCTTCGCGTACACCGTCGAGTGCAGGGCGGTGAGCTTTCCGGTCGTGTGGCCGGTGACGCCCGAAGCGGTCCGTCGTGCTTCGAGCACGATCACGCTGCGGCCGGTCCGGGCCAGCTCCCATGCGGTGCTGAGACCGGCGATACCGCTGCCGATGACGGCGACGTCCGCCTCGGCCCTCCCCTCAAGGGCGGGGCGGGGAGGCATCGGCGCCGTCTTCATCCAGTACGAGGCCCATTGCGCAGGGGCGTCATCGTTCATGTGCGGCGGCTGCCCGGAAGCGGCCGCCGCAATCGTGTCCGTGGGATCCGCAGCTGCCCGACCGGCCGAAAGCCACCGCGGCCCGCTCGGCGGGCGCCGGGGCCACTCGCGGCGTCCGGTGCGGCGTCGCGGGGCGGAGGGCCGCAGCTCGTACTCGGCCCTGGCGCTCCGCGGTCTCGGCCGCCGCCCTGCGGACCCCGTGCGGGGGCTGGGCCGCCGGTGCCGCGGAGTCACTGCCCGGGCAAACGCACGGCCCGGGCAAACGCTCTATTCGGCGCGGTGGGCTTTGTGCGGGGCTACCTGCAGTTGCGCCCATGCCGGGAGTCGGGTCCGGCCCGTCGACTGACGGGCGCGTTCCAGCGGACCGTCGCACAGCCCTTCCAGGACGGGGCCGGGCTCGCCGTCGGGATCGAGGGTGAGATGGAGGTGTGCCACCGGGTGCCCGGGGGAGCCGTCCATCCGTGCCCGGGCTCGTCGGACTCCGGGCTGTTGCCGGGCGTCGGCGGCCAGGACGTCTCCGAGGGCGCTCTCGCGCAGTTCCACACTCGCCAGGTCGGGTGGTCCTCCGAGCGGTATGCGGCCGGGGTGACGGCGGCGGAGCTGTGTCAGCAGCCACCACAGGGCGAGGAGGAGGACGATGGCGAGAGCGGCAATGACCGCAGGCCACCACCATCCTTCTCCGGTCCAGCGCGTGCGGTCGGCGTCGCGGAGGAGGACGTCGCGGGGAGTGGTCGGCCAGCCCTCTGCTGCTGTCAGGTGCCAGCGCCGGTACAGGTCGAAACCGCCGGCGAGGATCAGGAGGCCTGCTCCGAGCAGAACCGCTCCCGTCAGGGCGAGCAGGACCCGGTTGACTGCGGATTTCCTCTTCATGGGATCCGTTTCCTGTCTCTGCATGCCCGGCGAGGGCCCGCAGACGAGTCACTTCCGGCGTGCTCGGACGCGAACGGCAAGCGAAGGCCGGTGGGCGAGGGTGAGCCGGTCGAGTTCTTGCCCCAGCGCGGCCAAGAGGTCGGCTCTGACTCCGGAGGGGTCACGGAAGCGCACGTTCGCGCGTGCGCCGACGCGGTGCCGGCCCATCCGGATCCTGACGCCGCTGACGCCGGGGACCCGCATGGCGGCGTCCCTCAGAAGCAGAACCGCTGACTGGCGATCCAGCACGGCCCCCATCTGTGCGTCGGGAGTTCTGAGGGGCGTCCGGTGACGCAGGCCCGGCGTTGCCGCCAAGACGATCAGCCAGAGGCCGAGGACGGCGATGGCGGCGGCGCCGATCCGTATCCACGGGTCATCCAGCGGCCGGGTCGCCAGTTCGTCGGCGAGGCGGCTGCGCCAAGCGGCGGCGGGCAAACCGGCCCGGACCCTTGCGACGTCGTACAGGAGGATCCCGGAAGCGGCCCCGATGACCAGGGCCGTCAGCGCGGCAGGGATCCGTCGTGCAGACCATGGTCGACGCGTGAGGTGCGTGCCACGGGGGTGCGGCCCGCCCGAAGGCTGCTTCGTTACCTGTCCCACCGTGCGGGAAGTGACCTCGTCGGACCGGGGCGGCTGCTCCATATCGGCCGGGGGGGCTTGGTCACGCCTCATGTCGGCTCTCCTTTCGCGGTGGGACCGCCGTCGGGCTCAGTGCACACGTCGGTGCTCCAGCCCCTCGGAGAGGACCAGGTGCTCAATGGCGAGAGTGACCTCGGTGATGCGCATTCCGGTCAGTTGGGCCACTCGCTCGCCGACGTGGTTCTGCACGGCGCGGGAGGCATCGGCGAGGTTCGTCGGGTAGGGCAGGTCCAGGGTCAGGCCCAGCCGCGCCGTGCCGCCGCCGACCGTGGCCGAGGCGTGCGGAGGGGCGAGCTCTGCGTGGAGAGGTGAGGTGGCGGCGTGTTCGGCCAGAGCCTCCTGTGCGGCACGGACCGCGATGCGTGCCACCACCTTTTCGGGTATCACCGTGGCACCGCGTTCGGCCGCCGGTACGACCGGCGGGGTCGGCGGGGTCGGGGGTGCTGCTCCCGCAGGCGGAGCAGCGGCAGGCCGGGAGGTCACCGCCGGTCCCGGGAACCCGCAAAGTCGGACATCTTCAGGTCGCCCTGGAGCATGCGGCCGGCCACGAGGCCCGCGAGGCCCAAGAACATCACGAGCAGGAACGCCCAGAACCCGCCGAAGAATGCTGCGAAGCCCAGGGCCATGCCGGCAAGCAGGCCTGCGGTTGCTGCGCTCATCTCACTCACCTGTTTTTCACGTAGATCGCTGCTCGCCCGGGCGGTGCCGGGCAGGTTGCGGATCACTGCACGCGGCCCTCGCCCTCCTCTTCCTCTTCATCGGGAAGGTGGACGTCGCCGACGGCGATGTTCACTTCGACGACCTCCAGTCCGGTCATGCGCTCCACAGCCGTGATGACGCTGGTTCGGGTGTCGGCGGCGATGTCCACGATGGAAACGCCGTACTCGACGATCACGTCGAGATCAATGGCGGCTTGCCGTTCGCCCACCTCGACCTTCACACCGCGACTCACGCTGGGACGGCCGCCGGGGACCTTGTCCGTCACCGCACCGAGCGTGCGGGCCATACCGGAGCCGAGGCTGTAGATGCCCGGAACCTCGCGGGTGGCCATTCCTGCGATCTTCTCGACCACGCTGTCGGAAATGGTCGTCCGACCCCGGGTCTCGGGCGGCGTCCCCGCGTTGGTGCGGCTCTCGGGAGCCGTCCCCTCGGGGCGCGGCTCACTCCCCTCCCCGGTGGGGTTGATCGTGTCCGACATGAGGGCCTCCACAAGGTGTCCGTCCCGGGCGCCCGTAGCGGTGCCCAAAGCTTTAGACACACCCGCAGGGCATTCGTCACCCCGTGCGCGTCGACGCCCCTCGCATACCATCGAAGAATGCGTACGCGGGCCGCGACGACCGATGTCAGCAGAAAGCGAGCGGCGGATGCGCAACCGGACCGAGTCCCCGCCCCCGCACGGTGCCGGCCTCCCGCTGCGGCCGGAACAGCGGCCGCCCGTCCACGCCGAAACGAGCGGTGGCACGCCCGCTGACCTGGACGACGGCGTGCTGGCCGTGCGGGCTGCCGAAGGGGACGAAGACGCCTTTGCCGTCCTGGTCCGCCGGCACAGCAGTCGCCTGATCGCCTTGGCCCTGCATCTGCTCGGCAACCGGGCGGATGCCGAGGATGCCGTTCAGGACGCTTTCCTCAGCGCCTGGCGGCGGCTGCCGGAATTCCGTCACGGCGCCTCATTCGGCACGTGGATGTACCGCATCGTCACGAACCGTTGCCTCAACACCATGCGTCGTCGGCCTCGGCCTCTGCCCTTGGACAGCGTCCCCGAACCCGCCGCCGCGGACGCGCACAGCTCACCGCCCCGCGTGGCCGAGTCGGACGCGGCGGCAGCCGCCCTGGAGCGAGCACTCCGAGAACTCCAGCCCGATCTGCGCGCGTGCTGGGTCCTGCGGGAGCTGCACGGCCTGCATTACGACGAGATCGCCCATGTGGTGGGCGGCAGCGAACAAGCGGTACGAGGCAGACTCTTTCGCGCACGACGCGCTCTGATGGAGGCGATGCGCCCATGGCGCTAGACGATCCGCACCGCACCTCCGGCAATGGTCCTGAGACCGTGGTGGGCACGCAGGCCGAATCGTTCCCGCGCTCCGACGCAGAGATGCTCGCCGGCGCGGAGCTGCTGCCCTGCGGACGCCCCCTCGGCCGGGCCTGGGAGCACGCCCGCGACCCGGTCGGCGCGGCCGACCCGCACACCGCCCACTGCCCCTACTGCCGTGAAGCCGTCGAGGGGCTGGCAGTCCTGGACCGGGCCACCCGCGCTCTGCGCGCCGAGGAGGAACCGGACAGTCGAAGAGTCGTCAACCGGGTCATCGACGCCGTCCGGGCGGAGGTGCGACTCGGCGCCATGCTGCTGCTGGACGACCCCGGCCAGGACCTTCGCATCGCCGAGAGCGCCGCCGCGAAAGTGCTGCGCCGGGCCGCGGACAGCGTCCCGGGCACGCGCGCTGCCAGCTGCCGCCTCATCCCCGCCCGGGAGGGCCGTGCCGTCCACGTCGTTGCCATCACGATCGCAGCAGCGCTCGACCAACCGCTGCCGGAGCGGGCCGAAGAAGTACGCCGAGCCGTCCTCGACGCGGCCGAACACGTCCTCGGCCTCGCCGTCACAGCCGTCGATCTCGAGATCAACGGCGTGCTGGAGCTCGCCCACGTGCCGAGCAGTCGGCGGTTCGAGCTGAGCGAACGATGACCGCAGCCGCACTCAGGCACATCCAGGGGGCCGCAGCCGAGGCGGCCCTCGCCGTTCCCGGTGTGGCCGCACTCCAGCCGTCGCTCGCCGCCCGGCTGGCCCGTGCGGCCTCCCGCGTCCGGCAGCTTGCGCAAGCCGAGGGAACGCCCGGACAGCCCGAGGCGGCCGGTATCCGCTGCGGCCACACGCCGGAAGGGGGCTGGCAGGTGGAGGTGCGCTGCATCCTGCGCGCCGACCACCGTGTGGTCGATGTCGCCCGGCATGTCCGCGAAGACGTGCGAGCCGCCGTCACCGCGTGCCTCGATCCGGACGACACGACCGGAGCCGTGACTGTCCTGGTCACGGTCACCCACACCCTGTGACGGGGCCGGGTTGCGGTGCGGGCGGAGGCGGGAGAGCCACGGGCCGCGGACAGGAACGAGCCGCCACCCCCAGCCGCCTCCGCGCCACCCCGGCCCGCAGCGCCCCGCACCGCCATCCGGGCCGGACCCGGACCGCCGCTGATGTCGGACAGCGCGGAGGCGTGTCGCTCTGCGCCTGCCGGGCGGGCGGAGGAGACGATGCGGCGTGTACGGCCGTTCCTTCCCGTCGGCTGTGGCCCGCCTCTGACGGGGCGGCCTGCCGGAGCCCGGCCGGCGGCGCTCGGCCCGCACGGAGGAAAAGAGGACGGCATGCGCGACATCTCCTCTGCCGGTCGAAACCGCCACCCCGGCACGCCGCTGCGCGGGCGGGTCGCCGTCGTGACCGGAGCCGCGCGCGGAATCGGGGCGGCACTGGCACGGAACCTGTCCGGGGCCGGGATGCTCGTGGCACTGCTGGGCCGAGAGGAGGCGTCCCTGCGGGCCACGGCCGAGACGCTGCCGAACCGGAGCCTCTGCTTCGAAGCGGACGTCGCCGACAACGCGGCACTGCAGGCCGCCGCCCGGCATGTGGAGGAGAACCTGGGGTCCGCCAGCGTGGTCGCCGCCAACGCCGGCATCGCCGTCGGCGGACCCTTCGACCGTACGCCGGCCGACCTGTGGCAGCGGGTCATCGACGTCAACCTCACCGGGTCCGCCAACACCGCCAGGGCTTTCCTTCCCCAGCTGACCCGCACGCGAGGCTACTTCCTGCAGGTCGCCTCCACCGCGGCACTGGGCTCCGCACCCATGATGAGCGCGTACTGCGCCTCCAAAGCCGGCGTGGAGTCCTTCGCCCAGGCATTGCGGGGCGAGGTCGAGCCGGACGGCGTAGGCGTCGGCATCGCCTACGTCCACTGGACCGGAACCGACATGATCAGCGGCATCGACGACCATCCCGTACTGCGGGCCCTGCGCCGCCACCAGCCCCGCTTCGCCCGTCGGGTCCGTCCTCCCGAGCAGGTGGCCGCTTGGCTCGCCGACGGAATCAGGCGCCGCTCCCCCTACCTCTACGCGCCGCCCTGGCTGCGCTGGTGCCAACCGCTGCGACCGCTCTTCCCGGCGATCGTCGCCCGCATCGCCCGACGCGAACTGCGCGCGCAGGGGCCCGGTGAGCTGGCAGCCGACGTCGACGTCCTGGGCGCCGGAGGCCTCGCCGACTGGCACGCCCACCGGTCGGCCGGAGGCCCGAGTCGGTGGTGAGGCCGGGCGGCCGCAACCGGGCGGCCGGGCCCGGTGGCCACCCCACCGCCGCCCGTCCGGCCGGGGCGGACGCTCTGCGGGGGTGGTGCGGGCCGCGCCGTGAGCGGGGCCGCACCACCCCCGCTGACAGCAGTCGCGCGGGGGCGCTTCGTTCGTGCGTCAGACGTGCCGATGGCTCTGGCGGTTGCCGGTCACCGCACGGTAGAGGGCGAGGAGGATGACGGACCCGATGATCGCGGCGATCCAGGTGGACAGCTCGAAGAAACCGTCGATGGATTCCACGCCGAGGATCACCTTGCCCAGCCAGCCCCCGAGGAGACCACCGGCGATACCTATGACCATGGTGACGACGACTCCCCCGGGATCCCTGCCCGGCATGAGGGACTTGGCGATGGCGCCGGCGATGAGCCCGATGAGGATCCAAGCGATGAGTCCCATGATGCGATTGCCCTTTCTCGATGTCACAGCTTTCCTGTCCCGTATGTGCAACGGAACTCACTTCAAACGTCCGAGTGCGTCCCCCTGTACCGGCCGGCGTTGCTCGAAGGTGCCGCGGGGCGGGGGCGCCGGCCGGTGAGGCCGGTGCGTCGACCGGTGACGGCAGCCGGGCGCCGGTGCCCTCGCAGGAGGCGCGGTGCGGTGTGCCGGCGGATACGGAACCGGTGGTCATAGGCCGCCCGGCGCAGGGGCCGTCACCCGTACTCTCCGGACCTGCGCGCATCCGTCGCCGGTCGTAGGCGTCGGGGGGCCGGGTGCCGCGCGCAGGAGCCGGGGCGGCCCTGCCGGGCATGCTCCGCCACGCGTGATCGGCAGCCGTCCCGGCGAGGGCCGGCAGTCGGAGGCTCGCTTCCATGTCCCGTGTGGCCGCCGACATCGACGTACGGCCCACCGCCACAGGCCGTACAGCCGTGTCCCTCCATGCCCCGCCGGCCTACACCTCCACCGCCCCCTCGGCGTGACGAGAGGAGTTCTGCCGCGACACGCTGAGGCCAGGCGTGCCGGCTTTCCGACTGCCAGGCGCCGGCCGACGGACCACACCGGCCGTCGGGCAGGGTGCGTGCAGCCGCGGTAGGGCAACTCCCCTGTGCGGACGGCCCCCACGCCACCCGGAGGGGGTAACGGTGGTCGGCTACATGGGATCCATGGTTGCGCTCTCAGGGCCGTTGTCCTGTTCGATCTTCTCCCGGATCCGCAGTGCCTTCTCCGTCAGTCGCTGCCGTGCTTCGGGATCGGTGGCCCGCTGCGCCTCCAGCTCCAGTTCCTCTGCCTCTTCCCGCATGCGCCGGGCCTGCTCGCTCGGCTGGTTCCCGCTGCTCATGATCGATCCTCTGGTCCGCCGCTCAGTAGGGGTGACATGCACGTATGCGGTGAGGCCCGGCCGGGGAAGCGCCACCGCCGGGGTCCACCGCCTCACGTCGGACGGCCGAGCGGCTCCGCTTCCCCGGTGTGACCACACCCGGGGCCTTCGATCGCCCCGTGCCCTCATGTCCTCATCCACATATCCGGCTCATTTCCGCTCATTCCTCATCCATGCACTCTGCCGACCACGTGCCCGCCCATGCGTGCGTTCCCCCGGCAAAGGGGGCGGCAGGCGGGAGCCGGCCATTCGGGCCGCGCTGCCTGCCCATCCGACACGGGGATGACCACGAGTGGTTGGAGGGCGACTGGCCCGCGGCTGCGGGGAGCAGGCCACGGACCCCGACACCGAGGGCCGGGAAACCTCACCGGTGCGGCCGTGCCCTGGCCGAGCCCGCCGGTCCCGAGCCGCACCTGGGCGGCCTCGAACGGCCTCTGCCGGTCGGGAGCAGCCGACGGAATCCGGACCTGACGACCCTTGTGGGCCCGGATCAATCGGAGGAAGTCGGGGCAGCACCCTGCCTGTCGCTGCTGCCCAGGGGCGCCCGTCCGAGGTGATGGCGCGCAGCCGACGAGGGCGGCCCCCGGCGCCGCGCGTCGGGGGCCGCCCTCGGGGACGAGCGGGGTCAGGGCTTCTGGCGGCGGCCGCGCAGGGAGTCGTTCACTCCGCGGGCCTGCTCCTCGGCCTTGGCCGCCGTCTCCCGCGCCTTTCCTTTGATCTGGTCCATCTCGCCTTCGGCTTCCATCCGCTCGCTGCCGGTCACCTTGCCGGCTGCTTCCTTGGCCTTGCCCTTGGCCTGCTCCATCTTGCCCTTGGCCTTCTCAGCCATGAAGAGTCTCCTTTTCGAGGAATGCACTTATCGCCACAAACTATGTGAGTTCCGGAGGTTTCGCGCGTTGAAGCGGACACCCTCGCACGGGGAAGGGTGCGTGCCGGCGCGGGCTTGTCCACGGCGCCGGCCGGCCTTCGGGGGCGTCGTCCCGGATTGCCGGGCGGGGTCAGCGTGAAGGGGTTCTTGCGGCCGTAGCGGTCCGTCAGTCGGCCGAAGAACAGCGCCCCGGAGCAGGCACCCGCCACGCGGAGGGCGGAGCGGGCGAGGGGCCCACAAGCAGGACATGGCGCTCGTCTGCCGTCAGGCCGCCCCGCACGCCGTGGGGAATGCGGGCGGCAAGGGCGTGGCGGCGGCACGGGATACGGACCGGGCAGCTCCCACAGACGGCCTTGGCGGCCTCCTCTCGCGCCCGGGCGGCTGCCGCGGGCTCGTGCGCGACCCGGGCGAAGGCCGCGTCCGCGGTGCGGCACGCCCCGTCGAGCGGCCGGTCGCCGTGCCGGTCGAACGATCCGGACGTGGGCGAGGAGTCGATGTCGGCCACGGTGGCGGCTCCTTCCGGTGGAGGGCGGCCGTCCTGACCGCCCGGTCTCGTCCGTATCACCCGAACTCCTGCATCCATGCCCGGCACCTGGGAAGCGGCATGATCCGGGGCTTCTCCCGCCCCTGACGGGCGGGGTAGCCTCCGGATCCGTACCGGGCCCGCGTCGTGACCGAGGCCGGCGCCTGGAGGCCGACTCCGCGCGGGACGCGCAGGGATGAAGCCGGCCACTGACCGGACGTCCGGCGCAGGCGGCGTTCGAGGGCCGGCGCGACACCGCACGATGAACTGCGGAACTGCCCCCGGAGAGCCGGTGCCGGGGCTGCCCGGGCGCCGAGGCGGAGCTGCGGCTGCCGCTCGGCGGACAGGCCGAGGCCGAGGGCGCTCCGGCACTCGCGGCGGCTCACGGCATCGAGGGCGCGACCGGCATGGGACACGTGCCCCGTCGGCGTGTTCGTACGAGGAGGAGAAGGGAGGAACGTGCAGGTCCGCACGCCTCGACGCACGCTGCCGCGCAGGGGGTGTGGCCGTAGGTGTGGCCGTACGGGAACTGCTTGCGTAAGGTCGAACGGCGCTCTCCGGAAGGACGATGCCCATGTCGGCCGAGAACGAGCAGGGAGCCGGCGTGACCGCCGGGCAGCTGCAGGAGGCACCGCTCACGGTGCGGGCCCGTCTCGCACGGGTCGGGTTCTGCGATGCGTCCGGCTTGGACCTGCTTCTCAAGACACGTGCGGCAGCCCCGGCGGCGGGCATCGGCTTCCGGCTCGCCGCGATCGCCCCGCCGGTGATGCGCGTACTCGAACCCACCGGTGCGCAGGCCGACTTTTACCTCCACGATTCGGTCGACGCGGGCGTTCGTGGTGTGAGCGGCCCGTACGTCCGGGCGCGGAAGGGCATAATCCGAGCGCCCCGGGGCATCCGACCGGACGGACCGCATTGCGCCGTCCACGACGTCACGCCGACACCGGAGGGTACCCGCTCATGACGACCAGCCCGGGCACCCTGGATGACGGCAGCCCCGGCAGGAGTCCGCTCCCGGCGGACGGCCGGCGACGGTGCCTGCTGCTGGCCGGGCTGCCCACACCGGTGGCCCGCGCCCGGGCGTTCACCGCGCAGGCCCTCGACGACTGGTCCAGGTCCACCGTCGCGTACAGGGTGGACCAGCAGGTCACGGAAGACATCGTCCTCGTGGTGGCCGAGCTCGTGGCCAACGCCATGCTGCACGCCGGCGGACCCCTGGAACTGGCCCTCGACGCCTCCCGGTCCCGGCTGCGCGTCGAGGTCAGTGACCTGTCCCTTATACACATGTCCGAGCGCACGAGACCGGTCCGTATCTCGTATGCCGTCTTCTTCTTGAAAAAAATAATCCTGTCACCGTTTGGTTCGGAGATGTACAGCAGTGCCACGGTTCGTCTGCGCACCGAACGCTGGAA
>NZ_JACBGN010000250.1 GCF_013401435.1 Streptomyces sp. BR123
GGCGGCGGGAGCGGAGTTCCTTGGCGAGGAGCTTCTGCCGGTACTCGCGGGGCATGTCGGAGTAGCGCCAGGATTCCTCGCCGAGGCGGTCGAAGAGCTGGCCGAGGGCGTGGTGGTGGGCGTCGGCGTGCTCGCGGACGTCCATGGTGGCGAGCTGGAGCCCGAAGGCGGCGAGGGTGCGGATGGTGCGGTCCATGCGGCCGTCGGCGAAGAGGCCGCCGCGGTGTTCGCGCAGGGAGGTCTGGATGAGGGTGAGGTCGGTGAGGAGTTCGGCGGTGCCGAGGTAGTCGCGGCCCTCCTCGTGGGGGGTGCCCTTGGCGAGGCGCTCGCGGGTGTTGAGGAGCTTCTGCCGGACGCAGGTCACCTTGAGGCGGTACGGCTCTTCCGCGTTGAGCCGCTTGTAGCGGGGGCTGATCTCGGGGAGGCGTTCGAGGTCGGCCTGGAGGGAGGAGAGGAGCTCCTCGGTGGCCCCGGTGTAGCGGATGGAGTTGGACAGCAGGCTGCGCAGGAAGTCGACGAGTTCGAGGGCGTCGGTGATGCCGTGCTCGTGCTGGAGGATCAGCACCTCGCGGGTGACGTCGGGGGTGACGTTGGGGTTGCCGTCGCGGTCGCCGCCGATCCAGGTGCCGAAGGTGAGGGGGCGGGTGCCGGGGGGCAGCTCGATGCCGACGCGCTGGAGTTCGGCGGCGAGGTCTTCGAGGACGTCGCCGACGGCGCCGGCGTGGAGCTCGTCGAGGTAGTAGATGGCGTTGCGGGCCTCGTCGGCGGGCTCGGGGCGGACGACGCGGAGTTCGTCGGTCTGCCAGACGAGGTCGATGTTCTCGGCGAGGCGGAGGTCCTGGCGGCGGCGGTCTCCGGCCCCGGAGGCGGTCTCCTCCAGGAGGGCGGCGATGCGGCGCAGCTTGTTGAGGACGCTGCGGCGGGCGGCCTCGGTGGGGTGGGCGGTGAAGACCGGGCGGACGTTGAGGTTGCGGACGGTCTCGCGCAGGTGCTCGGGGTCCGCGTCCTTGAGCATGTCGGCAGTGCGGGCGAGGAGGCCGCCCTCGGCGGCGCGGTGGGCGCGCAGCTCGCGGCCGCGGTGGACCTGCTCGGTGACGTTGGCGAGGTGGAAGTAGGTGGAGAAGGCGCGCACCAGCTTGGCGGCGGTCTCCAGGTCGGTGTCGCCGAGGAGGGTGGCGGCGGCCTCGCCGTCGGTCCGGGTGAGGGCGCGGACGCGCTCGACGAGGTCGAGGAGTTCCCGGCCCTCCTGGCGGACGATGGTTTCGCCGAGGAGTTCGCCGAGGCGGCGGATGTCCGCGCGCAGCTCGGCGTTGACGGCGGCGACGGCGGACGGGGCCCGGCCCGGGGTGTGGGCGGTGGAGGCCTGGTCGGCACTGCTCACAGGTGCGGCTCCTTGCAGTGGTCGAGCGCTACGGGGAGGTGGGCTCCGGCGTGCGCGCGCGTGGTGCTGCCGCCCGGCCGGGTGTCTGTTCCGTTGCGGGGGAGTCCTTTGCCGCGCAGCTCGGCTGCCCGTGCGGACCGCGCTGTCCGACGACACCAGGATAGGTGTCCGGGCCTCGTGCCTCGGTAAACGTCTCGACAGGCGGGCGCTGTGCGCCGTGTGGGCGGGCGTGGGCGGTGGATGGGCGGGGCGCGTGCGGTGGGTGCGCGCCTGTGCGTGCGCCGTGCGGTGGTGTTGCGCTCCCCTTGCCGGGGGGCCGCGCTTTGCCATACTTACGTTGCCGTAGGTTACGCATCCGTAGCCGGGGTGCCTGCCTCCTCCCTCTTCCTTCAGGGGACACCCATGACCACCGGTTCCGATCTGCTCGGGGGCGTCTCCACGCCCTCGGATCCGCCGTCCGACACGTCCTCCGGCTCCCCGGCCGGTCCCCCTTCCTCCGGCGCGTCCGCCTCGCCGCTGCCGTCCGCGACCCGTGGCGGGGAGCGCAAGCGGTCGGTGGAGCAGATCGCGCTGCTGCTGTTCATCACCGTCCCGTTCCTGGCGCTGCTGTCGGCGGTGCCGCTGGCCTGGGGGTGGGGGGTGAGCTGGCTGGATCTCGGCCTGATGGCGTTCATGTACTTCCTGACCTGCCACGGGATCACGGTGGGCTTCCACCGCCATTTCACGCACGGCTCCTTCAAGGCGAAGCGGCCGCTGCGGATCGCGTTGGCGGTCATGGGGTCGATGGCGGTGGAGGGGCCGCTGGTGCGGTGGGTGGCGGATCACCGCAAGCACCACCGGTACTCCGATCAGGAGGGCGACCCGCATTCGCCGTGGCGGTTCGGGGAGAGCGTGCCGGCACTGATGAAGGGCCTGTGGTGGGCGCACGTCGGATGGCTGTTCGATTCGGAGCAGACCGATCAGCGGAAGTACGCCCCCGATCTGATCAAGGATCCGGCGCTGCGGCGGGTCTCGCGGGACTTCGCGCTCTGGACGGCGGTGTCGCTGGCGGTGCCGCCGCTGGTGGGCGGTGTGGTGACGCTGTCGTGGTGGGGTGCGTTCACGGCCTTCTTCTGGGGTTCCCTGGTGCGGGTGGCGCTGCTGCACCATGTGACGTGGTCGATCAATTCGATCTGCCATGCGGTGGGCAGGCGTCCGTTCCGGTCCCGGGACCGGTCGGGGAACGTGTGGTGGCTGGCGGTGCTGTCGTGCGGGGAGTCGTGGCACAACCTGCACCACGCGGACCCGACGTCGGCCCGGCACGGGGTGCTGCGCGGGCAGGTGGATTCCAGCGCTCGGCTGATCCGCTGGTTCGAGCGGGCGGGCTGGGCAACGGATGTGCGGTGGCCGTCCGGAGCCCGGATCGACGCCCGACGCAGGGGAAACGCGTCGCACGCGGCATGATGGGGGGCGTGGCGATCGACGGCAGCACTTCCAGCAGCGACAAGCCCAGGCGTGGCCGCCGGGTTCGGATGACGGGCGCGGAGCGGCGCCAGCAACTGCTGGACATCGGCCGGGCCCTGTTCGCCGAGAAGGGTTTCGAGGGCACGTCGGTGGAGGAGATCGCGGCGAAGGCCGGGGTGTCCAAGCCCGTGGTGTACGAGCACTTCGGCGGCAAGGAGGGCCTGTACGCGGTCGTGGTGGACCGGGAGATGCGGCAGCTGCTGGACATGGTCACGGGTGCGCTGACGGCCGGTCATCCGCGGGAGCTGCTGGAGCAGGCGGCGTTCGCCCTGCTGGACTACATCGAGTCTTATACGGACGGGTTCCGGATCCTGGTGCGGGATTCGCCGGTGGCCCAGTCGACGGGTACGTTCGCGTCGCTGATCAGCGATATCGCCACGCAGGTCGAGGACATCCTGGGGCTGGAGTTCAAGGCGCGGGGGTTCGATCCGAAGCTGGCCCCGCTGTACGCGCAGGCGCTGGTGGGGATGGTGGCGCTGACCGGGCAGTGGTGGCTGGACGTGCGGCGGCCGAAGAAGGCGGAGGTCGCGGCGCACCTGGTGAACCTGGCCTGGCACGGGCTGGACGGGCTGGAGTCGAAGCCGCGGCTGGTGGGCCACCGCAAGAGCTGAGGCCCCGCGGCTCCGGCGGGACGGCCGGTGCGGGGTTCGGCGGCGCCCCGCCACCGCGGCTGCGGTGGCGGGGCGCCGTCGCGTGTCCGGCCGCGGCCTCATCCTGCCGGGGGGTGCGGCTCCAGAAATTCGAGGCGGTTGCCGACGGGGTCCTCGGAGTAGAAGCGGCGGTGCCCGGGCAGGCTGCCGTCCCAGACGACGGTGGCGCCGCGTTCTTCGAGTCGGGCGGCGTAGTCCTCGATGCCGGTCACCCGCAGACCGGGGTGGGCCTTGCGGGCGGGCCGGAAGTCATCCTCGAT
Organism: Streptomyces sp. BR123; assembly: GCF_013401435.1. Lineage (GTDB taxonomy): Bacteria > Actinomycetota > Actinomycetes > Streptomycetales > Streptomycetaceae > Streptomyces. The sequence continues at coordinate 3,795 of NZ_JACBGN010000250.1, forward strand.
GCCAAGGTGCAGCTGGACGGCGCCGGCGGCGAACCAGCAGCCGCCCCGGGCTGCGAGGGCGGGCGGTTTGGGGATCTCGGCCATGCCCAGCACGTGGGTGTAGAAGGCGCGGAGCCGGTCCTCCGTGCCGGGCGGTGCAGCGAGCTGGACGTGGTCGACTGTGGTGAGCAAGGTCAGTGCTCCTTGACGGCGACGGCGAAGATGCGACGGAAGGGGAAGACGGTGCCGCGGGGGCCGGGCGGGTAGGCGGTGCGCAGCAGGTCGCGGTATTCGGCGAGGAAGGCGTCGGCGGCCCGGGGGTCGTCTTCGAGGGCGGTCAGGACGGGGCGCAGGGCGGTGCCCTTGACCCAGTCGAGGACGGGGTCGTCGCCGGGCAGGAGCTGGTGGTAGGTGGTCTCCCAGGTGTCGGCGGTGCAGCCGAGCTCGGTGAGCCGGTCGAGGTATTCGGCGGCGTCGAGGACGTGGGTGTAGCGGGAGCCGTGGCCGGCGAGCCGGTCGCGCCAGCGCGGGCTGTCGCACAGCCGGGCGAGGAGGGCGTGGCTGGGGGCGGCGTGGTTGCCGGGGACCTGGAAGGCGAAGGTGCCGCCGGGGCGCAGTGCATTGGTCCAGGTGGCGAAGGATCCGGGGTGGCTGGGGACCCACTGGAGGGCGGCGTTGGAGACGATCAGGTCGTAGGGCTCGTCGGGGAGCCAGTCGGCGAGGTCGGCACGGCGGAAGTCGAGGGCGCCGCCGCCGGGGGTGGGTCCGGCGTGTTCGGTGTCGGCGCGGTCGAGCATCTCGGCGGAGAGGTCGTAGCCGGTGATGCGGGCGCGGGGCCAGCGTTCGGCCAGGAGGGCCGTGACGTTGCCGGGGCCGCAGCCGAGGTCGGCGATGCGGGCGGGGTCGGCGGGGAGTTCCGGTATGCGGTTCAGCAGGTCGAGAAAGGGGCGGGTGCGGTGTCCTGCGTGCCGAAGGTATTGGTGGGGGTCCCACGTGGGTGCAGCGCGGGTGGCGGTCGTGGGGATCCGTGCCGGGGTGCGCGTATCGGAATGCATGTTCGAGCCTCCCTGCTGGCGGGGCGGTCGGGAGCGGACGCTCATAGCCCCCTCCATGCCCGCGACCCACCGAAATATATCTCGACATCAAGACTCACGCTTTCAAGATATACCCCTCCGAGACTCTCGCATTCAAGAGACTTCACATCGACAGACCCCTTACACTGATCGGCATGGAGGACGAGGTCGACCGGTTGGTCGCGGCATGGCGGCGGGAACGCCCTGACCTCGACGTGGAACCGCTGGAAGTGCTGAGCCGCGTGAGCAGGCTCGCCCGTCATCTCGACCGCGCCCGCAGGCTGGCCTTCTCCGAGCACGGCCTGGAGCCGTGGGAGTTCGACGTGCTGACCTCGCTGCGCCGCGCCGGCGCGCCCTACCAGCTCTCCCCCGGGCAGCTGCTGACCCAGACGCTGGTCACCTCCGGCACCATGACCAACCGCATCGACCGGCTCGCCAAGAAGGGTCTCGTCGAGCGGCTGCCCGACCCCAGCGACCGGCGCGGCGTCCTGGTCCGGCTGACCCCCGAGGGCCGCGACCGCGCCGACGAGGCCCTCGCGGGGCTGCTGGCCCAGGAGCGGGCCATCCTGGCCCAGCTCTCCCAGAGCCAGCGTGCCGACCTCGCCGCCCTGCTACGCCAGTTGACCGCTCCGTTCGACAACGTCCCCGGATAGGTCCGCCGGCCGTACGCCCGCACGCCGGGCCAGCGCCACGGCCGCGAGCGTGGAGTGCACCCCGAGCTTGCCCAGCACGTTCTGCATGTGCGTGCGGACGGTGTGCGGGGACAGGAACAGCCGGGCCGCCACGTCCTTGCGGCCCAGCCCGGCCACCATGCAGCGCAGCACCTCGTGCTCGCGCGGCGTCAGGGACTCCACGAGCCGTTCGCTGTCGCTGCGGTGCTTGCGCGCGGCGGTCAACTCCCGCAGGACGCCCGTGAGCAGAGCGGGCGGCAGGTGCGTCTCCTCCCGCAGTACGCCCCGGACGACGGCCAGCAGCCGCGAGAGCGAGCAGTCCTTCGCCACCCAGCCCGACGCCCCCGCCTGGAGGGCGTACGCGGCCCGGCGCGGGTCGTCGCGTTCGGCGAGGACGACGGTGCGGACCGCGGGATGGGCCGCTCGGACGCCGGCGACGAGCGCGATGCCGTCGGAGCCCGGCGGCGGAGCCCCGGACCCCGCCTCGCGCTGGGCGGGCACCTGCCCGGCGCCCGCGCCGAGGTCGGCGTCGACCAGCAGCACGTCGAAGCGGCGCCCCTCCGCCACCGCGCGTTCCAGGCAGCGCAGTGCGGCCGGGCCGCTGCCGGCCGCGGACACGTCCACGTCGGGCTCGGCCGCGAGAGCGGCAGCCAGCGACTCGGCGAAGATGCGGTGGTCATCGACCACCAGAACACGGATGCGAACCACGAAACCCCCAAGGGTCGGGGACGGACGACTGCGGGTACGGCGCCCGGACCGGAAGATGGAAGCTGCCGCGGCCGCCGCCGAGACATCTCTTGCATTACCCCGGACCGGACGCCGTACCCGGCGTGTCTCGACCCCTGAATCAACACCGGCCCCCACCGGTGTCACGCATCAGCGTAGAGCGGGGCACCGCTCGCGGTTGGCCGAATAGCAGAACTTTTCCGAGCGATTTTCCGGTCGGCGCCGCACCCAACGGCCCTCTGTATGGCCTGAATTCACGGTCGGAAGCACGGTGGGGCCTTTTCCGGCTCCGAGGTGCTCCGGGCAGATGCACAGGAGGCATTTCACCCGGCGTGTGCGCGCCGGGCGCCCGCGCACAGCGCCCGCCCGCGGCGCTCCCGGTGCGTGGCGCGCTCCCGGTGCGGCGCGCTCCCCCGGGCGGGCGCCGGGCAACGCACCGCGCCCCCCGCACGACGGGTGCGGGGGGCGCGGTGGAGGCGTGCGGGGGCGGTCAGCCGCGCAGGGCGCGGGTGAAGTTCCACGCGTCGGCGATGATGCCCTCCAGGTCGGGGCGGGACGGGGTCCAGCCGAGCTTGTCGTGGGCGGCCTTCGCGGAGGCGACGAGGACGGCCGGGTCGCCGGCCCGGCGCGGGGCGACGACCTCCGGGATGTCCTTGCCGGTGACCTTGCGGACGGCCTCGACGACCTCTCGGACCGAGAAGCCGTTGCCGTTGCCCAGGTTGCAGATCAGGTGCTCGCCCGCGGTGGCCGCGTCCAGGGCGGCGAGGTGGGCCTCGGCCAGGTCGGCTACGTGGATGTAGTCGCGGACGCAGGTGCCGTCGGAGGTCGGGTAGTCCTCGCCGAACACCGAGATCGACTCCCGCTCGCCCAGGGCTACCTGGAGCACGAGCGGGATCAGGTGCGTCTCGGGGTCGTGGCGCTCGCCGTACTGCCCGTACGCGCCGGCGACGTTGAAGTAGCGCAGCGAGACGGCCGCGACGCCGTGGGCGGAGCACTCACCCGTGATCATGTGGTCCACGGCCAGCTTGGAGGCGCCGTACGGATTGGTGGGACGGGTGGCGGACTCCTCCGTGAGCAGGTCCTCGGTGGGCTCGCCGTAGGTGGCGGCGGTGGAGGAGAACACCAGCTTGCGCACGCCGTGCGTGCGCATGGCGCCCAGCAGGGCGAGGGTGCCGCCGACGTTGTTGTCCCAGTACTTGGCCGGGTTCACGACGGACTCGCCGACCTGGGAGAACGCCGCGAAGTGCAGGACCGCGTCGTAGGAGGGGTCCAGGTACTGCTCGGCGTCCTGGATGCGGCCCTCGATGAACGCCGCCCCGGCCGGGACGCCCTCACGGAAGCCCGTGGAGAGGTCGTCGAGGACGGTGACCTCGTGTCCGGCCTCCAGCAGGTGCGCCGCGACGACGCTGCCCACGTATCCGGCGCCGCCGGTGACCATGTACTTGAAAATCGGCGTCGCGGAAGACGGCGTCTTGCTCACTGGCCTACTACCTCTCGCAGGGGAACGCACGCGCGACGGTGCGCATGCCGGTCACTGGCTTACCGGATTACGGGCGCCCGGGGAAATCGGCGTCCGTCCGCGGGAGGGCCGCCCGGTCCAGCAGGCCGGTCCGGGCGGCCAGAGCGGCCGCCTCCAGCCGCGAGCCGACGCCCAGTTTCATCAGCACCCGCTGCACGTGCGTACGGGCCGTGCTCGGCGCGATCTGCATGCCGGCGGCGATGAGCCGGGTGTCCTCGCCCTCGGCGACCCGGACCAGGACCTCCACCTCGCGCGGGGTGAGCAGCCGCAGCAGTCGGCTGCCCTCGTCGTCGGGTGCCGCCGCGGGGTTGAGGAGTTCCGCGAAGGCCCCCTGGAGCAGCTGCGGGGAGATCGCGGCCTCCCCCGCCCGCGCCTTGGCCAGCGCCCGCTCGACGCCCTCGATCCGCTCGTCCTGGCGTACGTACCCGCAGGCACCGGCGGCGAAGGCGGCGGCGATCCCGCGCGGGCTCGGCACGGGGCCGAGGACCACGACCGCGGTCTGCGGGCGCTCCCGTCTGATGCGGACGACGGGCTCGAAGACCCCCGGCTCGGCGGGGGCGGCCGTGCCGAGCAGGCAGACCTCCGGAGCGCGGCTGATCACCAGGTCGGCGGCGCCGGCGGCCGGTGCGGCCGCGGCGAGCACCCGGTGCCCGCGCAGTTTCAGGGCCGAGGCGAGCGCCTCGGCCAGCAGCCGGTGCTCGTCGAGCACCATGACCCGTACGCCCATTGGTCCCCCACCCTCCCCTTTGCCCCGGCAAGCTACACGCTTGTTCGACGGCGTGCGGCGGATACGGCACAGAAGCCCCCGGAAGGCGGACCTTCCGGGGGCTTCTGCCGCATCGTGGATACGGCCGGGGATCAGCCCGCGCCGAAGGACACGAAGAGGTATTCCGGATCCTGCTGGCCGGCGTACGGCTTCTTCACGGTCGTGCGGGAGATGAAGAGCTTGCCGTTGTGGTAGCGGAACTCGGAGTACTCGGGCGAGAAGCGGGTCTCGGCGTTCCGGCTCGCCTTCTCCGCCGGGTTCTCCATCAGGAGGGTCTCCTTCATCGTCATGCCGTCGATGGAGACGATCTGGCCGCCCTTGTCGTAGGGGGGCGTCTTGTAGGCGATGATGTTCGACCCGTCCATGCGGAGCGGGAACATGGTGTACCGCTCGCCGGCGTCGGCGCGGTCGCTGGTCTGCTTGCCGGTCTCCAGGTCGAAGGAGAGCAGCTCGTTGGTGCGGGCGAGCGAGGAGGAGTCCTTGCCCTGGTGCTCGACCGAGGGCACGTAGACCTTGCCGTTGCCGACCACGATGCCGCTGCACTTCTCGATCTCGGTGCTCCGGCACTTGCCGCCGAAGTTGCCGGAGGCGAGCGAGATGCGCGCCTTCAGCTCGCCCTTGGGGTCGATGACGAACAGGTCGCTGATGCCGGTGGCGTTCTTGGCGGTGTCGCCGACGTCGGCGGCGACGACCAGCGGCTTGGTGGAGATGATCGAGGCCCACTCGATGCCCTCGGACAGCTTGTACGAGGCGGTGGGCGCGCCGGTGGCCGGGTCCAGGGTCTGCGCGTACAGGGTCCGGCTGCCGCCGCCGCACTTGCGGATGACCGCGAGGCCCTCGCCGCCCGCGTAGCCGGCGTCGTAGCAGCCCTCGGAGTCGGCCTTGGGCGTCCACAGCGACTTGCCGTCGGCGAGGTTCCAGGCGGCGCCGCCCCTGGTGCCGGCCGCGGCGACGGTCTGGCCGCTGATGGTGACCTCGCCCAGCGGGGCGGGCTTGTCACCGGTGGCGCTGCCCTTGGCGTTGCCGGACCAGACGAGCTTGCCGGTGTTCAGGTCGATGACGCCGACCTCGGTGCATGCCGGGTACTTGTTCTCGGGCGTGGCCGCGGACGCCTTGAACAGCACGGCCGTCTTGTTGTCGCTGACGTGCTTGGTCGCGCCGCAGACCTCGCCCGGGAAGGGCAGCTCCCACTTCTTGCCGCCGTCGACCAGGTTGTAGCCGACGACCTTGGACAGGTCGGTCTTGGCGTACGTGGAGTCGGTGAGCCAGGAGCCGGGGACGGAGGTGATCTCCTCCGGCGCCGGGCTCGGGTGGTTGTACAGCGGCCGCGACTTGGTGTTGGCGGGCACCTTCTCCGAGCCGGGCGTACCGGCCGGGCCCTTGCTCGCACCGGCGGTGGGGTTGGTGTCGGGCTCGTCGGCGGGCCCCTTGCCGGAGGCGTACCAGAGGCCGCCGGCGACGATCAGGGCGACGGCGAGCGCCGCCGCGCCGATGATCATCATCTGGGTGCGCTTCTGCCCGCCGCCGCCCGTGCCGGAGGGGCCCGGCTGCGGCTGGGCCGCCTGCATGGGCGCCGTGGGGGCGCTGTACGGGTTCGGGACGGCGGGCCCCTGCTGCGGGTAGCCGTAGCCCTGCTGGGGGTAGCCGTACGCCGGCTGGCCGGGCGGTGCCTGCGGCGGGACGGCCGGCCCGCCGGCGGGCACCGTCGGCGGCATGGCGGGCGGGCCGACCGGCGGCGCGGCCTGCGGCGGCATCCCGGCCGGCTGCCGCGGGTCCACCGGCGGCTGCTGCGGGGCGGCGGCCGGGGGCTGCTGCGGCG
>NZ_JACBGN010000251.1 GCF_013401435.1 Streptomyces sp. BR123
CGGGCATCCCTCGGACCGCGAGCACGACCCCGACCCGACCCCGACCGCGACCGGATCCCGGGCCGGGCGGGTGATTCCGGCGGGCCGTTGCGAGGGGCCGGACCGGGGCCCGCGGAACGCCGACTACGGTCGATCTTGATCGGTCCTGCCGGACCGGCGCGGCACCCGAGCACACCACGAGGACGGGCAAACCATGAGCCTGAGCATCCGCAACCGGATCCCCGGCACCGTCACCGCCGTCACCGCGGACGAGGCCATGGCGACGGTGAAGGTCCGGCTGGACGGCGGCCAGCACATCACCGCCGCGGTCACCGCCGGGGCCGTGAAGGACCTCGGCATCGCCCCCGGCACGCCGGTGAAGGCGCTGGTCAAGGCCACCGAGGTGGCCCTGGCCACCGGCCGTGTGGAGGGCATCTCCATCCGGAACCAGCTCGCCGGGACCGTCGGGGCCATCGCCGTCGGCGGCGCAGTGGCCTCGGTCCAGGTGGACGTGGAGGGCGGCGGCCTGACCGCCGTGATCACCAACGAGGCGGTGGAGGCGCTCGGTCTCGCCCCCGGCTCCCCCGTCGTCGCCCTGATCAAGTCGACGGAGATCCTGCTCTCCGCCACCTGACCCCCGCTCCCGGGGGAGCGCGCCGAACCACACGTCGGTCACGGCGCCGACGTACCGCGCCCCGCACGGTCGGACGGCGCCACCGGCTGCGCTCCCGCCGCCTCGAGGTCCGCCCGTCGAGGCAGGTCGCCGGCAGCAGCAGACTGCCGCCGAAGTCCCCGTCGAGCACGCCCACGACAAGTTGCATCCTCTGCCGGACGACGTCCCGGGTGAGGGCAGTTCCGTGAACCGCACGCCCGTATCGTCCCGCGGCGCGTTCGCGGAGGCCGGCGCCACCGGGATGAAGGGGGCAGTGGACCTCGATCGAGCACGTGGACGGGAGACCGAAACCTCATGGGAACGCAGACCCGCGCTCGCGGTACTCGTCCAGGGCCACCTCGACCGGCCGGCAGGCCGACCCTCCCGGACCGCGTCCGTCGTGCGCACCCACGAAACCACAGGTCGACAGCACCGCCTCGCAGTAGCGATGTCCGGGGCTCAGGCGTAGAGGGGCCGCGACGTGTACGGTCAGTGGACCTGGCGGGCGAAGGCCGCGTAGGCCGCCTCGTCGAAGAGGACGAAGCGGGCCTCTTCCACCGCGGTGGCGGTCGCGCGGACGGTTTCCACTGCGATGCGGGCGCCGTCGTCGATGGGCCAGCCGTAGATGCCGGTGGAGATGGCCGGGAAGGCCACCGTGCAGGCGCCCAGCTCGTCCGCGACGCGCAGCGACTCGCGGTAGCAGGAGGCGAGCAGCTCGGAGCGGTCCTCGGTGGCGGACCAGACCGGGCCCACCGTGTGGATCACCCACCGGGCACGGAGGCGGCCCGCGGTCGTGGCCACGGCCCGACCCGTCGGGAGGCCCTTGCCGTAGTGGGAGGCACGCAGGGCGCGGCAGGCCTCCAGGATCTCCGGGCCGCCGCGCCGGTGGATGGCCCCGTCCACTCCCCCGCCGCCCAGCAGGGAGGAGTTTGCGGCGTTGACCAGGGCGTCCGCCTGCTCGGCGGTGATGTCGCCCCGGACGAGGGTGATGCGGACCATCAGGAGGCCTTTCGCAGGTGCCGCCAGACCGCCTTGGCCGCGTTGTGGCCGGACATGCCGTGCACACCGGGGCCGGGCGGGGTGGCGGAGGAGCAGAGGAAGACGGCGGGGCGGGAGGTCGTGTACGGGGACAGGGACGGTTTGGGGCGCAGCAGCAGCTGGAGCCCGGAGGCCGCGCCGCAGGCGATGTCCCCGCCGATGTAGTTGGGGTTGCGGGCGGCGAGCTGCGGCGGGCCGGCCGTGGCGCGGGCGAGCACGAGGTCCCGGAAGCCCGGGGCGAAGCGTTCGACTTGGCGTTCGACGGCGTCGGTGAGGTCGCCGTTCCAGCCCGCGGGGACGTGCCCGTAGGCCCAGAAGACGTGTTTGCCCTCGGGCGCCCGGCCCGGATCGGCAAGGCTCGGCTGAGCAGTGATCAGGAACGGGGTGCGGGGGACGCGGCCGCCGGAGGCGAGCTGGAGGGCGGCGTCGATGTCTCGGGCGCGCGGCCCGATCTGGACGGTGCCGGCCCGGCGCGGGGCCTCGGCGGTCCACGGCACCGGCCCGGACAGCGCATAGTCGATCTTGAAGACGGAGGCGCCGTACCGGTAGCCGTCGTACGCGTGCCCCAGCCCGGCGATGCGGGCCAGCGCGGTGGGCGAGGTGTCGAAGACGTAGGCGCGGGCCGGCGGGAGGTCGTCCAGGCGCTTGACCTCGAAGTCCGTGTGGATGCTGCCGCCGAGGTCGACGAGGTAGGCGGCCAGGGCGTCGGAGATCGACTGGGAGCCGCCGCGTGCCATGGGCCAGCCGCCCGCGTGTGCGGCCAGGGCGAAGACGAGGCCGACGGCGCCGGTGGCGATGCCGTCCAGCGGTGCGATGACGTGGGCGACGAGCCCCGCGAACAGGGCCTTGGCCCGCTCGTCCCGGAACCGCCGCAACAGCCAGGTGGACGGCGGCATTCCGGCCAGCCCGAAGCGGGCCAGGGTGACCGGGTCGCGGGGCAGGGCTGTGCCGGGCAGGGACATGAAGTCCCGGGACAGGGTGTCCCATCGGCCGAGGAACGGCGCGACCAGCCGCCGGTAGGCGCCCGCGTCACGCGGCCCGAAGGAGGCGGCGGTCTCGGCTACGGAGCGGGAGAGCACGGCGGCCGTGCCGTCGTCGAAGGGGTGCGCCATCGGCAGCGGGGCGTGCACCCACTCCAGCCCGTACCGCTTCAGCGGCATCGCGGCGAACGCCGGGGAGCCGGCGCCCAGCGGGTGGACCGCCGAGCAGGGGTCGTGCCGGAAGCCGGGGAGGGTGAGCTCCTCGGTCCGGGCCCCGCCTCCCACGGCGTCCGCGGCTTCGAAGACGGCCACGGAGAAGCCGCGCCGGGCCAGTTCGACGGCGGCGGTCAGCCCGTTGGGCCCCGCCCCCACCACGACCGCATCGAGAATCGACGGCACTGTGCGACTCCTTCGTCCGGTGGCTGCCACCGCCCAGGATATTCGGCCCGCCTCCGCGGGCCCCCGGTACGGCCGCGGCAGCCCCGGGGTTCGTCGGATCGGGACGCCGGCCGGGCGGTGACCGGGGCCCGGGTCAGGCGCCGCGGAGCAGCTCGCGGATGCGTCCGGCCGTGGCCTCGTCGCGGCCCACGGCGAAGGGCAGCTCGTTGTCCCGGTCGATGCGGAAGGGCTCCCCGGCGACGGTGCTCTGCGCCCCGCCGGCCTCCGCGACCAGCAGCAGCCCGGCCGCGTGGTCCCAGGCCGAGGGCCAGGTGAAGGCGAGGCCGTCCATCTCGCCGCGGGCCACCTTCAGGTACTCCAGGCCGGCCGAGCCGCAGGGGCGGGCGGCGACGCCGGGCACGTCCAGGCGGGACAGGACCCGCTTGTCGCCGTCGGTGGTGTACAGCGGGTGCGCGATGGCGACGCGCAGCTCGGCGCCCGGCTCGGGGGAACCGCAGCGCAGGCGCTCCTCCCCCAGGTACGCGCCCTGCCCGCGCACGGCGGTGGCCATCTCGTCCAGCGCCGGGGCGAAGGTCCAGGAGGCGAGGATCTCCCCGCGGTGGGCGAGCGCGACCAGGGTGCAGAAGTTCGGGTCGCCGGAGACGAACTGCCGGGTGCCGTCGACCGGGTCCACGATCCAGACCGGGGCGTCGCCGCGCAGCGCCCCGTACACGGTCGGGTCGGCGTGCACGGCCTCCTCGCCGACGACGGCGGAGCCGGGCAGCAGCCGGGTGAGGGAGACCGTGAGGTGCTCCTCGGCCCTGCGGTCGGCGACGGTCACCAGATCGTGCGGGCCGCTCTTCTCGTCCACCTCGTGGTCGGCGAGCTGCCGGAACCTCGGCATGATCTCGGCGGCGGCCGCCTTGCGGACGGCTTCCTCGACGGCGGACAGGTCACGGGCCAGGAACTCTTCGATCATGCCCCCATCACATCACGCCCGGCCCGCGATCCCCACCGCATTCCCGGAAGGGAGGCCGTCCCCCCTCCTTGGCGTCGTGCACGTCGTGGAGGCCGGGGCCTTCGGTCCGTGCGCCCGAGCCGCGGGTTGATCAGCCATCCCCGAGATCCGCGTCCAGGCCCACGCCCTGGCCGCGGAGCTCCTCGCCCCCGAGTGCGCCGGACGGCGGCGCGGAAGTCCCGTCCTTCACATGTCCCCGCCTCCCGGGCCGGGCGTGCACAACGGTCCGCCCAACGGCTCCGCCTCCACCCCGACCGACCCGGCGGAACACCGATCGGCTTTCGACGCACCGGCATGACGGCTGCCCGCTGCGGGGAAGCCGCCAGGCCTTGCCCGTCTACGGCCGCCCGTTGAGCTCGGGGATGACGTGCTGCCCGTAGGCGTCGATGGTGGCCTCCTTCGCGTCGTGCATGTCGTAGACGGCGAACTGGTCGACGCCCAGGGCCCGCAGCGCCCGCAGCTTCTCGACGTGCGTCTCGGGCGGGCCCAGCAGGCAGAAGCGGTCGACGATCTCGTCGGGGACGAAGTCGGTGGACGGGTTCCCGGCGCGGCCGTGGTGGCTGTAGTCGTAGCCCTGGCGGGCCTTGATGTACTCGGTGAGTTCCTCAGGGACCATGGTGGAGTGTTCGCCGTAGCGGGAGACGAGGTCGGCCACGTGGTTGCCGACCATGCCGCCGAACCAGCGGCACTGGTCCCGCGCGTGGGCCAGGGCCTCGGCCGAGGCGTCGGCCGTGACGTACGCGGGGGCCGCCACGCAGATGGTGATCGCGTCCGGGTCCCGGCCCGCCGTGGCGGCGGCCTCGCGGACCGCATGGACCATCCACTCGGTGAGGTAGGGGTCGGCGAGCTGGAGGATGAACCCATCGGCCTTCTGCCCGGCCAGGGCCAGCGCCTTCGGCCCGTACGCGGCCATCCAGACGGGCAGTTTCCCGTCCTTGATCCACGGGATGCGCAGCGGTTTGCCGTCGACCTCGGCCTCGCGGCCCTCGGCGAGGTCGCGGATGACCTCGATGGCCTCGCCGAGCCGGGCCAGGGTGTTGGGCTTGCGGCCGGCCACCCGCATCGCGGAGTCGCCGCGGCCGATCCCGCAGACGGTGCGGTTGCCGTACATGTCGTTGAGGGTGGCGAAGGTGGAGGCGGTCACCTCCCAGGTCCGGGTGCCCGGGTTGGTCACCATCGGGCCGATGTGGAGCTTCTGCGTGTTGGCGAGGATCTGGCTGTAGATCACGAACGGCTCCTGCCACAGCACGGCGGAGTCGAACGTCCAGCCGTAGCGGAAGCCGTTGCGTTCGGCCCGCTTCATCAGGCTGATCACCTGGGAGGCGGGCGGGTCGGTCTGCAGGACGAGCCCGAAGTCCATGCGGCGCTCCTTGCTGGGGAGTACGGGCGCCGGGGCGTGCGGGCCCCGGCGCCCCCTAGAGGTACTGGCAGGTGGAACGGTGAACGAAGGCCCCGTGGCCGGCGCTGCCCGTGTACTCGCGCCGGTCGATGACCAGTTCGCCGCGCGAGAGAACGGTGTCGACGCGGCCGGTGATCCGCTTGCCCTCGTACGCCGAGTAGTCCACGTTCATGTGGTGCGTCTCGGCGGAGATGACCTGCTCGGCGTGCGGATCGTAGAGGACGATGTCGGCGTCGGAACCCGGCGCGATCGTGCCCTTCTGCGGGTGGAGGCCGAACATCCGGGCGGGGGCGGTGCAGGCGATCTCGATCCACCGGCGGCGGCTGATGTGGCCGTCCACCACCGCCTGGTGGAGGAGGTCCATGCGGTTCTCCACCCCCGGCAGGCCGTTCGGGATCTTGGAGAAGTCCCCGCGGCCCATCTCTTTCTGTCCTCGGAAGCAGAAGGGGCAGTGGTCGGTGGAGACCACCTGGAGGTCGTCGGTGCGCAGGCCGCGCCAGAGGGCGGCCTGGTGCTCCTTGGGACGCAGGGGGGTGGAGCAGACGTACTTCGCGCCCTCGAAGTCCGGCTCGGCGAGGTTGTCGGTGGACAGGAAGAGGTACTGCGGGCAGGTCTCGCCGAAGACCGGTAGACCCTTGTCCCGGGCGGCGGCCAGCTCCGCGACGGCCTCCTGCGCGGAGACGTGGACGACGTACAGCGGCGCGCCGGCCACCCGGGCCAGCTGGATGGCCCGGTGGGTGGCCTCCGCTTCCAGGAGCACCTTGCGGACCTCGCCGTGGTGGCGCGGGTCGGTCTCCCCGCGCGCCAGCGCCTGCTCGATCAGCACGTCGATGGCGATGCCGTTCTCGGCGTGCATCATGATCAGCCCGCCGTTGCCTGAGGCCCGCTGCATCGCGCGCAGGATCTGGCCGTCATCCGAATAGAAGACCCCCGGATATGCCATGAACAATTTGAACGAGCTCACGCCTTCCTCGACGAGCCCGTCCATTTCCTTGAGCGTGCGCTCGTTGACGTCCGACACGATCATGTGAAATGCGTAGTCGATCGCGCATCTGCCATCGGCCTTGCCGTACCAGGCGTCCAGGCCGGCCCGCAGGGACTGCCCCCGGGACTGTACGGCGAAATCGATGATGGTCGTCGTACCGCCCCAGGCGGCGGCTCGCGTGCCTGTCTCGAACGTGTCCGACGCGAAGGTGCCGCCGAACGGCAGCTCCATGTGCGTGTGCGCGTCGACCCCACCCGGGATCACATACTTCCGGGAGGCATCGATGACGCGATCGGCAGTCCAGTCCTGGCTGCCCGTGGTCGCCATCGCCACGACGCGGCCATCCTCGATCAGAACGTCCGCGTGCAGCTCTTCGGCAGCGGTGATCACGAGGCCACCGGTGATGAGGGTTCTGGCCATACCTGGGAAATCCCTTCGCGTCGGAATGCCGTGCGTCGTTCACCACGTGGCGGCCGTACCGACCGCAGCGCCGAGGCGCCGAGTCGATTGACGTCCGAGAGGTCGTGTGGAAGCCGTTGCCGACGATGGTGGCGGTGGTGCCCCGGCCGGCGGCCCGGGTCCCGGTCTCGAAGGTGTCCGAGGCGAAGGTGCCGCCGAAGGGCAGCTCCCTGCGGGTGGGGGCGTCGACCCCGCCGGGGACGGCGTACGTCCTGCTCGCGTCGGCGGCCGTGATGACGGGGCCGCCGAGGACCGGGGTGCGGATGGACATGTGGGGCGCCTCCCGGCTACACGGTGCTGCGCAGGGCCCGTTCGATGATCTCGGCGCCCTCTTCCGCCTCTGCGACGGTGAGGGAGAGCGGCGGCGCGATGCGCAGCACGCTGGTGTTGTACCCGCCGCCCTTGCCGAGCAGCAGGCCGCCTTCGCGGGCGGCCTCCAGGACGGCGGAGGCCGCCTCCGGGTCCGCCTCGTCGGTGCCGGGCCGGGTCAGCTCCACCCCGGCCATCAGGCCCCGGCCGCGTACCTCCCGTACGGCGGGCACGGTGGCGGCGATGGCGCGCAGCCGCTCCAGGAGCAGGCCGCCGACGCGGCGGGCGTTGCCCTGGAGGTCGTGCTCCAGCAGGTAGCCGAGGTTGGCGAGGCCGGCGGCCATGGTGACCGGGGAGCCGCCGAAGGTGGAGATGGAGTTGGCGTCGAGGCAGTTCATGATGTCGGCGCGGGCTACGACGCCGCCGATCGACATGCCGTTGCCGATGCCCTTGGCGAAGGTGAGCATGTCCGGCGGACCGCTGCGGGCGTGTGCCTGCCAGCCCCAGAAGTGATCGCCGGTACGGCCCCAGCCGGTTTGGACCTCGTCGCTGATCCAGAGGATGCCGTGCCGGTCCAGCACCTCGCGGAAGGCCGCGTACAGGCCGTCGGGCGGGGAGGTGAAGCCGCCGACGCCTTGGATCGGCTCGGCGATCAGGGCGGCGACGGAGCCGCGCGCCTGGCCGAGCACGTCCTCCAGGTCGGCGACGGCCGCAGCGGTGAACGCCTCGTCGGAGAGCTCGGCGAAGGGGCCGCGGGTGCGGACCGCGCCGTGGACGTAGTACGTCTGCAGCGGCGAGAGGCTCGTCGGGGACCAGCCGCGGTTGCCGGTGACGGAGACGGTGGAGAAGGACCGGCCGTGGTAGCTGTTGCGCATCGCCAGGACCTGGTTGGAGCGGCGGTACGCGGTCGCCAGCAGCAGGGCGGCGTCGTTGGCCTCGGTGCCGGAGGTGGTGAAGAAGACCCGCGCGTCGGGGATGCCGGACACGGCGGCGATCCGCTCGGCCAGCTCGACCATCGGGCGGTTGAGGTACAGCGTGGACGAGTGGAGGAGCCGCCCGGCCTGCTCGGTGACGGCCTTGGTGACCTCGGGCAGGGCGTGCGCGGTCATCGTGGTGAGGATGCCGCCGAAGAAGTCGAGGTAGCGGTTGCCGTCGGCGTCCCAGACGTGGCGGCCCTCGCCGTGGGTGAGCTCGATGGGGCGGTCGTAGTAGAGCGCGAGCCAGTCGGGCAGGACGGAGCGGTGGCGGCTGAGCAGGGGAATCGGGTCGGTCACGGCTGTACGAGCCCTCCGTAGGCGTCGGGGCGGCGGTCGCGGTAGAACGCCCATTGGGTGCGGACCTCTTCGATGAGGCCGAAGTCCAGGTCGCGGACGAGGAGTTCCTCCTCCTTGTCGCCGGCCGTCTCGCCGACGAACTGCCCGCGCGGGTCGACGAAGTAGCTGGTGCCGTAGAAGTCGTTGTCGCCGTACTCCTCCCGGCCGACCCGGTTGATGGCGGCGATGAAGTACTCGTTGGCGACGGCCGCGGCGGGCTGCTCCAGCTGCCACAGGTGGGCGGACAGGCCGCGGTGGGTGGCGGACGGGTTGTACACCAGCTTCGCGCCGGCCAGGCCCAGGGCCCGCCAGCCCTCGGGGAAGTGCCGGTCGTAGCAGATGTAGACGCCGACCTTGCCGACGGCGGTGTCGAAGACGGGCCAGCCGAGGTTGCCGGGGCGGAAGTAGTACTTCTCCCAGAAGCCCTTGACCTGCGGGATGTGGTGCTTGCGGTACTTGCCGAGGTAGCTGCCGTCGGCGTCGATGACGGCGGCGGTGTTGTAGTGGAAGCCGGAGTCCTCGATCTCGAAGACCGGCACGACGATCACCATGCCGGTCTCGCGGGCGAGTTCCTGCATCCGGCGGACGGTCGGCCCGTCGGGGACCGGCTCGGCCCAGCGGTAGTGCTCGGGCTCCTGGACCTGGCAGAAGTAGGGGGCGTTGAACACCTCCTGGAAGCCGATGATCCGCGCGCCCTCGGCGGCCGCTCTGCGGGCGTGCTCCTCGTGTTTGGCGATCATCGACTCGGTGTCTCCGGTCCAGGTGGCCTGGACGAGTGCGGCGCGGACGACTTGGGCCATGAGCTGCTCCTCGCGACGGGAACGCCGACTTCTACGCACGTAGACGGTGTGCGTAGGGACTAGAACGTAGGCCTCGTCACACCGCGGGGCAAGACCGCCTTGCCCGGATGGCGCAGTCGGTCGGATTGGGTCGAAATCCGATCGCCTTCAATCGCCTTGAATCGCTTTCGAGGGTCCGGTGTTCAGAAAGCGAGGAGTTTCCCGACGCGCAGAGCGTGTACGAGGTCGCGGTGGCGCCCGGCGGAAACGGCCTCCGCGGCCCTGAGCAGGCGCGGGACGAACCACTGCGGGTCCCGGCGGGCGAGGCGGGCCGCCTCCTCGGCGGTGCGGACCCGGACGAAGGCGCCGAGCAGCGCGTCGCCCTCGCCGAGGCGGCCCGCCTCCGCCAGCGCCAGGGCCGCCTCGGCGATCTCGGCGGCAGGCCGGGAGACGCCCTGGCGCAGCAGCGCCTCGCAGTCGGCGTGCCGGCCCGCCGCCCCCAGGGCCGCGGCCACCGCGGCGAGCCGCTCGGGCGGGAGCGAGGCCGCCTCCCACAGCAGGGTGGCCCAGTCGGCGGCCAGCCCGGCACGGGCCAGCTCGGCGGCGAGCTCCGGCAGCAGTCCGGGCGGCCATGCCGCGGCCTCGCACAGCAGCACGTGCGCCTCGCCACTGCGCCCCTGGGCCCGCAGCGTGATCAGCTCGGCCACCGTCCCCCGCACCCCCCGGTCTCCCCGTTCCCCGGGCACCTCCGGCCCGACATCCCGGGTCTCCGGCCCCGGCTCCGGCCCCGGCTCCGGCTCCGGCCGCCCGCCCGACCGCGGACCGACTGCGGACCCGGTTTCCTGCGGCTGCGATTCCAGGTCACCGAAGCGGGCACCGCGCGGCAGGGCGGCGTGGGAATCGGTTTCCTGCGGCTGCGGTTCGAAGTTGCCGAAGCGGGGCCCACGGGGCGGGCCCGCCGCGGGACCGGCGTCCCGCGCCTCGGGCTGCGCGTCCGGCTGCGGCTGCGTCTCCGGGTGGGGCTGGTGCTGGTGCTGGGGCTGGGGCTGGG
>NZ_JACBGN010000252.1 GCF_013401435.1 Streptomyces sp. BR123
GTGAGGCTCCGCCGACCCCCGGAAGCCCTTCTGCCCCTCCCTCCTCAGCGGACGCGTCCGGGGCGTTCGGCGGAGCCTCACCGCTCGCGGCGGCGGCCTGGGACTGCGCGAACAGATCCTCCTGGGTGTAGTCCGCGAGCCCGGTCACGCCCACGCCCAGCAGCCGCACCCCGCCGGTGGTGTCCACCGCCTCCAGCAGCCGCGCCGCGGCCTCCCGCACCACCGCCGGATCGTCGGTCGGCCCCCGCAGCGTCTCGGAGCGGGTCAGTGTCGAGAAGTCGTACCGGCGCACCTTCAGCACGATCGTGCGCCCCGAGTGCCCGGACCCCCGGAGCCGCTGCACGCACCGGTCGGCGAGCCGCTGCACCTCGGTCCGGATCCGCACCCGGTCGTGCAGGTCCACGTCGAACGTGTCCTCCACCGACACCGACTTCGCGTCGCGCTCGGCGACCACCGGCCGCTCGTCCCGTCCCAGCGCCATCCGGTACAGCCCCACCCCGTGCGACCGCCCGATCAACCGGACGAGCTCGTCCTCCCCGGCTTCGGCGAGCTCCCCGACCGTGGTGATCCCGGCCCGCCGCAGGTGTTCCCCGGTGGCCGGCCCGACCCCGGGCAGGGTGCGTACGGACATCGGCGCCAGCAGCTCCCGCTCCGTGCCCGGCTCGATCAACAGCAGCCCGTCCGGCTTGGCCTCCTCGGAGGCCACTTTGGCGAGCATCTTCGAGCCGGCCAGCCCCACCGACCCCGTCAGGCCCGTCGCGGCGAGGATGTCCGCCCGCAGCCGCTCTCCGGTCTCCCGCGCGGAACGGGAGTCCCGGACACCGCCGCCGCCCGCCTCCAGGTCCACGAACGCCTCGTCCAGGCTCAGCGGTTCCACGAGCGGGGAGAGCTCTCGCAGCAGGGTCATCACGATGTCGCTGACCGACCGGTACAGCTCGAAGCGGGGGAACAGGTAGGCGCCGTTCGGGCAGAGCCGCCTGGCCTGGGCCGTCGGCATCGCCGAATGCACTCCGAAGCGTCTCGCCTCGTAGGACGCGGTGGCGACCACCCCGCGCGGCCCGAGCCCGCCGACGATCACGGCCTTCCCGCGCAGGCTCGGCTTCGACGCCTGCTCCACCGAGGCGTAGAAGGCGTCCATGTCGAGATGGAGGATGGTCGGTGCGGCTCTCACAGCACCGATGCTGCCTTACGCCACTGACAATGCCGAGTGCCGGACGGCAACTGCGCGGCCGTGCGCCGACCGCGCCGCGCCCCGGGCGTCAAGCCCTGGGGCGTCCGGCGGGCGTCGGGCGTCGGGCGGCTCAACCGGCCCGGTTGCGCCGTGCCGCCAGTTCGTCCGCCGGGTTGTGTCCGATCACCGTCTCGCCGGTGTCGACCCGCTCGCCGTGCAGTTGCGACAGTGCCTTCTCCACGTCCCGCCAGACCACGCCCACGGCGATGCCGAAGATCCCCTGGCCGCCCTGGAGCAGGCGCACCACCTGCTCCGGCGAGGTGCATTCGTACACGGTGGCGCCGTCGCTCATCAGCGTCATGCGCTCCAGGTCCGAGAAGCCGCGGTCCCGCAGGTGCTGCACAGCGTTGCGGATGTTCTGCAGCGCTACACCGGTGTCCAGGAAACGCTTCACGATCTTGAGGACGACCACGTCGCGGAAGCTGTAGAGGCGCTGGGTCCCGGAGCCGTACGCGGGGCGCACCGTAGGCTCCACCAGCCCGGTCCGTGCCCAGTAGTCGAGCTGCCGGTAGGTGATGCCGGCAGCCGCACACGCGGTCGGCCCGCGATAGCCGACCTGCTCGGCCGCCTGGGTGCCGGCCGCCTGGGTGTCGGCCGCCGGCGCCGTCGGCGAGGTCTCCGGCTGGCGGCACGGGGCGCCCGCCGCGCTCCCGAGGAGCGGGTACGGCCCACCGTCACTGCGTGCGGGGATGCCCCCGGTCGTACCGTCGCCCGTGACTCTCACGCCGACCCTCCGTCCTTGACCTGCCCCCTCGAAGGTAGGCAGTCACCCGGGGTGCGTCAACGATCGCCACACTCGGCACGCCGAGTGATAATCACCCTGAGAGTGGTTTCCCGTGCCCCTTGGAGGGGCAAGGTTAACTGAATGGGGCGGCGGTCTCACCGAGTTTGACAAGACCGGTGTCTCACTGCGGCCCGGTGCCGAAGTCCTCCGGGGAGATCTGGTCGAGGAACTCGCGGAACTTCTCCACCTCGTCCTCCTGCTCGTCCGGGATGGCGATTCCGGCGTCGGCCAGCACGCCGTCGCTGCCGAAGATCGGCGTTCCCGTCCGCAGGGCCAGCGCTATGGCGTCTGACGGCCGCGCGCTCACCTCCACCCCACTGGAGAAGACCAGCTCCGCGTAGAAGACGCCCTCCCGCAGATCCGTGATCCGGACCTCGGTGAGCTCCTCACCGAGCGCCTCCAGCACGTCCTTGAACAGGTCGTGGGTCAGCGGACGCGCGGGGGCCATGCCCTGCTGCGCGAAGGCGATCGCGGTCGCCTCCCCGGGTCCGATCCAGATGGGGAGGTACCGATCGCCTCCCACTTCACGCAGGAGCACGATCGGCTGGTTGGAGGGCATTTCCACCCGGACACCCACAACGTCGAGCTCGTTCACACAGCAACCCTAGGACCTGCCCGGCAGGTTTGGGTAGTCGGGACCCCGCCGGTCAGTGCAG
This sequence comes from Streptomyces sp. BR123, assembly GCF_013401435.1. GTDB lineage: Bacteria > Actinomycetota > Actinomycetes > Streptomycetales > Streptomycetaceae > Streptomyces. The sequence goes on from NZ_JACBGN010000252.1 coordinate 2,672, forward strand.
CCGCACCCCGAGGGCAGCCTGGACGAGGGCCTCGTGGAGCCGTACGGACAGCCCCGCGAGCTCTTTGGCGGTGGCCTCCGCATGCGCCCTGGTCTGGGGGTTGCGATGGCGCCGCAGCGGGGCGACGACCTGCTCCACCAGGCCCGCCTCCCGATCCGCGGCCGCCTTCATGGCCCGCAGGTGCCGGGGCTCCAGCCCGAAGCGGCCCAGATCGGCCACCAGCCGGGCCACGATGAGCGCATCGGCGTCGTACCCGCCGCCCGCAGCCTCCGCGAGCAGCCCGTACGACTCCCATTCGGCCAGCTGGGCCTCGTCCGCCTCGGCCGCGGCGATCAGCTCGGCCCGCCCGACGCGGGTACCGGCCGGCAGCTCCCGACCCGGCCCGGCCGGGAGGGAGCCGGGTGCCACGGGCTCCGTGCCCTCCCCGTGGGCCGTGGGCGCCGGGATCCGCACCTGCTCACCGCGGTCCAGTGCGTCCAGCTGCTCGCGGATGACCTTCAGCGGCAGGTAGTGGTCGCGCTGCAGGCGCAGGATGCGGCTCAGCCGCTCGACGTCGTCGGTGCTGAACTTGCGGTATCCGGACGGTGTGCGTCTGGGCTCGACGAGCCCCTCCGCCTCCAGGAAGCGGATCTTCGAGATCGTGACCTCAGGGAATTCGTCGCGCAGCATCGTGAGCACCGTGCCGATGCTCACCAGCCGCCCGGCCGAGGCGGCGGTGCCGTTTCCGGCACCGCCCGTCGGAGTACGCAGCACAGGACCTCCCTGGAGTTCCCCCCGGACGGAGTCCGGAAGGGTCAGACGCCCCGCAGGCTCGCGTAGAAGACCAGCCGGTACTTGCCGATCTGCACCTCGTCGCCGTTGTGCAGCGGGACCGAGTCGATCGGCTCACGGTTGACGTACGTGCCGTTCAGGCTGCCGACGTCGGCGACGGTGAAGCCGCCCTCCTGGCTCCTGCGGAATTCGACATGCCGCCGGGAGACCGTGACGTCGTCCAGGAAGATGTCGCTCTGCGGGTGCCGGCCTGCCGTGGTCAGCTCGCCGTCCAGCAGGAAGCGGCTGCCCGAGTTGGGACCGCGCCGCACGATCAGCAGGGCGGAACCCGGCGGCAGTGCCTCCACCGCGGCCTGGGCCTCGGGGGACAGTGCCGTCGACACGTGTTGTCCCGTCACCTCGGCCTCATAGGCCTCCAGGCCCGAGATCGAGATGGTGGACGTGGTCTCCGTGGCACGCTCCGGCGTCAGACCCGCCCGGAGCGGCGCCCCGCAGTTGGAGCAGAACCGGCTGGCCGCATCGCTGCGATGCCCGCACCTGCTGCAAACCTGCTCGGCCGACATGGACGGCTCCTCGTGCCGCGGGTACCCCGCGGAGGCGTCGGTGGCATACGGGTCGGGAGCAAACCCGCCACCCGTACTCGAGGTTGATGATTCACCGAAACCTATGCGTCCGGTACCGGCAGGGTCAACAGCCGACGCGCCCGGCGCGCCCTGAACGCCACCCGCACCCGCGACCTCGTCCCGGAAGAGCGGCCGGTCTCCCTGGCTCTGCGCCTCCCCTTGTACGGCACGGGACTCTGCCGCGCCGCCTTCCTCGCGGTTCTTCTTGCCGAACAACTTCTCAAACAACTTCACGGGCGATTCCCCTTGAACGAAACAGACCCGCCCGTGGGGCAGGACGAACTCCGAATGCACACACCTGCCGACCCGGACATCCTCACAACGTCCGCAACCACCAGACAGTTTCCACCACGCGCAACAACTTCAGCGCGCCGACCCCCCGCAGGCACCGGCCCGCGCAGGACCCTCCGCTCTCCGTCCCGCATCACGACGGTGACGACCGAGCGTAGTCAGGCTGCTTCGCAGCCCGCAAGGCATCCACAATGATCTTCGCCGACCGTGTGACGGCAACAGTGGCCTGTTCCTTCTCCAGGGTCTGCACCACACCGCCCGGGATGTTCAGCGCCGGCTCCAGATCCTGCGGTTTGCCGATCACCCTGAACTCGTAGGGCTGTGCGATCTTCTTACCATCGATCGCGATCTGGCCGCCCTCGTCCGAGAAGTACGAGCCCGCCACCACGCGCACCCCGTTGATCTGGATCGCCTCGGCCCCGGCGGCCCGCAGCTCCTGGAGCGCGTCCAGCAGCTGGTCGGACTCCACCTGCCCCCTCGGATCCGTGATCTTCATCGTGATACCCGGACCCTGAGCCGCCACCGTACCGGCCAGGATCCCGAGTTGGCGCTCTTTTTCGACGGTCTGCCGGCGCGCCTCCTCAGCCTGGTTGGAGCTGCTCTCCAACTCCTTGCGCTGGTCCTCCAGCTGCTGCTTCTCGTCCTCCAGGCGCTTGGTCCGGCCGTCCAGCTCGTCGAGGATCCGGACGAGGTCCTCCTGGCGGGCCCCGCGCAGCGCACTGGAATCGCTGTTCGACCGCACCTGGATGGCCAGGCCCAGTCCCAGCACGAACAGCAGCAGCGCCACGATCAGTTGGGCGCGGCTCGCCCGCAGCGGCCACAGCCCGGCCGCGAGCCTCTGCCGCCCGGTCATCTCGGGCTCCGCAGGCCCGGCCGGCTCGGTGGCCCCTGCGGGCTCGCCCGGCTCCGTGGGCCCTGCGGGCTCGCCCGGCTCGGTGGGCCCTGCGGGCTCGGCCGACCGGGTCGACGCGGCGGGCGGGACGGGCAGGACGGGCGGGACGGGCCGGTGCGGCTGGGCGGGCTCGGCAGCCGGCTTCCCGGGCCGGGGCTCGGCCTCTGCCGCGGGCAGTTCTCCGGGCTGCGCGTCCGGCCCGGTCTCCCGCGGGGGCTGCTCCGGGACCTTCGGCTCCTCGGGAGGGGTGTCGTTGTCGTTCGTACTCATCTGCCTCACGCCCGGAACACGTGCCGGCGGATGGCCGCCGCGTTGGAGAAGATGCGGATGCCGAGCACGACCACGACGCCCGTGGACAGTTGCGAGCCGACGCCCAGCTTGTCGCCGAGGAAGACGATCAGCGCGGCCACGACCACGTTCGACAGGAACGACACCACGAAGACCTTGTCCACGAAGATGCCGTCCAGCATCGCCCGCAGACCGCCGAAGACCGCGTCCAGCGCCGCCACCACGGCGATCGGCAGATAAGGCTCGACCACGGCCGGCACTTCGGGCCGGACCAGAAGTCCGACCACCACTCCGGCCACGAGGCCCAGTACCGCGATCACGATGCACCCTTCTTCGGCTCTTCTGCTGTGGCTGTCCGTACGGTCACGCTGGACGCGGCGGGCAGCCGCACGTCGTCCGCCGGGGACAGGGAGTACCGGATCCCGTAGCTCTCCTGGAGGACTCGCAGGTACTGGCCGTCCACGGAGTCCTGGAACACGGTGCCGAGCCGCTTCTTGTCCCCCACCGCCAGCACCTCGTACGGCGGTACCAGCGGCCTGTTGTCGACCAGTATCGCGTCACCCGCGGCCCTGATCGCCGAGAGTGCGGTCAACCTCTGCCCGTTGATGGAGATCGCCTCGGCCCCCGCCTGCCAGAGCCCGTTGACGATCCGCTGCATGTCGCGGTCCCTGAGCCGCCCGGTGTCGGAGAAGCCGGTGTTCTCCCGCGGCTTGCCGCCGCCGGCCGCGGAGGAGCCCTTCGCGTCGTCCACGACCAGCTTGAGTCCCGGACCGCGGACCTCGGAGGCACCGGACAGCAGGGTCACCAGCTGCCCCTGGTCCCCGCCGTGCTGCTTGAGCGCCTGGCGCTGGCGCCGCGCGACGTCCGTGCGCAGGCGCTCGATGTCCTGCTCCAGGCCGTCCGCCCGCTCGTCGGCCACCTGGACGCGGTCGATCAGCTCCTGGCGCTCCTTGGCGAGCACCGGCGCGGAGAACCGCGTCTGGGCGGCTCCGAGCGTGACGACCATGGCGGCCAGGACGAGGCCGGCGGCCAGCGCCAGTTTCGACTTGAGGGTTCGCGGAAGTCCCGCTGTGCCCTCGGCCTCACGCCGGGCCGACGCTTCCGCATAACCCTCGTCGAGGCTGTGGTCCATCACGTGCGTCAGCAGCGACATGGACGCGTCCGGGCGCGCCGACGGCGTCGGCACCGAGCTCCGGTTGTGGGACGGCTGCGACATGCCGCTCATCGTCGCACGTCGGCGCCGCCCGCACCGAATGCGCCCGAACGGTGGACCGGGCGCGACGCTCCGCACCCGGTCCACACGCCACTACCTGCCCGGGGTCAGTGCCCGGAGCCGTCCAGCACTCCGGCCCATTCCTCCAGCAGGGCCTGTGCGGACGCGTCGTCGGGGCCCTCGGCCCACAGGTGTGTCACCGCCTCCGCCGGGTCCGGCAGCACCAGTGCCCACCGTCCGTCGGCCTCGACCACCCGTACTCCGTCGGTGGTGTCCACCTGGCGGTCGCCGGCGGCCTCCACGACCCGCCGCATGACGAGCCCCTTGACCGCCCACGGGGTGGGCACGTCCCGCTTGAGCACGTGCGCACGTGGTATCCGCGCATCGATCTGGCTCAGGGTGAGCTGGGTCCGCGCCACCAGCCCGATCAGCTGCACGAAGGCCGCCGACCCGTCGAAGACACTGCTGAACTCCGGGACGATGTACCCGCCCCGCCCGTCCCCACCGAAGATCGTGTTCTCGGCTCGGCCGACCCGGGTCAGGTCGTCGGGTGAGGTCGTGGTCCATTCGACCTGTGTCCCGTGGTACGCCGCCACCTGCTCGGCGATACGGGTCGTCGTGACGGGCAGCGCCACCTTGCCGCTGCGCTTCTCCGCGGCCACGAGGTCCAGGAGCACCAGCAGCGCCCGGTCGTCCTCGATGATCCGGCCGCGCTCGTCGACCAGTGAGATCCGCTCGCCGACGGGGTCGAAGCGCACCCCGAACGCGGCCCGCGCCGAGGCCACGATCTCGCCCAGCCGGACCAGCCCGGCCCGCCGGGACTCCGCGGTCTCCGTCGGCCTGGACTCGTCGAGCCCCGGGTTGATCGTCAGCGCGTCCACTTCGAGTCGGCCCAGGAGGCTGGGCAGGACGAGTCCGGCACTGCCGTTGGAGGCGTCCACGACCACCTTCAGCCCGGAGTCGGCGATGCCCGTGGTGTCGACCCGCCGCAGCAGCGAACCGGTGTAGGAGTCGAAGACGCTGGAGGGGAACTGGAGGTCGCCGATCTCGCCGGGGAACGCCCGCCGATATTCCTGACGTGCGAAGACGCGGTCCAGCTTGCGCTGCTGCGCCTGCGAGAGGTCGGCCCCCCGCTCGTCGAGGAACACGATGTCCACGGAGTCGGGGACACCGGGCGAGGTCCGCAGCATGATCCCGCCGGCGCTGCCCCGTGCGGTCTGCTGTCTCGCCACGGGCAGCGGCACGTTCTCCAGGTCGCGTACGTCGATCGCGCTGGCCTGGAGCGCCGAGATGACCGCGCGCTTGAGGGCGCGGGCGCCGCGGGAGTGGTCGCGGGCGGTGGTGACGATCGCACCCTTCTTGAGGGTGGTCGCGTACGCTCCGGCCAGCCGGACCACCAGTTCGGGGGTGATCTCCACGTTCAGGATGCCGCTGACGCCGCGGGCCCCGAACAGGTGTGCCTGGCCGCGGGACTCCCAGATGACCGAGGTGTTGACGAAGGCGCCGGCCTCGATCGTCTTGAAGGGGTAGACGCGCACGTTCCCCTGAACGATCGACTCCTCGCCGACGAGGCACTCGTCACCGATGACGGCGCCGTCCTCGATCCGGGCTGCCCGCATGATGTCGGTGTTCTTGCCGATCACGCAGCCGCGGAGGTTGCTGTGGGGGCCGATGTACACGTTGTCGTGGACCACGGCCTTGTGCAGGAAGGCACCGCTCTTGACGACGACGTTGGATCCGACGACCGTGTGCTCGCGGATCTCCACCCCGGCCTCGACCTTGGCGTAGTCCCCGATGTACAGCGGCCCGCGCAGGACTGCGTCAGGGCTCACCTCGGCGCCTTCGGCGATCCACACCCCGGGCGAGATCTCGAAGCCGTCCATTTCGATCTGGACCTTGCCTTCGAGTACGTCGGCCTGGGCCTTCACGTAGCTCTCGTGCGTGCCGACGTCCTCCCAGTAGCCCTCGGCGACGTAGCCGTAGATCGGCTTGCCCTCCTTCATCAGCTGGGGGAAGACATCACCGGACCAGTCCACCGGAACATCCGGCTCCACGTAATTGAAGACCTCGGGCTCCATGACGTAGATGCCGGTGTTCACGGTGTCGGAGAAAACCTGGCCCCAGGTCGGTTTCTCGAGGAAGCGCTCGACCTGTCCTTCCTCGTCGACGATGGTGATGCCGAATTCGAGTGGGTTGGGCACCCGGGTGAGGCACACCGTGACGAGTGCGCCTTTCTCCTTGTGGAACCGGATGAGGTCGGTGAGGTCGAAGTCGGTGAGTGCATCGCCGGAGATGACGAGGAACGCGTCGTCCTTCAGGGCCTCCTCGGCGTTCTTCACACTGCCGGCAGTGCCGAGTGGCTTCTCCTCATTGGCATAGGTGAGCTCCATTCCGAGCTCTTCGCCGTCACCGAAATAGTTCTTGACGAGTGATGCCAGGAACTGCACGGTGACCACGGTTTCGCTGAGCCCATGCCGCTTGAGCAGCCTGAGCACGTGCTCCATGATCGGCCGGTTGGCCACCGGCAGGAGCGGCTTGGGCATGCTCGAGGTCATGGGGCGAAGACGAGTGCCTTCGCCACCGGCCATCACGACGGCCTTCATGTCGGAAGAGTCCTCCTTGGGAGACGACGTTCCAGCCGACCTCACCCGTCCCGGGCGGTGACTCCGCAACTCCTCCGTGTCGGTCCGGCACGGAGCGGGCTCAATCGGCCGCGGCGTCCGCCTTCACGAGACGGCGGACCTGCGCCACGTAAAGGATTCCTGCCCACCAGTAGAGCGTTGTACCCCATCCGGCGAACGCCCATCCGAAAACTGCCCCCATCCAGGCCAACCAGCCCGTACCGTCACTGAGCAACAGCAGCGGGAACGCGTACATCAGGTTGAAGGTTGCGGCCTTGCCGAGGAAGTTGACCTGCGGCGGCGGATAGCCGTGGCGACGCAGGATCCAGACCATCACCAGCAGCATCAGATCGCGTGCGAGCAGGGCCCCGGTGAGCCACAGCGGCAGAATGTCTCGATAGGTCAGGCCGAAGAGCGTGGAGAGGATGTACAACCGGTCGGCGGCGGGGTCCAGCAGCCGTCCGAGGCTGCTGATCTGATTCCAGCGCCGTGCCAGCTTGCCGTCCAGGTAGTCGCTGACTCCGCTGAGCATGAGGACAGCGAGTGCCCATCCGTCGTACTCCTCCAGAATCAGCCAGAGGAACAGGGGCACGCCGGCGAGGCGGGCCATGCTCAGGATGTTCGGAATGGTGAAAATTCGGTCCGTCTGAACCCGAGTCTCCTGGACCTCCACCCGGGGGCCTCCACTGTTGAACGTACGAACGATGCCACTCGACCCTAGCAGGAAGGCGTGTGCCTCCAGAACGCAGAAAAGCCCCGCACCGAACCCCCGGAAAGGGGGGCTGGTGCGGGGCTTCCCGCAATGATTGTTCGGCGGCGTCCTACTCTCCCACAGGGTCCCCCCTGCAGTACCATCGGCGCTGAAAGGCTTAGCTTCCGGGTTCGGAATGTAACCGGGCGTTTCCCTAACGCTATGACCACCGAAACACTATG
>NZ_JACBGN010000253.1 GCF_013401435.1 Streptomyces sp. BR123
GGGTCGAGGTCCACGAGGTGGGGGCGGGTGCCCGGGCGGTGTACGAGCGGCGGCGGGTGGCCGGCTCCGGCCAGGATCGCCAGCCGGTGCGGAAGGTCGATGTGGACGTAGAGGCAGGAGACGAGCAGGTCGGTGTCCAGATCCGCCAGGAGGCGGCCGGTACGGGTGAGGACCTCGCCGGGCGGGGCTCCGGCGGCGGCCCGGATAGCGGTGCGGACCTGCCCCATCAGCGCGGCGGCGGCGACGTTGTGGCCCTGGACGTCGCCGATGACGGCCGCGACGGTGGTGGTGTCCAGGGGGATGACGTCGTAGAAGTCGCCGCCTATGTCCATGCCGTGGCCGGAGGGCAGGTAGCGGGCGGCGATCTCGAGGCCGGGCACGACGGGCAGGGAGCGCGGGAGGAGCGTCTGCTGGAGGCCGCGGGCGAGGTCGCGGGCGGCGTCGTGGAGGCGGGCCCGGTCCAGGGCCTGGGCGATCAGGCCGGCGAGGGAGGTGAGGACGGCACGCTCGTCGGCGGTGAAGGTGTGGGGGCGCCCGTAGGAGAGGATGCAGCAGCCGACGGGGCGTCCTGAGATCGTCAGCGGAAGGAAGGCCCAGGCCTGTTTGCCGCTGATGGGAGGCGCGCCGGGGTACTGGCGGGCGATCTCCCGGGCGTTGTCGTAGAACGCGGGGACGCCGCTGGCCATCACCTGCCCGGCCGGCGTCAGCTCGGTGTCCAGGGGCAGGCCGTCGAGACGATCGATGGTGGCCGCATCGTAGCCGTGGTGCCCGGTGATCTTCAGACGGCCGGCTTCGGCGGCGGCCAGGACCAGGGCGTCGGCGCCGAACGCGGGCAGGACCTGGTCGGCGACCAGGTCGACGACGTCGCGGACGGCGACGGTTTCCGTCAGGGCGGCTGCGAGGTGGAGGAGCTGGTAGATCCGGCCCGTCTGCAGGGGGGCCGCGGCCGCCTCCGTGCGGGGCGGGCCGGGCTGCCCGCCGGTCGCCGGGCGGCCGGTGGGGGTGATGCGGACGCTGATGCCCCCGGCATCCGGATAGAGCTGGAAGTGCAGCCAGTGGTCCGGCGGGTGCAGGGCGGTGAACTCCACCGGATCGCGGCTCATGACGGCGTTCCGGTAGCGGTCCTCGACCAGCGGGATGTCGAGCCACGGCAGGGACTGCCAGGGCCGGGTGCCGAGCAGCTGCCCGGGGCTGCGGCCGAGCAGGGCGGCGGCGGTGCCGTCCAGGAAGGAGATCCGGCCCTCCAGGTCCAGGGCCAGAGCGCCTTCGGGCAGGCGTTCGATCCAGTCGGCGGCGGCCTGCGCTGCCTGTGCTGCCTGCGCTGCGCGGCCGCCGCCCGGCGGGGCGGGCGGGATGAAGCGGGGCCGCTCGGGCACCTGCGGCGGGGGCCCGGCGGCGTCCAGTACCCGGGCGATACGGCGGGCGGCCGCAGTGATGTGGTGCTGCTCGCGACGGCCGGCGATGCGGGGGTGGCTGGCGGGCCAGAGCAGCAGCAGCGCCCCCGTGGGCGCCGTGCGGCCCGGCAGTGGCGCCGCGGCCAGGGCGGACCGGTAGGGCAGGCTGACGGCGGCCCGGGGGTAGTCGCGGGCCAGGTCCTCGTGGGAGCCGACCCACACCAGCCGGTCCTCGCGCACCGCCTCGGCGACGGGTGTCGGGGCCGTCGCGGAGATCCGGTGCCAGGGGCGGGTCACCTCCTCCGGCACCCCGTACACAACGGCCAGCCCCAGTTGCCGCAGCGCCCCTTCCCCGTCCCGGAGGAACAGGCCGCCGGCGAACGCGCCCGTACGCCGGACCGCATCGGTCAGCGCCTCGTCCAGCGCCTCGTCCAGCGCCGGAAGGCCGACCGGGCCCGCGCGGGCGCGGTAGCTCTCACCGCGGGCGGTCACGGCCCACCTCCGTTCCTCCCGGCACCCACCGGTGGCGCCGGTGCCGGGTGGGTCCTTCCGCACGAGGCTGCGGGAGCGCCCTTGCCGAGGCGCCTGACCGCGGGCCCCGCGCGCAAACCTTGCCCCGGGCAGGCTCCCGGGGGACACGAGGAGCTGCGGGCCGGGCGCCGAGCGGCGAGGGTGGGGCCATGACGCCTGCACAGCTCATCCTCCACCCGCCCGACGAGCACGGGCGGCGCCGGGTCCGCTACGACGGCGTCGTCCTGGGCACCGCAGACCGCCCCAGCGACGTCATCGAACTCCTCCGCCAAGCCGGCGTCACGGCTCCCGAGGCCCTCGACCTCGGCGACCCGGACGTGGCCGAATGGCGCGGCGTCGGCCCGGAGGGCTGGGCGGAGTCACCGCCGTGAGGGCGGGCCGGCGTCCTCCTGCTTTCCCTGCCTTCCGGGCGCGGAATCCCGTTGCGCCCGCGGGCTCGGACTGAGCGCGTCGGCGGCCTCACCGTCCTTGCCCGATGCGGCTGCGAAATCGCCGGCGGACGCCTCACGACCCGCCGGCTGCTTGCCGCCCCCGTGGACCGTCGGGCGCCTGCGCCGGTTTTGCGGGCTTTCGTCGTCGAGGGGTGCGCCTCCGGCGCCTCCTTGATCCATGTCGTCCATCGGACCTTTCCTTCCGTTCCTGCCCAGGCGGTGGGCTCGCGGCCCGTGCCCGCGGCGCGCGGCGCACAGGCGCCGGGCGCCGCTCGGTTCGTGCTGCGCCTGCCCTTCAGCGACAGAGCCAAACCGGGACGCGGGGCGGCCCCCGTCGGGTCCGGTCCTGTGGTCGGTCCCGGTAGCGTTCCGGTGGGGCGGCGGCCCCGGGGGAGCCGCGGTGGGGCTCCCGTACCGGCGAGGGCCGCCGGCGGTGCTGACGGGCCGGGTGCAGCGGGTGCTGGTGCCCGGAGTGGCGTACGAGCCGGGGCGCGCCGACGGCGAGCCCTCGGGACTGCTGCGCGCGGGGCGTGCGCTCGTGCTCCACCCCTCGGACACTCCCGGGGAGCGGGAGGAGACCGAGTTCGGTGACCCGCTGGAGCGGGTGTGGGCCGCGTGTGTCCTGCCGTACGTGGGCGTGACGGACGTACGCCGGACCGTGATCCGGACCGTCTCCGGACCGTCTCCGGCTCCTCGACGGAGCGGCGTGCCGCCTGGCTGGCGGAGGCGCGCCGTCAGGCGTCCGGGCTGCTGTCCGGATGACACTTGGGCTGGTGGAAGTGCTGGAGCCTGGCTTCCACGTGCCCGTCCACGATGCGCGTGTCGAAGGCGGGCTGGGGCGCGGTGGCGGGGCCTTCGACGTTCCATCCGTCCGAGAGGCGGAAGACGCTGCCGTGCCAGGGGCACCGTACGCAGCCGTCCGCGATCTTCCCCTCCGCCAGCGGCCCGGCCATGTGGGCGCAGCGGCCGGCCAGGGCGTGGACGGTGCCGCCGCTCCCGCGCACGACGAGTACGTCCACTCCGTCCACGCGGGCGGCCACGGCCCGGCCCACGGGGAACGCGGTGACCGCTCCGAGGTGGTGCCATCCGTCCCGCACCAGGTGGGAGACGTGCTCGGCGTGGTTGGCGCCGGCGGCCTGACGGTAGGCCAGGTGGCCGCCCAGCGCCCCCGCCGCGCCCACCGTGGCGAGCCCTGCCATGCCGAGTGCCTTGCCGCGCAGGACACGGCCCTGTGTACGGGCCGCGAAGGAACTCGCGTAGAGCACGACCCCGGCCGTGTTGCCGAGGGCGTGGACGAGGCCGGTGCGGGCTTGCTCGGGCGGGAGCTCGGCCCAGTCCACCCAGCCGGCCACCGCTGCGGGCGCCGCGGCGGCCAGACCGGCGCCGACCAGGATGTGTGCGGCGCCGCGCCGGCCCGGCATCAGGTCGAGCAGGGCCGCCGAGAGCCAGGTCCCGATCGGGATCTGGACGAGCAGGGGGTGCGCGGGATGGCCCAGCGGGCGGCCGTGGAGCAGGTCGCGCACGGGCCCGAGCGGCACCGACCGTACGGCCCGGCGGAGCAGGCGGATCAGGGGGTCGGCGTACGGTGTCTGCTCCAGGTGTTCCACGGCCGTGAGCAGCGGCCCGGGGCCGGAGGCCCTTGCCGCGTGGTGCAGGCGGTCTGTGTCCATGGCCCGCGCCTACCCCGGGGCGCATCCGCCATGTGTGCCGCCGCCCGGTGCGCCGCCTGGAGACGGGCCCTGACCCGGTTCCGGTTCGGGTTCCGGTTCGGGTTCCGATTCCGGTTCCGGCGGTCGGTGGGTGGTGCGGAGGGCCTGCGCGAGTTGCTCGCGAGCGCGGCGCTGGATGCCGTCGGCGTCGTGCAGCAGCGTCGCGGCCTCCTCGGGGGTGGGCGGCACGGGTGGGAGGCCCGCCGCGGTCAACCTGGCGTAGAGGCTGCGGCAGGCCCGGTCCTCGTCGGGGAACCGCTCCAGCACCGTGCGCACGCCCCGCTCCATGACGCCCACCACCCACTCACCTGACCGTTCCTCCAGGTAGAGGCGGTCCTCCGCCCTGGGGAGGCCGGGGGGACCGGGGCAGTCGGGCAGCTCGTACAGGCCGGGCGGGACCCGGGCCTCGCGCAGTGCCCCACACAGCCGGTGGCGGTCCATGCCCCGGTCCTCCCTTCGTTGCTCGGTGTCAGTTCGCCCGTTCCAGGGCGCCGTTCGCCACGAGGGTGCTGATCCGTGTGCCCGTCCGGACGTTCGGGCAGTACGAGTCGCCTGGCGCGGGCGATACGGTCGTGACGTACTGCACGCCTTCGCCGGGCTGCTCGAACCACGGGAGGGTGGGGCCGGCGCAGACCAGGATCGGCTGCTTCACCCGGTAGAGGTGGTAGTCGAACGGCCAGCGGGGATCCTGGGTGTTGAGGTTGGACGGAGGGATGGAGCGTTCGCCGTACTTGGTGCCGGCCGGCGCGAGGAAGCTCCCGAACTCGGCCCCGAAGCGGTCGAGCATCCGTCCGGGCTCGAGGGTGACCTCCGTGGCGATGATCTGCCCGTTGGCGTCCCTCGCGAAGCCGTCGCTGTTCGGGTACCTGTAGGCGCCCAGCCCGGAGTCCGCGGCCGGGTTCCACCACTTGTTGAGGAACTCCCCCGGGGTGAGCTCACCGAACCGCTCGTAGCCCTTGAGGATGGAGCCGAGCACCCCGGTCGTCGGCAGCTTGGCCGGGCCGAACCGCCAGTCGTTGCACTTGAACTCGGTGTGCGCGTAGGGGTACGGCGACGGCACAAGCCCGAGGCAGCGTGCCTTCTCGGCATCGGACGTGGTCGTGGTGGCGGACCCGGCCTTGGCCTCCGAGCCGGCCTTCGCTTCGGATCCCTTCTCGGTGTCCGAGCCGGCCTTCACCTGCGAACCGGGACGAGACGCCTCCGCCTTCCCCTCCTGCTTTCCCTTCCCCTCCTGCTTTCCCTTCCCCTCCTGCTTCCCCTTGCCCTCTTGCTTTCCCTTCCCCTCCTGCTTTGTCTTCCCCTCCTGCTTTGTCTTCCCCTCCTGCTTTGTCTTCCCCTCCTGCTTCCCCTTGCCCTCCTGCTTTCCCTTCCCCTCCTGCTTTGTCTTGCCCTCCTGCTTCCCCTTGCCCTTCCCCTTCTCCTGCTCCCCGTCCTTTTTGTGCTTCCTGCCCTCGTCCCGTTTCTCGTCCTCGTCGCCGCTCGCCCGGCCGGGTGCCGGCGGCGGGACCGAGGCTGTCCAGATCGGGGATCCGTCGACCGTGGACGCCTGTGCCTCCATGGCGGTGGAGGGGAGAGCGCCGAGCAGAACGGAACCGGTGAGCCCTGCCGTCGTGGCCAGGCTCGCGCACCAACGGGGGAATGCCACTGAAACCTCCGCAAGATCGAGTCCACGGGACGTCAGAAGCGCCCCGACTCATCACAGAAGATCTACGGAGGCCCTGCAATCGGAACGGGGCCGAACGGCGGGCATGCGCAGACCTGACGGTCCACCGGCGTCCCGCTGTCCTGACCGGTGCCCGGTACGGCCTGGCGCGCCGTCAGTCACTGCTCCGCTGCCGGACGAGGTGGCACAGGCGTACGAGGGTGGCGTCGTCGCCGAAACCACCCGCCTTGATCAGTACGGGGAGCGCGGGCCGGCCGAGCAGGGTTCCGCGCGCGACGCCGGGTTCGGGTTCGTCGGCCAGGGTGATGCCGACGGCGCCGAGGGCGTCGAGAACCTCCGCGGCGGTCTCTCCCCCGGTGAGCACGAGCGCGTCGACCCGCGCCTCCTCGATGAGCCTGCGCACGGCCTCGGCCATGGAGCGGCCGAGGGCCCGCGCGGTGTCGCGCGACCGGCGTTCGTCCGGCGTGTGCAGGGTGAGGACGGGGGCCGTCATGCGGTTCAGGTCGGCGACCGCCGCCGCCGGGTCGTCGGTGGCGGTGACGGCATGTACGTCCACCCGGTCGCGCAGCAGCGCCAGCTGCCGACGGGTGGCGGGGTTGGCGCTGCCGACGACGATCAGCGGCCTCCGAGCCGGGGCGGGCGCGGGCGTGGGCGGCGCAGCCGCGGCCCGTGTGCAGTGCCGTGCGAGAGCGGCCGCGAGTCCGGGCGAGCCGACCCACAGCACCTCGTCGAGGCGGGGAACGCTTGCGATGAGCAGGTCGAGATCGGCGTCCTGCCGCGCCGAGTACGCCACCACCGCGCCCGCGCCGATCAGCCGGGGCAGTTCGGCGGCCCCGTCCGGGCCGACCGGGACGGCGTCCGGGAGCAGTTGCCCGAGATCCGAGCACCGCACCGGGTGTGCGGGGTCGCGGGCGAACTCGCTCTCGTGGACCGGGATGCCCCGCACGTACTGGACCCCGTCCACGGTCACCCTGCCCTCGGCGGGAAACGCGGGGGCGACGATCACGGCCCGGCGCCCGGATCCGGAGCGGGCGGCCCGTATCTCCGCCGCGACATGCCCCCGGAGGGTGGAGTCCACCGTCTTCAGCAGCACGGCGGCGTCCGCGAACAGGCGCGCCGCCCGCCGCGTGCGTGCCGCGGCGGTCTCCTCGCCGGTGACGCGCGTGCCGAGATCGACCGCCGTCACCCCCCGGGTCCGTCCGGCCGCCGCCTCCGGGAGGCGGAAGAGGATCCGGGCGTCGTGGCCGGTCCGGCGGAAGGGCGCGGCCCCGTCGCCGGCGCTGGTGAGGTCGTCCGCCAGCACGGCGATGCGCGGCGCTCGGCCGCCGTCGACTGTCATTTCCGGTTCCCCTCCGTCTGCCCGCTGTCGCCGCGGAGCGCATCCGCGATGGCGTGACGAGAATCAATACTGCGCGGCCGGGTGGTGCCCGACAATCCGTTCCTCCTCGCATCCCGCCGGCGGCAGCGGCGGCAGCCCTTCCACGAGGGACGAGCGGGTCATGTGCCGGCCTCGCGCCCGGCCCGTTGTCAGTGGTCTCGGTTACGGTCTCACCAAGATCCGGCACACCCCAGGGGGACGCGTCATGAACGGCACCGGCAGCGCCGCGTACGAGGGATTCACGGCCGAGGAGCGGGCCGCGATGAGGACCACGCGCAGGAGCTGAAGAAGGCCGCGGGCCGCAGCTCGCGCGCGGACAAGGCGGCGCAGGCGGAGCGCGACGTCCTCGCGAAGATCGCCGAGATGCAGGACTCGGACCGCCTCATGGCCGAGCGCGTGCATGCCGTCATCACGGCCAATGCCCCCGCCCTCGCGTCCAAGCTTTGGTACGGGATGCCCGCCTACGCGCGGGACGGCAAGGTCGTCTGCTTCTTCCAGAGCGCGGAGAAGTTCAAGGCGCGCTACGCGACGCTCGGGTTCAGCGACCTGGCGAAGCTGGACGACGGCCCGATGTGGGCGGCCGGCTTCGCCCTGACCGAGGTGACGCCCGAGGTGGAGGCCCGGATAGCCGCGCTCGTGCAGCGGGCGGTGAGCTGACGCCGCTGGGCGGAGGCCCTCCGCAGTGGCCGTCACCGGCTCCCCTATCATGACCCCGCTGCAGGCCGGGCACCGTTCCCGGCTCTGCGCGACACCGTGTGCGGCAGCACCGCACGGCGGTGATCAGTCAATGACACCCACATCGCAGATCCGTGGCCGTTCGCCCGGGTTGCAGGAGGTGGGGACCCACGGCAAGGGGGCGGGAAGATGAAGGCGTGGGTGGTCCCCGGCTATACGGAGACCAGAGAGCTCGGCTCGGGCGCCGGCGGCCGGGTGGTGCTGGCGGTGCACGACGAGACCGGGACTCCCGTCGCGGTGAAGTACCTCAGCGACCGGCTGCGCAGTGATCCGGCGTTCGTCCGGGGTTTCCGGGCGGAGGCCCGGCTGCTCGGCGGCCTGCGCTCGCCGTACGTCGTAGGGCTGTACGAGTACGTGGAGGCGCCCGACGGCGCGGCCATCGTGATGGAACTCGTCGACGGCGTGGCCCTGCGCGAGCTGCTCAAGCAGTCCGGGCAGTCCGGCACCGGCCCCGAGGCAGCCCTGGTGGTGCTCAAGGGCTCCCTGCTGGGTCTGGCGGCCGCGCACCGGGAAGGTGTCGTCCACCGCGACTACAAGCCGGAGAACGTCCTGGTCGCGGCCGACGGCTCGTCCAAGCTGGTGGACTTCGGCATCGCCACGGACCACGGCGCCACGCCGGGCATGGCCGGGACGCCCGCGTACATGGCACCGGAGCAGTGGCAGGGCAGGCCCGCCTCGCCGGCGGCCGATGTGTACGCGGCGACCGCGACGTTCTTCGAGTGCCTGACCGGGCGCAAGCCGTATCCCGGCCAGAACTTCGCCGAGCTGGCGCTCCAGCACATCGAGTCGCCTGTCCCCGAGTCCGAGGCGCCCGAGCCGGTGCGCCCGCTGATCCGGCGGGGCCTGGCGAAGCGGCCGGAGGAACGGCCGGAGGACGCCGAGGCGTTCGTGGCCGAGCTGGAGGCCGTGGCCTGCGGCGCGTACGGCCCGGACTGGGAGGAGCGCGGCCAGCGGAAGCTGGCGGCTCTGGCCGCGCTGCTGCCGCTGCTGTTCCCGTCGGCGGGCGGCGCGCCGGCGACCACCACGGCGTTCGCCACGACCTCGCTGTGGGCTCCCGGGCGGCGCGGATGGCTGGGCGCGGGCGTGGCTCTGGTGCTCGGCCTGCTGGCGCTCGTCACCCAGGCGGCGGCCACGGACCGGCCGGTCGGGGCGGCGGCGTCGAGCTCGTTCGCGACGACCAGTGCGGCTCCGCCGACGGGCGGACCGGTCCCGTCGGGATCGCCGTCCGGTTCGGCGTCCGCACCGGCCTCGGCGTCGCCCGGTGCGTCGGCCTCGGCGTCCGCGTCCCCGTCCTCCTCGGCGTCCGCGTCAGCGTCCGCGTCCCCGGGCCCCGGATCCTCGGCCGGCCCGGCACCGACCGGCCCGCAGCCGACGCCTCCGGCCACGCCGCTCCCGTCCCCCACCCCCTCCCCGGCGGTGAAGGTGCGGGCGGTGAACGTGACCTCGTTCCGGCAAACCGACTTCACGGCGGCACAGGTGACGCTGTCCGTGGACTCCTCCGGCCCGGCGACCGTCCGGCTGGAGTGGTTCAGCAGCGATGCACGGGGCACGCTCGGCGCGTCCGAGGGATCCATGACGTTCCCCTCCTCCACGGCGGCGAGCGCCAGGACCCTCACGTTCCGGGGTGCAGGCTGCTACTGGGGCGTGCGGGCCACGACGACACCCGCGGCGGGCAGCGGGGCAGCAGTCCAGCAGTTCCTGATCAGGCGGTGCGAGATCCGATGAGCGACAACGACGAGTACAGCGCCACCGTCCTCGGCAGCCACTGGGTCGGCGGGCCCCCCGCGGCGCGGCCGGATGTCGCGCCCGACCGGGTCGACGGGTCCGTGCTGCGCTTCGGGCCCGGGGTGACCGCGGCGGCGGTGGCACCTTTCCCGGTGGTGCCGCAGCCCGCGCCCGCTCGCCGGCGCGGCGGCGGCCTGCGCCGGTACGCGCTCGCGGGGGCGGTACTGGCCGCCGTCCTCGGGTACTTGTGCTGGCAGCAATACGGTCCCGGTGTCGCGGTGCGGGACGTGGCCGTGACCACCGACCCGGCCGGACCGGCCTGCGGGGCGACCGCCGATGTGGTGGCCGTCGTACGGACGAACGGCCGCCCCGGGACGCTGGAATACCGGTGGATCCGCAGCGACGGCACCCGCTCCGAGCGGATGACGGAGCGGGTGGCGCGGGGCCAGGAGGAGGCCGGGCTCCACCTGCTGTGGACCTTCCGGGGCGCGGGTGACTACCCGGCCGGAGCCCGGCTGGAGCTGCTGGAGCCGACCCGGCGGATGCCGTGGAGTTCACCTACCACTGCACGCCGTAGCGGCGGTGGGAGCAGGCGCCGGCGCACCGGTCGAAGCCTCGGCCTCACGGGTGTGTGCCGCGCACCCGCCCAACCCACTCTTTCCGGCCAACCCCCCTGTTGCGTGGCCGAAAACAGTGCAATGCTGTGCGCACGGCGGCCCTCCCCCTCCCC
>NZ_JACBGN010000254.1 GCF_013401435.1 Streptomyces sp. BR123
CCGGGGCGGCGGTGCTGGCGGGGCTGCCCGGGCGGGATGCGGTGATGCTGGGCGCGCTGATGAACTGCCGGGGAGTGACCGAGCTGGTGGTGCTGAACGTGGGGCTCGGGCTGGGGGTGATCGGGGAAGAGCTGTTCACGATGCTCGTGCTGATGGCTTTGGTGACGACGGGGATCACGGGACCGGTCGTGCGGAGGTTGAGGGGGCGGCAAGGGCGCGGGCGTTAACGCCGTTAACGGTGTCGGCGGTGCCGGCTGGGTTCCGGTCCGAGTGGGGCGGCGGTGGCCGGGCGTTAACGCCGTTAATGGTGTGGGTCCGGTCGGCCCCCGGCTGCGGGCCGGCTGGGTGTGCGTGGGCCCTGCGGGGCTGCTCCTCTACCCGCCCCTTTCCGAAACTGGGGCTCTGCCCCGGACTCCGCCGGTCGGGGCGCCTGCGGCGCGGGGTTCGGGCCGGACCGTTAACGCCGTTAACGTCCGGCCCGCGCTGCGCACGGACTTCGCCCGCGCCCGGCTGTTGTTCTGGGCCTGGCGTTAACGGCGTTAACGGTGCGGGCGCCGGGTTCGGGCTGGGCAGGCTTTGGGCCGCCAGGCGTTGACGCACGGGCCGCGCGGATCGTCCAGGCGGACGTCTCACGCACCTCTGCTGACGGCAGCCTGACGACCGCCGAAGCGTACGAGCTCCTGGTGGAACAGTGGGCCTTCGAGCACCCTGGTCAGGCCGACGGTGCGCGGGAAGCGGTCGAGTTGCGTGTCCGCATGGAGTGTTCCCTGCGGACATGGCGAGCGGTCCGCAAGGCAGTGATCAAGGGCTTGTGCCCGGCAGGCACGGGGCCCCACACCTGCTGGGTTCCGTGGTGTGCTGCCTGAGCGGCCCTGCCGGCCTTCCTCAGGCGTTAACGCCGTTAATGGTGTGGGGTGCGAGTGGTCCGGGCGAGGCCGGGGCTTTGAGCCGGGGGCGTTAACGGCGTTAACGCCCCCGGCCGGGCTTCGCTACTGGCCCACCCTTCCGTCGACGCATTCGCGCAGCAGGTCGGCGTGGCCGCAGTGGCGGGCGTACTCCTCGACCCTGTGGACCATCAGCTCACGAATCGAGGTTCCGTCCTTCCCCACGCGCTCGCCCAGGTCCGTGTATCGGGCCAGGACGGCGTCGGTTGCGGCCTGCTCGCGCTCCAGGTCGCGGTACGCCGCGTCGACCACGGCCTGCTCGGGGACGGCTCCGTGGAAGTCCGCGTCCTTCACGCCGTACAGCTTCGGCAGCGGGTCGCCGTCGTCGAGCCAGTTGCGCCAGTCCCGTTCCACCTCGGCGAGGTGCCGGAGCAGGCCGAGCAGCGACATCGTCGAGGGCGGTACCGACCGGCGGGCCAGTTGCTCCGGGTCCAGGCCCTCGCACTTCATCCGCAGGGTGATGCGGTAGTTCGACAGGAAGTCCTGCAGGGTCGCGAGTTCGCCCTCCGGGCTGTCCTCGTTGTTGCGGGGATCGGTGTCCGGGTCGGCCCACATGTCGGGGTAGACGGTCGCCTGGGTCCATCGCGCGGGTTGGTCACTCATGCGCTACATGATCGTCTGTGGTGAGTCGGCCCCGCCAGTGAGTTCGGTTCCCGGCCGTCCCCGAAGCCGGCCCGACCCCGACTCGGACCCCGCCCCGGGCATTAACGGCGTTAACGGGGCGGGGTCGGTGGCGGCTGAACCGGCGGGTGGGCGTTAACGCCGTTAATGCTTCCCGCTCACGCGGTGGGGGTGGCGTCCACCGTGTCCAGGGCCAGCTGCCACGGGAAGTGCGGCGGGGAGTCGACGCCGGGCGGGCCGGGGACGAAGCCGTCCTCGCCGAACAGGACGGTGACGCCGGCCCCGCGCAGGGTGGCCAGGGACTGCTCGAACTGCGGGTGGGCGGCGAGGGCGGCGTTGGTGCAGGGCATCGTGACCACCGGAGTCCCCTTGCCGACGGCCTCGGCGGCAACGCCGAGGGCGAACTTGTCGGTCAGCCCCAGAGCCCAGGCGTTGAGCGAGTTGAACGTCGCCGGGGCGAAGAGCAGGGCGTCCGCGACCGGCCAGACGTCGGGGTCGCCAGGGAGCTTGTACTGCCAGCGCACCGGGTGGCCGGTCAGGGCCGCCAGGCCGTCGAGGCTTTGGGAGATCCAGTGGGCGGCCATGGGGGTGAGGCCGAGGCAGACGTCCCAGCCGCGCGCCTGCGCGTCCTCGATCACGTGGGCCACGTCGAAGACGGGCGGGGCGGCGGAGCAGAGCAGGTAGAGACTCTTGGTGCGGGTCATACCGACATGTGATCACATCCCTTGACCTCAACCACACTTGAGGCGGCACCATCGGTGTCATGAGCGAGCAGACGAAGGCCCTGGAGGCCATTGCAGAGGTCGTTGCCGAGGTCCAGCGCACGCAGCGGGCCAAGGATCCGGAGGGGTTTCTCGCCCTGTTCCACCCCGACGCCCTGTGGACCACGGCGCACGGC
This sequence comes from Streptomyces sp. BR123, assembly GCF_013401435.1. Classification (GTDB taxonomy): domain Bacteria; phylum Actinomycetota; class Actinomycetes; order Streptomycetales; family Streptomycetaceae; genus Streptomyces. The sequence goes on from NZ_JACBGN010000254.1 coordinate 2,464, forward strand.
AAGGTGCTGATCGGCTTCGACGCGATAGCGGAGTTCACCCGAGCCGTGCTGCCGTCGGCCGAGTGGGACGGCGAGGTGACGTACGAAGTGGTGCACGCGCAGCTCCTGCGCCCGGACGTGGCCGCCGTGAAGGTGCGCCAGCTGTACCGGAGTGCGGATGGGGCAGTCGAAAGCGAGGGCGCTCCGCTGTACGTGATGACCCGGGACGGCGAGGACGGGCCGTGGCTGCTGACGGCCAGCCAGAACACCGCGGTGAAGGCCGCGTAGACGCTCGCGCATGCAGGTGAGGGTCTCGGCCATGGCCCGTCTCGGGTCCGCGGGCTTGACTGGGGTCATGACCGAGACGCAGAACGAAACGCAGAAGAGCACGCAGGGTGCGGCCGATGTGCTGGTGATCGGAGGACGGGGGAAGACCGGGCGGCGGGTGGTCGAGCGGCTCGCGGCGCAGGGCCGGGGCGTGCGGGTCGGGTCCCGCAGCGGGGAGCCCGCCTTCGACTGGGACGAGCCCGAGGGGTGGGCACGTGCGCTCGACGGGGTCGACCGGGTGTACGTGACCTACTTCCCCGACCTCGGTTTCCCCGGCGCGGAGGAGCGGGTCGCCGCCTTCGCGAAGGCGGCCGTCGCCGCCGGGGTGCGGCGGCTGGTGCTGCTGTCCGGGCGGGGGGAGGAGAACGCGCAGCGGGCCGAGGAGCGCCTGAAGGAGTCCGGGGCGGACTGGACCGTCGTACGGGCCGGCTGGTTCGCCCAGAACTTCGACGAGGGAATCTTCGCGGACGATGTGCGCGCCGGCACCATCGCCCTGCCGACGGGGGACGCCGTCGAGCCGTTCATCGACGCCGACGACATCGCAGACGTCGTCGTTGCCGCGCTGGCCGACGACCGGCACATCGGCCGGACGTACGAGCTGACCGGGCCGCGGCTGATGAGCTTCGCCGATGTCGCCGCCGAGCTGTCGAGGGCGACCGGGCGGGAGATCGCCTACGTGCCCGTCTCCGACGAGGCCTACCGTGCGGCGCTGCGAGAGCTGGAGGAGGTGCCGGAGGAGTTCGCGGAGCTGTTCGAGATGCTTCGGGACGGGCGGAACGCGCACACGGATGACGGGGTGCGGGAGGTACTCGGCCGGGAGCCGCGGGACTTCACCGCGTACGCGCGGGACGCGGCGGCAACCGGCGTGTGGGACGCGTGACTGCTGCCGTCGCGTGGAGGCACGATGAGGACGTGGACATGATGACGGGGCTCCTCGAAGGGCCGAAGGCCCGCGGGGCGCTCCTGCTCAAGTCGATCTTCAACCCGCCGTGGGCGGTGCGGATCGAGGACCGGGCCCCGCTCACGGTGCTCACCCTGGTCCGCGGGTCGGGCTGGCTGCTCCCCGACGGGGGCGCGCCGGTACGTATCGGTCCCGGGGACGTGGCCGTCGTACGGGGACCCAGGCCGTACACGATCGCGGACGCGCCCGGCACACCCGTGCACATCAGGGTGGACGAGGACCAGCGGTGCAGCACGCCCGACGGCCAGGACCTCGGCAGCACCCTGGACCTGGGCCTGCGCACCTGGGGCACCCCGGCCCCCGACGAGGGGGCCGCGGTCATGGTGAGCGGTACCTACCTGGAGCCGAGCGAGGTCGGGCGGCGGCTCCTGAACACGCTGCCGGCCGTCCTGGTCCGGCCGGCGGCCGCGGCCGACACCACCCTGATCGGGCTGCTGGCGTCGGAGATCAGCCGCGACGAGCCGGGCCAGGAGCTCGTCCTGGACCGGCTGCTGGACCTGCTGCTGATCGGGGTGCTGCGCACCTGGCTCGCCGACCCGGCGTCGGGCTCGCCGGGCTGGTACCGGGCGCAGGCCGATCCGGTGGTGGGCCGGGCGGTGCGGCTGCTGCACGAGAACCCGGCGCACGGCTGGACGGTGGCGGAGCTCGCGCAGAAGACCGGGGTGTCCCGGGCTGCGCTGGCCCGGCGGTTCACCGGGCTCGTCGGGGAGCCGCCGATGGCCTACCTGACGGGGTGGCGGCTGGTCCTGGCCGCGGACCTGCTGCGCGAGCCGGACACCACGGTCGCTTCGGTGGCCCGGCGGGTGGGGTACGGGTCGGCGTTCGCGCTGTCGGCGGCGTTCAAGCGGGAACGGGGGATCAGCCCGCAGGAGTTCCGCGCCGCGGGTGCAGCGGTGGCAGCCGCGGCCGGGTGAGTTGAGGAGCGATCAGGGAGGCGGCCTGAACAGGTAGTTGACTTGAGGTCAGGAGGACGGGGCGGGCGGGAGGTCCAGTACGCCGACGGTCTGGCCGCCGCTGGTCTCGCCGGTCAGGCGGAAGCCGAGGGTCCGGTAGAAGGGTTCGGGGGTGCCCGGGCCGGGCTCCCAGGTGACGAACACGCGGGACGCCCCGCGGCGGCGCAGCTCGTCCGTGACGGCTTCGACGGCGAACCGGCCGTAGCCCTTGGCCTGGTGGGCGGCGTCGACGTTCAGGCGCCAGATGCCGGAGCGGATGTCAGAGGGATCGCGCTCGGGGTCCCAGGCTATGTCCACGAAGGCCATGACGAAGCCGACCACCGTGTCGCCGTCGACGACGGCACGGGGCCAGGCGACCTGGCCGTGGACGTACGCCTCGGCGAGGGACTTGACCACGGGGGAGACGAGGTGCTCCTGGTCGGGGCGGACCCGGACCGCGCAGACGGCGTCGAAGTTGTCGGCGGTTACGGGTTCCAGGCGCAGGGCGGAGGTGCTCATGATCGCAGCCTACCGACGGGGGCGGTCGGCTCCGCAGGTGTTTGGCTCCAGCAGCCGCTCAGCTCAGGCCAGCTCAGGTCAGGTCAGCTTAGGTCATCTCAGGGACAGCGCCCAGGCGAGGCAGCCGAGGGCCACCGTGCACAGGAGGGTGCGCCAGCGGTTGGCGGGGACCCACCCCGACTCGAACGCGCGGCGGACGGCCGCCGGGTCGGGGATCCGGTCGAACGGGCCGGCCTGCTCCAGGGCGTTGTTCAGTGGGATGTTGACGCGGGCGGTGACGCCGAGGGCGAGGACGTACGCGACGAGGGCGGCCGTCAGCGGGATGGCCGCCCCGGACCAGCTGCCGCCGTCGGCGAGGTGCAGGGTCAGGGCGAGGCCGGTGAACAGCAGGGCGCCGAGGAACACGAGCAGGAACAGGCCGTTGATGATGGCCGTGTTGATGCGCTGCATGACCTGGATCAGGGTCCGGTCGTCCGAACGCTTCAGGGCGGGCATCACCGAGATGTCGAAGGCGAAGAACAGGCCCGCCATCAGGCCCGTCGTGACCGTCGCGGCGATGAGTGAGGCGAGCCTTGCGGATTCCACGTTCGCTACCCCCGGGTGGTGGTCGAATCGTCGGCAGCCGATGACAGCCGATGACAGCCGATCGTTTCACGTCACCCCGCGCCTCCGGCCCGGTTCTCCGCACGCCGCGCGCGTTCGGTGAGATGGCGGCGCTCGGGGGCGCCGGCGGTGCGGCGGGCCGCGGCGCGGAAGGCGTCCGCGGCGGCCGGGTGCCGGCCCAGCAGTTCCAGCAGGTGTCCGCGGGTGGCGAGCAGCCGGTGGTGGCCCGCCATGCGCTTGTCCTGCTCCAGCCGCGCCAGCAGGTCGAGCCCGGCTGCCGGGCCGTGGACGGCGCTGACGGCGACCGCCCGGTTGAGGGTGACCATCGGGTTCGGGCCGAACCGCTCCAGCAGCTCGTACAGGGCGAGGATCTGCGGCCAGTCGGTCGCGCCGGCGTCCTCGGCCTCGGTGTGCACGGCGGCGATCGCCGCCTGGACCTGGTACGGGCCCGGCTCGCCGCGCGGCAGCGTACGGGCGATCAGGTCCAGGCCCTCGGCGGTCAGGGCGCGGTTCCAGCGGCCGCGGTCCTGCTCGGCGAGCGGCACGAGCTCGCCGTGCGGGCCGGTGCGGGCCGGGCGGCGGGCATCGGTGAGCAGCATCAGGGCGAGCAGGCCGGCCGTCTCGGCGTCGCCGGGCAGCAGGCCGTGCAGCATCCGGGTCAGCCGGATCGCCTCCGCGGACAGCTCCGGCGCCGTCAGGTCCGGGCCGCCGGTCGCCGTGTAGCCCTCGTTGAAGACCAGGTACAGCACGTGCCGTACCTCGGTGAGCCGCTCCGCGCGCTCCGCGCCCTGCGGCAGGGTGAGGGCGGCCGCGGACGCCTTGACCGTCTGCTTGGCGCGGCTGATGCGTTGCGCCATCGTCGCCTCGGGCACCAGGAACGCGGCCGCGATCTGCGCGGTGGACAGGCCGCCCACCGCGCGCAGCGTCAGGGCGATCCGGCTCGCGGGCGACAGGTCCCGGTGGCAGCACAGGAAGAGCAGGGCCAGTGAGTCGTCCCGGTCCGCGACGGGATCGGCGTCGGCGGCGGGCGCGAGCAGGGCAGCCTGCGGGGTGGCCAGGGCGAGCGCGTCCTCGCGGCGTCGGCGGGCGGACTCGCTGCGCACCTCGTCCACCAGGCGGCGGGAGGCCACGGTGACCAGCCAGCCGCGCGGGTTGTCCGGCAGGCCGGTCTGCGGCCAGCGCGTGGCCGCGGCGAGCAGCGCCTCCTGCAGGGCGTCCTCGCAGGCGTCGAAGGCACCGCGGCCGTGGCGGCGGACGAGGGCGCCGAGGACCTGCGGCGCCAGCTCGCGCAGCAGGTCCCCGGGCCCGCGGGGGAGGGCCTCGGGCTCGCCGGTGAGGCCCTCGGTCCCGGGGGCCAGGCCGGGCAGGCCGGTCCGGTCGGTCCGGTCGGTCCGGTCGGGCAGGCCGGTCCGGTCGGGCAGGTCGGTCACAGATCCGCCGCTGCCTCGTGCAGGACGGGCCACAGTTCCACCGGCTCCACGTCGGCGAACGGCATGTCCGCGGCGATTCGCTGGGCCTCCTCCAGGCTCTCGCAGTCGAGCAGGTAGAAGCTGGCCACGTACTCCTTGGTCTCCAGGTACGGGCCGTCGGTGACCGCGGGCGCACCGTTCTCGCGGCGTACGAGCTGCGCGGCGGCCGCGTCCGCGAGGCCGTACGCGCCGATCAGGTGGCCGCTCTCGCGGTACTTCCGGTTGAACGCATCCTGCTTGGCGATCGCCTCGGGCCAGGCCTCGGCAGGGAAGGAGTCCCACTTGGCCTGGTTGCCGTAGATCATCGCGACGTACTTCATGTCCGGGGTGTCCTTCCCGTCGTGCGCGCCCCTTCGGCGTGCTCTCACCCTTCGGTCGGAGCGGGCTGCGAGCCCTCGACATCTGCGGTGGATTTTCTCGGGATTTTTTTCTGCGGGGCCGCCGCTCCTGCCCCGCGGTGATCAACTTATGGCCGGGAGCCGCCCGCGGCCACCCCCGGGCGCCTTAGCCTGGGCTCCTGGACCGCTGGGTGAGGGTGACGTGACGTGATCGCAGGAGGCTGGGCGTGCTGACCGCGCTGGACGGGGTGTACGGGGACCGCAAGGACGCGGTCGCCGTCGCGGGGCGGACCGCCTCGTACGAGGAACTGCTCGGCGCGGCCCGGGCGGTGGCCGCCGACGTGGCCGGGGCGCGGGCATTCGCGGTGACCGCGACGGCATCGCTGGAGACGGTGGCCGCGGTGGTCGGCGGGCTGCTGGCGGGGGTGCCGTTCGTACCGCTGCCGCCCGACGCGGGGCCCGCGGAGCGGGACCACATCCTGCGGGACTCCGGGGCGGTCCTGGTCGACGTGGACTTCGCGCGCCGGTCCTCGGGCTCGGCGGCGCCCGCGGGCTCCTGCGGCGCGCCCGGGGATCCGGCGCTCGTGCTGTACACCTCCGGGACCACGGGCGCGCCCAAGGGCGTCGTCCTGACCGGCGAGGCGATCGCCGCCGATTTGGACGCCCTCGCCGAGGCCTGGCAGTGGAGCGGGGAGGACACCCTCGTGCACGGGCTGCCGCTGTTCCACGTGCACGGGCTGGTGCTCGGCGTGCTCGGGGCCCTGCGGACCGGCAGCCGCCTCGTGCACACCGGGCGGCCGACGCCCGAGGCGTACGCGGCGGCCGGCGGCAGCCTGTACTTCGGGGTGCCGACGGTGTGGTCCCGTATTGCTGCCGATGCGCAGGCGGCGGGCGCCCTGTCCGGGGCGCGGCTGCTGGTGTCGGGCAGCGCGGCCCTGCCCGCGCCGGTCTTCCGGGACCTGGAGCGGCTGACCGGGCTGCGACCCGTGGAACGCTACGGGATGACGGAGACGCTGATCACGGTGAGCGGGCGGGCCGGCGGCGAGGTGCGGCCCGGGACGGTCGGCACGCCGCTGCCGGGCATCCGCACCCGTATCGCGGCCGAGCCGGGTGCGGAGATCGGCGAACTCCAGCTGACCGGGCCGACGTTGTTCCAGGGGTACCTCGGGCGTCCGGAGGCCACGGCAGCGGCGTACACGGAGGACGGATGGTTCCGGACCGGCGACATCGCGGCCGTCGACGAGGCGGACGGGGTGCACCGGATCGTGGGCCGGGCCTCCATCGACATGATCAAGTCGGGTGGCTACCGGATCGGCGCGGGGGAGATCGAGAACGCGCTGCTGGACCACCCGCGGGTACGCGAGGCGGCGGTGGTGGGTGTCCCCGACGCGGACCTGGGGCAGCGGATCGTCGCGTTCGTCGTCGCGGAGGGCGTGACGGGGGCCGAGCTGACGGACTTCGTGGCCGCGCACCTGTCCGTCCACAAGCGGCCCCGCGAGGTGCGGTTCGTCGCGTCGCTGCCGCGCAACGCCATGGGCAAGCCGCAGAAGAAGCTGCTGCTGGCGGGGGAGACGGAGTAGGAGCCGCTGCCGGGGGCGGGCCGTCCCGCCCCCGGCGCGGGGTCTGCCGCCGGGTCAGCCCCGAGCGAGGCCGGGACCGTGCGCTCCGCTGGGCGTCCTGTCATGAAACCGCGGGCCGGTGGGTGCCGGTAGCGCAGTTCCCCGCGCCCCTGAGGGGCGCGGGGAACTGCGCCGAGCGTGCCGTCGGCGGCCGGATCGCGGTTCCGGGCGGTCAGTGCAAGGGGCCCGCGATCGCCGTCAATGCGGCGATGTGGCGCCGGTAGGCAGCCGCACCGTCCTCGGTCAGACGCAGCCAGGTCCGCGGCCGACGGCCGACATGCCCCTTCTCGACGGCCACCCAGCCCGCTTCCTCCAGGCGCGTGACCTGCTTCGACAGCGCGGAGTCCGTGATCTCCACGAGGTCCCGCACGTAGCCGAACTCGGCCTTCTCCACACCCGCGAGAGCCGCGACGATCGACAGGCGCACGGCCGAGCCCAGGAGCGGTTCCAGTGCGTGTCGCGGATGGGGGCCCTGCCCTGTGGCCGCCCCCGGCCGGCTCTGCTGGCCGGTGGTCACCCGCTGGCCCTCGCGGACGTTGAAGCCGTTGAGGTGCGCGTACAGCGTGCTCCAGCCGTTGCCGTGGTCGATGACGACGAACTTGCCGTAGCTCCTCGCGCCCTTGTCCTTGATGTGCGCGACGCCGCCGGCGCTGGCCACCACGGGGGAGTTCACCGTGGAGCCGCCCTGCGTCCAGTCGATGGCGTGGGGGGAGGGGCTGTGGTACGAGCGGGAGTCGCCGTACCAGGTCTCGCCGCACTTGAACGGCATCTGGAACGTGGGACGGCCGAGGGACGCGGCGGCCGCCATCGGCATGGCGCCGTACTCGCCCGGCAGGCCCATCTCCTCCAGGGTCAGGGCGGGGAGTTCACCGTGCAGGTCCGTCTCGTCGGCGGCGTGCGCGCCGCTCATGGACAGCGTGGTGGCGGCGATGGTGGCGCAGAGCATTCCGGTGGCGATCCGAACGCGCTTCGACATGAACTTCTTGAGCATGATGACAGTTCCAAACCGGCACAAGGGTGCCAAAAATGGTCAGTTGGGGTGGGGGAGGGAG
>NZ_JACBGN010000255.1 GCF_013401435.1 Streptomyces sp. BR123
GCGGGTGGCGGGCTGGGTGGCCGCGGGGGCGGCGCTGGCCGTGCTGGGCGGCGTGGCGCTGTGGCAGCTGACGCCGATCGGCGGCGGGCGGGACGGCAAGGCCGCCGACCCGTCGGCGCAGGGTCCGGCGGGGCAGAGCCCGTCCCCGGGTGCGTCGGGGCAGGTGCCCGGGGGTCAGGCGCCGTCCGGCCAGGGGTCGGCTGCGCCGTCGGCGGCGGCGCAGTCGCCGGCGGGGCCGCCCGTGTTCATCAAGCAGACGGCCCCGAACCCGGACGACTACAACCCGATCCTGAAGCAGTGCCACAACCCGGTCGTGGAGGAGCCCGCTCTCGCGAACTTCCAGACCTCGGTGACGACGGCGGAGAGCGACTACCTGAAGGAGCTGCAGCCGGGCCGGGTCCGGATCGGCTTCCGGCTGAAGTACGAGGTCGCCGACGCGCCGCCGTACTACGTGGCGGTCGCGGTCAAGCCGCAGCACGAGGTCGACGCGGGCGGCCGGTCCACGGAGGCGACCGACAACCGCCAGCTCGGCTTCGTGGCCAGGGCCCGCGACCTGTACGAGGGGGACGAGACCCAGTGGAAGTACGCCCTCTACCCGGACGACTTCTCGATGGAGCTGGACGGCAAACGGGTGCCCGCGCCGCCGCTGGCGCAGGATCCGGGTGGGTGGACGGTGGTGTTCCGGCACGCCGTCTCGGATACCCAACACAAGAGCGTGGTGTGCGACGGCTTCGATTCGGGTCCGCAAAAGGGATGATTCCGACACGTACCGGTGAATCCCTGTGAAAGTCTGTCCGATGGGGGAGGGTTGACGGGTGCGCAGATTCTGGGTGATCGGCGGGATCGGCTTCGGGGTGTGCCTGTGCTTCCTCGCCCTCCTCGTGGTCGGCACGTACTCGGCGGCGGCGGGGATCGCGGGCGGGGGCGGCCGCGCCCTGGGTCTGACCAAGGGGGCGGTGCCGGCCAAGTACCAGGCGCTGGTGCAGAAGTGGGGCGTGCTGTGCCCCACCCTCTCCCCGGCGGTTCTCGCGGCGCAGCTGTACTCGGAGAGCGGCTGGAACCCCACGATCGTCAGCCCGGCCGATGCCCGCGGCATCGCCCAGTTCATCCCGGGCACGTGGGCGACGCACGGCATCGACGGGGACGGTGACGGCGACCGCGACATCTGGGACCCGAACGACGCGATCCCGTCGGCGGCTTCGTACGACTGCACCCTCGCCAAGGACGTGAAGAACGTCCCCGGCGACCCGGTTGCCAACATGCTCGCGGCCTACAACGCGGGCCCGGGCGCGGTGCTCAAGCACCAGGGCGTACCGCCGTACCGCGAGACGCAGGGGTACGTGAAGGCCATCACGACCCTTGCCAAGAGCTTCGAGAAGCCGGTCGGGCGGGTCGCTCCCTCCCAGCAGGCCGCCGGGGCCATCTACTTCGCTCAGAAGCAGCTGGGGACGCCGTACCTGTGGGGCGGCAACGGAACGCCCGACCAGGACGGGCGGTTCGACTGCTCGGGGCTGACCAAAGCGGCGTACGAGTCGGTGGGGATCACGCTGCCGCGCGTGGCGAACGACCAGTACAACGCCGGATCGCATCCCGCGCGGAACGAGCTGCTCCCCGGCGATCTGGTGTTCTTCTCCGACGATCTGACGAACTCGCGGGAGATCCGGCACGTCGGGCTCTACGTGGGCGGCGGCTACATGATCAACGCCCCGTACACCGGCGCCGTGATCCGCTTCGACAAGATCGACACGCCCGACTACTTCGGTGCGACGAGGGTCACCAAGGACGGTGCAGAGGCGCTTCCCGACCGCACCGCCGCTGCCCAGACGCCCTGATGACACTGGGTCAGGTCATGGCCCTGAGCTGCGACGGTGAATCACTCTTGGATAACGTTGCCGTGATCATCCCGTGGGGAGTGGAACCGCACTGACAGAACGGGCGTTCCATGAACACGGGGAAGGATCACAAGGGGGGGTTCACGGGGCGCACACACGGGTGCGTCCGAAGGGAACCGAGCAAGGGCAAGGTGCCGCATCGCCATGGCTGCACTCGCAACCGGTGGGTCGAACCTGGATGTCAGCCTGCTGTACGACGTCAACGCCTTGGCCCGGCATGCCCCGGCGGCTGTCGACCGGGCCGTCGCCCTGGTCGGCGACTACGGCATCCCCCTGGCCCTGGTGCTCCTCGTGCTGTGGTGCTGGCGCGGTGCGCGCCGGCAGGACGAGACCTCGGCCGCCGAGTCGTTCGCCGCTCTCGTGTGGGCGCCCCTCGCGGCCGCCCTCGCGCTGCTCGCGAACGTCCCGCTGCGCCGGCTGGTCGCCCGCCCCCGCCCCTTCGACGAGCACAGCGGGCTGCAGGTGATCGAGCCGGGGCTGGGCCTGCACGGCTTCTCCTTCGTCAGCGACCACGCCACCCTCACCATGGCGCTGGGCATCGGCCTCTTCCTCGTCCGCCGCAAGTTCGGCCTCATCGGGATCGGCCTGGCCCTCGTCGAGGGCGTGTGCCGCGTCTACCTGGGCGTCCACTACCCGACCGACGTCATCGGCGGTTTCGCCCTCGGCGCCGCCGTCGTCCTCGTCCTCGCCCCGCTCGGGATGGCGCTGTTGACTCCGGTGGTGCGCGCGGTGGCCCGCTCCCCGCGGCTGGGGCGGCTGGTCCGTGCCGGTCACCGGGCCCGGCCCTGTCCGGTGGACCTCGCCGACCGGGAGGCGGCCGACGCCGGTACGCGGGACAAGGACCTCGCCGCCTGACGGCACCGGCTCGCCGCGGGCGGGCCCGCGGGGCCGCTTCCGGCTCAGGAGTGCCCGTAGGCGTCCCATGCGGCGACCAGGACGGCTGCCAGCAGGCACAGCGCCGCCATCCCGAAGCACACCAGCACCGCCGTCGGCCGGGGCCGCGGCGTCACGGGTCGCCGCCCTCGGCCCGCGCGCCGACATCGGACGCCGCGTCACGGCGGTGGCGGGAGCGCAGCCACAGGCCGGTGGCGAGGGCCGCGGTGCCGGTCAGCCCGACGGCCAGGGCCACATCGGCGGGGCCGTCCGCGCTGCCCGTCGGCCGGTCCGTGCCCGTCGGCCGGGCCGCGGCAGGCTGCCGGGCGACGGCCGCGGCGACCGCGGCGGCAGGGGTGAGCGCGATCAGCAGGGCCCAGAGGAGGGCCGCGAGGCGGGGTGCGGGTCCTGGCATGCCTCCAGCGCATCGGTACGCGGACGGCACGGCCAGTCGGGAGTGTCCGAACGGGCGACGGCGGGCGGCGCGGCGGCCGCTACCCCGCGGTGTGCCCGGCGGCGTCCTTGCGGGCCAGGTCCCGGGAGCGGCGGGCGGGCCCTCTCCAGCCGCAGGTGCACACGGCCAGGCAGAACGAGCCGCGCTCGGTGGTGTCGGCGGTGTGGGTGTCGTCGGCGGAGGGCTCTTCCGCCGGGCGGGGCAGCGCAACGCTGTCGGGCAGGGGGGCGGGCGGCGCCTCGGTGTGCGGGTCCACGGCACCACGGTACCGGGGGGCCGGAGCGGCCCCGGGAGCGCGGCGACCGCTGGGGCGGCCGTGACGGGAAACCGCTGACCTCGTTATCCGGAGCGGGTGGGGGCCTCGGTCGATCAGCGGTCATGCATTGGGGGTTGGCAGGCGATGGTGGTGCACCAGCACGGGTGGCGGCGCGGGCGGGCGGGTGAGGCGGTGCTCGCCGCCGGCATGGCCGCGACCTTCGCCGCGATGAGCGGCTGCGGTGGCGGGGCCACCGCGGGCGACGACCGGCCCCGGGCCGACCCGGCGGCCACGGTCCGCGCGGCCGCGGACGCGCTGGCCAGGACGGGCAGCGCCCGGGTCCGTACGGCGATGGAGATGGCCACCGGAGGCACCCGGGTCACCATCCGCGGCGAGGGCGGCGTCGACTTCAGGAACCGGATGGGCCAGCTCCTGGTCATGCTCCCGGCCGACGCCGCCGGCAAGGCGGAGCACCGGCCCATCACCGAGCTGCTCGTGCCCGGCGCCCTGTACATGAAGAACCGCGGCGCGGGGGTACCCGCCGACAAGTGGGTCCGGGTCGACGTGGCCGGCCTCGCCGACGGGAACCTGGTCACCGGCGGGGCGACCGACCCGCAGGCCGCGGCCGAGCTGCTGCGCGGGGCGCAGGAGGTCCGGTACATGGGCGAGACCGAGCTGGCCGGGGAGAAGGTGCGGCACTACCAGGGGACCACCGACATCGGGCGGGCCGCGCAAAGCGCCTCCCCGGCGGTCAAGGGGGCCTTGGAGGCAGCGGCGAAAGGGTTCAGCAAGGACACCGTGCCCTTCGACGCCTACGTCGACGAGCAGGGGCGGCTGCGGAAGGTCCGACACCGGTTCACCTATGTCAACAATGGCGTGATCGATGTCTCCTCGACCACGCTGCTCTACGGGTTCGGGACGCCGGTGAACGTCGTATTGCCCGCAAGCGGGGACATTTACGCCGGGAAGATCGCCGACTAGCCGGGCGGGCGGTACCCGGGCGGCGCGGACGGGCCATGGGGGGTATCCGGAAATGGTCCATCCGTGTCATGCGCACAGCGCCCCGCCCTCCCTACCCTGGGAGACCGCAGGCCCACGTCCCCCGTCCGATGGCGGTAGATTGAGGTGACACGCGTGACTCCCGCTGGCGGTACGACGGTGCAGGACCACGTGGCGCTCGCCGAGATCGAGCTGTGCGGCGAGCTGATCATCGCGGCCTCCGCGGCGGACGAGGAGAGGCTCAGCCAGGACCGGATCGACGAGGTCCTGATGGGCTTCGCCCGCTAGGCCTGCTCCCTCCGGTCGGAGCACGGGCCGCGGCCCGCGTCGGCCGACCCTGTGCGACGCACGGGCCCGCCGGACGGAGGCCCGGGCCCGCCGCCCGGAGGCCCGCGCCCGACCGGACCGAGGCCCGCGCCCGCCGCCCGGTTCCCGATCCGCGCCGGTCAGGTCCGCAGGAGCCGCGCGATCGCCTTCGTCGCCTCCTCGACCTTCGCGTCGATCTCCGCCCCGCCCTTGACCGCCGCGTCGGCGACGCAGTGCCGCAGGTGTTCCTCCAGCAGCTGGAGCGCGAAGGACTGCAGGGCCTTCGTGCTCGCCGAGACCTGCGTGAGTATGTCGATGCAGTAGACGTCCTCGTCCACGAGCCGCTGCAGGCCCCGGATCTGCCCCTCGATCCTGCGCAGCCGCTTGAGGTGCTCGTCCTTCCGGTGGTGATACCCGTGCACCGCAGCGCCGGGGGCCGTGCCGGGGGCGACGCCGGCTCCGGAGCCTTCCGCCTCGATGGCCGTCATGGGTCCTCCCGTGGTCCGGAACGAGGGTGGATACCCCCGATGGGTATAGGGTAGCGGGCTCCGACCGGTCGGGGCAGCGGTCCGCGGTCCTCACTCTGCCTGATGGAGGACACGGAGCAATGGCCGGTTAGCCGTGGCCGGGGTATACGCCTAGCATCAGCCTGACCGAATCCGATGCACCCCGAGGACCCCACGTGCGATTTCGTCTGACCCCCAGGGAGACGAGCTTCTACGACATGTTCGCCGCATCCGCGGACAACATCGTCACGGGCTCGAAGCTCCTGATGGAACTGCTCGGAGCGGATCCCTCCGCCCGGGCCGAGATCGCGGAGCGGATGCGTGCGGCCGAGCACGCGGGGGACGACGCCACCCACGCGATCTTCCACCAGCTGAACTCCTCCTTCATCACGCCGTTCGACCGCGAGGACATCTACGCCCTCGCCTCGTCGCTCGACGACATCATGGACTTCATGGAAGAGGCCGTCGACCTGGTGGTCCTCTACAACATCGAAGAACTCCCCAAGGGCGTCGAGCAGCAGATCGAGGTCCTGGCCCGGGCGGCCGACCTGACCGCCGAGGCCATGCCGCACCTGCGCACGATGGACAATCTGACCGAGTACTGGATCGAGGTCAACCGCCTCGAGAACCAGGCCGACCAGATCCACCGCAAGCTGCTCGCCCAGCTCTTCAACGGCAACTACGACGCCATCGAGGTGCTGAAGCTCAAGCAGATCGTCGACGTGCTCGAAGAGGCCGCCGACGCGTTCGAGCACGTGGCGAACACGGTGGAGACCATCGCGGTCAAGGAGTCCTGAACCCGGTGGACACCTTCGCTCTGATCGTGACCATCGGTGTCGCGCTCGGTTTCACGTACACCAACGGTTTCCACGACTCGGCGAACGCGATCGCGACCTCGGTCTCGACCCGCGCGCTGACCCCGCGCGCCGCCCTCGCGATGGCCGCGGTGATGAACCTCGCCGGCGCCTTCCTGGGCAGCGGCGTGGCCAAGACCGTCAGCGAGGGGCTCATCGAGACCCCCACGGGCAAAACGGGCATGTGGATCCTGTTCGCCGCGCTGGTCGGGGCCATCGTCTGGAATCTGGTCACCTGGTACTTCGGCCTTCCCTCCTCCTCCTCGCACGCCCTGTTCGGCGGCATGGTGGGGGCGGCGCTGGCCGGCGGGATCGGGGTCATCTGGTCGGGCGTCCTGGAGAAGGTCGTCATCCCGATGTTCCTGTCCCCGGTCGTCGGCCTCCTCGTCGGCTACCTGGTCATGGTCGTGATCATGTGGCTGTTCCGCCGGTCGAACCCGCACAAGGCCAAGCGCGGCTTCCGCGTCGCCCAGACCGTCTCGGCGGCCGGCATGGCCCTCGGCCACGGTCTGCAGGACGCCCAGAAGACCATGGGCATCGTGGTGATGGCGCTGGTCATCGCTGACATCGAGAAGCCCGGCGCCCCGATCCCGACCTGGGTCAAGGTGGCGTGCGCGGTGATGCTGTCGCTCGGTACGTACGCGGGCGGCTGGCGCATCATGCGCACCCTGGGCCGCAAGATCATCGAGCTGGACCCGCCGCAGGGCTTCGCCGCGGAGACCACGGGCGCGTCGATCATGTACACGGCGTCCTACATGTTCCACGCGCCGATCTCCACCACCCACGTGATCACCTCGGCGATCATGGGCGTGGGCGCGACCAAGCGGGTCAACGCGGTCCGCTGGGGCGTCGCCAAGAACATCGTCCTGGGCTGGTTCATCACCATGCCGGCCGCAGCCCTCGTCGCCGCCCTGTGCTTCTGGATCGTGGACCTGGCCCTCGTGTAGGCGGGCGGCCGTACGGGGCCCGGCGGCCCGTACGGCGGCGGACACGGAATCGGGCCGGCTCCCCCACCCGGGGGAGCCGGCCCTTCGCCTTGCGGTGGCACCGCCATGCAGCACCGCAGGACGTCCGTGCGGCAGGGCCGCGGTCTGTGGCTCAGCCGAAGCGGCCCGAGATGTAGTCCTCGGTCGCCTGGACGGACGGGTTGGAGAAGATGCGGTCCGTGTCGTCGATCTCGATGAGCTTGCCGGGCTGGCCGACCGCCGCGAGGTTGAAGAACGCGGTGCGGTCCGAGACGCGGGCGGCCTGCTGCATGTTGTGCGTCACGATGACGATCGTGAAGCGCTCCTTCAGCTCGCCGATCAGGTCCTCGATGGCGAGGGTGGAGATCGGGTCGAGGGCCGAGCAGGGCTCGTCCATCAGCAGGACGTCGGGCTCGACCGCGATGGCGCGGGCGATGCACAGGCGCTGCTGCTGGCCGCCGGAGAGGCCGGAGCCCGGCTTGTTCAGGCGGTCCTTGACCTCGTTCCACAGGTTGGCGCCCTTGAGGGACCGCTCGACGACGTCCGCGAGGTCGGACTTCTTGTGCGTGCGGTTCAGGCGCAGGCCCGCCGCCACGTTGTCGAAGATCGACATGGTGGGGAAGGGGTTCGGGCGCTGGAAGACCATGCCGACCGTGCGGCGGACCGCGACCGGGTCCACGCCGGGGCCGTACAGGTTCTCGTCGTCCAGGAGCACCTTGCCCTCGACGCGGCCGCCGGGGGTGACCTCGTGCATCCGGTTGAGGGTGCGCAGGAAGGTGGACTTGCCGCAGCCGGACGGGCCGATGAAGGCGGTCACGGAGCGGGGCTCGACGGTCATCGAGATGTCGTCGATGGCCTTGTGGTTGCCGTAGAAGGCGGACAGGCCGCTGACGTCGATTCGCTTGGCCATGAGGGTCACTTCGCTTTCGTACAGTCGCGTCAGCGACCGGTCTTCGGGGCCTTCCAGCGGGCGATGCCCCGGGCCACCAGATTCAGGATCATGACGAAGGCGATCAGGACGAGCGCTGCGGCCCATGCCCGGTCGTAGGAGGCGTCACTGCCGACCTTGTACTGCTCCCAGATATACAGGGGGAGCGAGGACTGGGCGCCTTCGAAGGGGTTGCCGTTGATCAGCTGGGAGCCGAAGACCAGCAGCATGATCGGGGCGGTCTCGCCGGCGATGCGGGCGACGGCCAGCATCAGGCCGGTGGCGATGCCGCCGACGGCGGTGGGGAGCACCACCTTGAGGATCACGCGCCACTTCGGCACACCGAGGGCGAGGGCGGCCTCGCGCAGCTCGTTCGGGACGAGCTTGAGCATCTCCTCGGTGGAGCGGACCACGACGGGCATCATCAGGATCGACAGGGCCATCGCGCCGGCGAAGCCGGAGGGGCCGAAGCCGAGCATCAGGTTCCAGGTCGTCAGGATGAAAAGGCCCGCGACGATGGACGGGATGCCGGTCATGACGTCGACGAAGAACGTGACGGCCTTGGCGAGCTTGCCCTTGCCGTACTCGACCAGGTAGACGGCGGTCAGCAGGCCGATCGGGGCGGCGATCAGGGTGGCCAGCGCGATCTGCTCGATGGTGCCGAGCAGGGCGTGGTAGACGCCGCCGCCGGGCTCGAAGCTGGTCACGCCGTTCATCGAGTGGCTGAGGAAGTTGCCGTCGAGGACCTTGATGCCGCGGCTGACGGTGGTCCAGATCAGCGACAGCAGCGGGACGACCGCGAGCAGGAAGCAGACCCAGATCATGGACGTCGCGACGCGGTCCTTGGCCTGGCGGCTGTTCTCGATCACGGCGCTGGAGCCGTAGGTGATGCCGACGAACAGCAGGGCGGCGATCAGACCCCACTGGATCTTGCTCTGGAGGCCGAAGACGAGGCCGGTGCCGGAGCCGAGGACGGCGGAGAGCACCGCGATGCCGGCGGGGGCCCAGCGGGGCAGGCCGCCTCGGGTGAGGCTGCCGGAGGAGGGGGACCGGTCGGCCCGGGTGGGGCGGTCCTGGACTGCGTGGCTCATCAGGCGTTCGCCCCCGAGTACTCCTTGCGGCGCGCGATGATCATGCGCGCGGCGCCGTTGACCAGCAGGGTGAGGAGGAAGAGGACGAGACCGGAGGCGATCAGCGCGTCCCGGCCGAACTCGTTGGCCTCGTCGAACTTCGCGGCGATGTTCTGGGCGAAGGTGCCGCCACCCGGGTCCAGGATGTGCCCGGAGATGAGGAAGCTCGGGGAGAGGACGGTGGCGACGGCCATGGTCTCGCCGAGCGCGCGGCCGAGGCCGAGCATGGAGGCGGAGATGACGCCGGACCGGCCGAAGGGCAGCACCGACATCCGGATGACCTCCCAGCGGGTCGCGCCGAGGGCCAGGGCGGCCTCCTCGTTCATGCGCGGGACCTGGAGGAAGACCTCGCGGCTGACGCTGGTCACGATCGGCAGGATCATGATCGCGAGCAGGATGCCGACGGTGAAGAGCGAGCGGGCGACGCCGACCTGCGACTTGTCGAAGACGTACGTCCAGCCGAGGTACTCGTCGAGCCAGAGGTTCAGTCCGGCCAGCTGCGGGACGAGGAAGAGGGCGCCCCAGATGCCGTAGATGATCGACGGCACGGCGGCCAGCAGGTCGACCACGTAGGCGAGGGGGGCGGCCAGCTTGCGCGGCGCGTAGTGCGAGATGAACAGGGCGATGCCGACAGCGATCGGAACCGCGATGGCCATCGCGATGATCGAGCTGACGACGGTGCCGAAGAGCAGGACGGCGATGCCGAAGACAGGGGGGTTCGCCGACGCGTTCCAGTCGAAGGTGGTGAGGAAGTTGCCCTCGTTCTCCGACAGTGCGATCGAGGCGCGGTAGGTGAGGAAGGCGGCGATCGACGCCATGATCACCAGGAGCAGGATCCCGGAGCCCTTGGAGAGGCCCAGGAAGATCTTGTCACCGGCGCGGCCGGTGGGCTTTCCGCTCGCGGAGACAGGCGGAGGCGTGTCTATCTGGGTGGGTGTGGTGGAAGCCATGGTCTTTCCGGTCTGGACGGGGGACGAGCCCCCTGGCGGCGGTGCACCGGATTCCCCCGCGGGGCGGGGGAATCC